>JANYJV010000147.1 GCA_025361725.1 Acidimicrobiia bacterium | reverse complement strand
CGTCGCGGGCTTGATCGAAGGGACGGGATGCGAGTTCGGGTTCGTCGTTGCGTTTGCTCAGTGCACCCATACGGGCGAACGCCGCCACTGCCGGCGCCATCAGACTCGCCTCGGTGCCACCGGCCATGACGACGTCCACCGAGCCGTCACGGATAATGCGGGTGGCTTCACCGATGGCGTTGGCGCTCGCCGCACACGCGGTGCTGATGCAGAGCATCGGTCCGGTCCACCCGAAGTGGATACCGATGAGCCCGGCCGTTGAGTTCGGCATCATCATCGGAACGAAGAACGGACTGACCCGATCCGGGCCCTTTTCCAAATAGATGAGCACCTGCTCTTCGAGCGTGATCAGCCCGCCGATGCCCGTGCCGGCGACGACCGCACAGCGCGCCGGATCCGCACCGGGATCTCCGGCGTCAGCCAGCGCGTCCGCAGCCGCCGCGAATCCGAGCTGCGCTCCGCGGTCGACGCGTCGAGATTCCTTCGGCCCGAGGTACGGAATCGGGTCGAAGTCCCGGACCTCACACCCGAAGCGGACCGAGAGCGCCGAGGCGTCGAACCGTTGGATCGGCCCGGCCATCGAACGGCCCGCGAGCATCGCGTCCCAGTTCGCGTCGAGACCCGAACCGGCAGGGGTGTGCAGTCCCACGCCCGTGACGACCACCCGAGGCCTGCCCCGGTGGTCGTTGGCCGCGGTCACGACAGTGCGGCGGCCTTCTTGAGAACGAGGTCGACGGCGTCGCCGACGGTCGCCACACCTTCGAGATCTTCTTCGGGAATCGAGACGTCGAACTTCTCTTCGAGTCCCATGACCAGTTCGACGAGGTCGAGCGAATCCGCATCGAGGTCCTCGGCAAATCGAGCCGACTCCACCACGGCGTCGGGTTCGACGCTCAAGATCTCGACGGCAACTTCACGAATCGCGACGAGCGCGTCACCACGGTCCATGTTCACATCACTCCTTCGAGCCGCTCTGCTGACGGCGTTGCGCACTGTTGTAGTCGAATCGAGTCGGTCTCGGCGGCTCCGAGGTCAGAACCCCATGCCGAGACCACCGTCGACGGGGATGAGTGCACCGGTGATGTAGGCCGCGGCGTCCGAGGCGATGAAGGCCACCGCGGCCGCACAGTCCTCCGGCGTCCCCGGACGGCCCAAGGGCACCAGCCCCGAGACGGTCTCGAGCCACGTGTCGCCCATCGCTTCCGTCATCGCCGTGGCGATGGGCCCGGGCGCCACCACATTGCACGTGATCGAGCGACTCGCCAGCTCTCGGGCCACCGAACGAGTGAGGCCGAGGAGTCCCGCCTTCGACGCGGCGTAGTTGGCCTGGCCGGGACCGCCGACGTGCGCCACCACCGAGGACACGTTGACGATCCGGCCGAAGCGAGCACGCATCATCTTCGGCACGGCACGGCGAATGGTGTGGAACGCACCGGTCAGGTTGATGTCCAGCACGCGATCCCACTGCTCGTCCGTCATGCGCACGATCAGACCGTCGCCGGTCACGCCGGCGTTGTTGACCAGGATCTCAACCGCACCGAGATCGCGCTCAATCGCGGTGAATGCGTCGTCGACGGATTCCCGATCTTCCACAAAGATTTCGACCGGACGCGCAATGCCGCCTGCCGCCGTGATGACCGCTGCGGTCTCGCCGGCGGCGTCGGCATCCGATGCGTACCCGACCGCGACTCGCCTCCCGCCCTGTGCCAACGCAATCGCGGACGCCCGCCCGATCCCACGCGACGCTCCGGTTACCAAGGCCACCCGACCGCCAGCCTGCTCAGCCGGCCCACTCGGCTCACTCATGGGAACGCTGCGTCGATGTCGTCGGGTCCGGCAATGCCGATCACCGTGACGTCAGGGATGGTGCGCTTCGCGAGTGCAGCCAGCA
The DNA here is from genome assembly GCA_025361725.1 of Acidimicrobiia bacterium. Lineage (GTDB taxonomy): Bacteria > Actinomycetota > Acidimicrobiia > IMCC26256 > JAENVU01 > JAENVU01. The sequence continues at coordinate 14,420 of JANYJV010000147.1, read as the reverse complement.
TCGAGCCATGACCGACTTCGAGCATTCGGGTCGCGCCGAGGTCGACCAGCGCCGGTTGCACGAGCCGCCACCGCACCGGAACCGCGACGTGGCGAGCCGACCGGTCGCGCCAACTCTCCGCGTCCGGATAGGGGAGTCCGTCGTCGTTCGACACGACGGGCGCGCTCGGTTCGTGCAGTGGCACACCGGCCAGATCGCTCGCGAGTGCGTCGGCCGCGGGTTGCATCAACGGAGTGTGGAACGCGCCGCCGACGGCCAACGCGCGCGCCGTGCGTGCCCCTGCTGCCTTGGCCGCCGCGGTTCCCGCCGCGAGCCCTTCGGGTGTACCGGCGAGCACGACCTGACCCGGTGCATTGTCATTGGCGATCCAGCATGCATCCGGCGCGGCGAGACAGCCGGCCTCCGCCTGCTCCACCGTCGCACCGAGCAGGGCGGCCATCACGCCAGGGGTGGCGTCCGCCGCCGCCTGCGTCCGTTCGGCTCGGATCGCGGCGAAGCGGATGCCGTCGTCGAAATCAAACACGCCGGCGGCGATGAGCGCACTCACCTGACCCAATGAATGGCCGGCGAAACCCACTGGCTCCACGCGCCCCTTGATCGCTTCCCACACGATGAGCGACGTCAGCAGTACCGCGAGCTGCGCGTTGCGGGTGCGACCCAACTCGGCGGTGTCGGCGTCGAGCAGCAATCGTCCCAACGGCTCACCGAGCGCGGCCTCGGCGCGGTCCACGACTCGGATCCACTCCGGTCGGTCACGCCACGCGATGCCCATGCCGGGCGCTTGGGTGCCCTGGCCAGGGAAGACGACTGCGGTACCCATTGGCGTTCAGTGATCGCGTTCGGAGCCGGACGAGTCACGGCCGGTCACGGAATCGTCATCTCCGGGCCGGCCGTCGATCTCCTCCGGACGTTCGCCGAGGAGGATCCGAGCTTCGACGTCCGGCGGAAGCGGCCCGTCGGCGGCATTCCGACTCCGCGGCAGGAGAAGGATGGCAAGCAGTGCCAACCCGGCAACTCCGACGCTGATCACGATCCACATGTTCGTGCAGTTCCTCCGCCCGGACGACCGACGGGCACCATAGTGCCCGACCCACACCACTCCAGGTGCCAACATGGGCCCCCTCGCCCGGGTGGTGGAATGGCAGACACGGTGGACTCAAAATCCACTGATCGCAAGATCGTGGGGGTTCGAATCCCCCCCCGGGCACCGGTTTGACCTGCGGAACCAAGAAGGATCGAGCGGGGATGGGATGACGGACCGGACGACACGGGCAAACGCGTCTGGCTCACCCTGACCTGAGTCGGCAACCCGGATCGAAGACGGGGTTTCGCCTCCGGTCCATTGCTGCCAGGATGAACCGGGCAGCGATCCGGTGAGGGGACATCATGAGGCGGCAGGTGCAACTCGTTGGACTACTGGGTGTCATCGTGCTGGTTGCGGCAGCGTGTGATTGGACGATGGTCGGGTTCGGTCCGGGCCGAACGGGATTCAGCGGCTCCGAAAAGTCCATCACGCCGAGCAACGTCGGGTCCCTGGCCGAGCAGTGGAAAGGAACCGCCGGCAATCAGGTGTCCGCGCCGGTCGTCGGCGGCGGTCGCGTCTTTGTCACCACCCAACCCGATCGAACCGGCGTTCCGGCCGCGCTGATGGCGTTCGATGCGGCTGGGACCGGCTGCCCCGGATGGCAGCCCCGGGTATGCCCGGCTGCGTGGACGAAAACCTTTCCGACCCCGGCGAACGCCCTCAACCCGATGAGCATGGCGACTCCGGTGTTCGCTGCTGGAAAAGTCTGGTCCGGCGGTGCCAGCCTTCATGCACTCATCAGCGTCGAGGACTACGGCTCCGGGAACTGGAACTACCACGTGGGCGGCGCCTTCGACCCGGCGACGGGGGCATCCGCGTCCGGGCCGCTGTTGGCGACTGAATCCGCGCCGGTGGCGGTGTCCGACGGGGTGGCCTACGGGTACTACTCCTACGCCACGTTCTGCCTGTGCGATCGACCGGCGACCCAAATGCACCTCGGACTGGTCGCTCAGCGGGTCGACGGGAGCGGAAGTCCCCTCGGAGGTTTCCTCCCCGGCTTCGGTGAAAGCGCGCCCGCGGTCGCCGGTGGAACGCTCTACCTCATGAACAGAAGTCGGCTCGACGCTTGGGATGCGATGGCCCCACCGAGCTGCGACGTCACGCAGCCGGGCTGCGTCCCCCTCTGGTCCGGACAGCTCGCGGGTGAGGGTGGCTGGGATGACATGCCCGCAGTAGCGAACGGACTGGTCTACGTGCCCGAGTTGAGCGGAGACGTCGAGGTGTTCAAGGCCGCGGGGTGTGGTGCTCCGACGTGCGCGCCCGCGTGGACGGCCGACGCCGGATCGGCTCATGTGGTCCCCGTCGCGCTAACCGACGCGGCTCTGTTCGTGAGTTCGGACGACGGCCATCTGTACGCGTTCAACGCGATCGGTTGCGGCGCGGCGACATGTTCACCCGCCTGGAGCGCGAGCCTCCCGAGTGGCGCGCACGTGCCGTCCGTCGCGGGCTCGGTCGTGTTCGTCGGCGCGAACGACGGAACCTTGGCCGCGTTCAACGCGGCCGGGTGTGGCACGACGACATGCAGCCCACTCTGGAGCAGGAACGTGGGTGCAACCATCCGCAACGCTCCGGTCATCTCCGGCGGACGCGTGTTCGTCACCGACGATTCGGGCGCGATCCACGCTTTCGGACTCACGTAACCCCAGGTGCGCTTCATCTCCCCGCCACCGAGGTTTCCCCGGCCGCAATACGGGGCATCTGCACACTCGTGCATCGGGCGTGGACTCGGGCCTCGTCGACCAAGGCGTGAAGGGACGCGATGCGGACACCGCGTGTCCATGAAATCAAGTTGCGCGCCCAACCACAGGACGTGCATGCGGCCCGGATGTTCTTTCGTGACGTCGCAGGCCGACTCGACCTCACCGACGAGCAGACCCAAACCGGCGAACTCGCCCTCAGCGAACTCGTGACCAATGCGATCGTTCACGCCGGCGGCGTCATCACGGTGCGAGCCCGGAAAGAGGGTCGCGGGATTCGCCTCGAGGTGATCGACGGTAACGCCGAGTCCCCACGGATGGGCAAGCCGGACCCTGAAGGGTTCGACGGCGGCCTACCGATCGTGGCCGCGGTCGCCCACGAGTGGGGCTGGGACGATGACCCGGACGGTGACGGCAAACGCGTCTGGCTCACGCTGCTCTGACGAAGTCAGTTCGTTCACTGTCCCCGCAGCCACCCATACGGTGGCTCGGGGGCCAGCAAAGAATGCTCAGCCGAACTCGTGACTCAACCAGCCGGCGGGATGGAGTACACGTTGACACCTGCGTTGGGAATGATGCCCCCGGATGCTCACCGAAGCTCGCTGAGATCTGATGTTCGGTCACCGTACGGATCTCGCGTCCATCAAGCACTTCAATCCTTGAAGTTTGACGACCTGCGGCCCGGCCTCCCCGACGCCTACCCGACGCCTACCCGCGGATGCCCATTCGTTTCGCAATCACCTCATTCATGATCTGATCGGTGCCGGCACCGATGCGTTGAAGGCGAGCGTCGCGCCACAACCGTGACACCGGCGTCTCGTTCAGGTAACCGGCACCGCCGTAGATCTGAAGACACGTGTCGACCAAACGGTTCTGCACTTGCGCGGCGTACTTCTTCGCCATCGAGATCTCGACGACAGGGTACTCGCCCTGCTGCACGCGCCAGATCGTGTCGTAGGTGAGCGCACGCGCCGCTTCGAGTTCGGTGGCGGCATCGGCGAGCATGTGGGCGATCACCTGATTATCCGCGAGCGGACGACCGAACGCACGGCGCTCGCGCGCGTACGCGATCGTCTGGACTAAGCAGTCGTCACCCTGACCGATGCTCTGCGCCGCGCCCGAGAGCCGCTCGTATTGCAGTTGCCATGCCATCTGCGCGAATCCCTCGCCGACCGTGCCACCAAGCAGGTTGCCGGCGGGCACGCGTACGTCGTCGAGCGCGATCTCCGCTGTATCGGACGCGCGCATGCCCAGCTTGTCCAACTTCCGCGAGACGGTCACGCCCGGCAGGTCCGTGTCCACGATGAAGATCGAGACGCCGCGATGCTTGGAACCCGGTTCGGTCTGGACCGCCATGGTCATGAACTGGGCACGCGTGCCGTTCGTGATGAACATCTTGCGGCCGTTCACGATCCACGTGTCACCGTCTTGTTCGGCACGCGTGGTGATGCTCGCCACATCCGACCCGGTGTCCGGTTCGGTGAGCGCGATGGCGCCGATCTTCTCGCCCGAGATCGCCGGGCGGAGGTACCGCTCCTTGAGTTCGTCGGTCCCGAACTCCGCGATCGCCGGGGTGCACATATGGGTCTGGACCGCGACGGCCATCGGAATGGAACCGCCACCGCAGCGGCCGAGTTCTTCAATGAACAGCAGGCTGGCGGCCAGGTCACCGTCCGACCCGCCCCACGCACCCGGATAGTGCAACCCGAGGAATCCGAGTTCACCGCACCGCCGGAACACTGAGTCCGGAAAGAATCCGGCCGACTCCCATTCATCGATGTGGGGCCGCAGCTCGGTGTCCACGAACCGTCGGACGCTGGCGCGCAGCTCATCGTGCTCGGGAGTGAAGATCGGGTGGGTCGGCATCGTCGCATTCTGTCCCCATCGGGCCGGTTCGACGCTGAACCCAGGCGAATCCCAAACCTCGGCGCGTACACTGCCGACCGTGTCCCGGGCCTCGATCGAACGCCGCCTCCTCGACGTGAGCGAACGCGTCAAACAAACCAACACCGAAATCGCAGTTGCCGCTGAGCAACTCGGATTCCTCGACGATGCTGCGGAAGACGCTCGCCTGCGCGCCATCGTCGCCGAGACCCCCATGGAAGTCGCCACGGCCAACGAAGCCCAGCGACACGCCGACGCGTTGCGAAGCCAGCGCGACGTGCTCGAACGCCGGCTGCTTGCGCTGCGCGCTGAACAAGACGAACTCCTGGACCGCATGACCGCCGAACCAGCGCCGCGCTGAGCATCGAGAGGGATTCACGTGTCAACCGAACGCACCCGCGTCGTCGTCGCCGAGGACGAAGCGATCATCCGACTCGACCTCAAGGAACTCCTCGAAGAAGAGGGGTTCGACGTCGTGGGCGAAACCGGGCGAGGCGATGAAGCCGTCGAACTCGTCCGCGCCCTCCGGCCCGAGCTCGCCATCCTCGACATCAAGATGCCGGGCCTCGACGGTCTCTCCGCCGCCCGCCAGATCACCGCCGACCGGTTGGCCGCGGTGTTGATCCTCACGGCGTTCTCGCAGCGTGATCTCGTCGAGCAAGCGCGCGACGCCGGCGCGATGAGTTACATCGTCAAGCCGTTCCAGAAGAGTGATCTGATCCCGGCGATCGACGTTGCCCTCGGACGCCATGCCGAGTTGAAGAGCCTCGAAGACGAAGTCGGCGATCTCGCAGAACGGCTCGAAGCGCGCAAGACGATCGACCGCGCCAAGGGAACGTTGATGGACCAGCACGGCATGACCGAAGCGGCGTCGTGGCGGTTCCTGCAAACTGAAGCGATGAACCGCCGCACGAAGGTGCACGAGATCGCGGCCCAGGTCGTCGCGGGATCGCTCGCACCACCTCCTGCGTAATGACTGACCCACGCCGCAAACTGCTGCTGCTCGACGGCCACTCCCTCGCGTATCGAGCGTTCTACGCGCTGCCCACCGATCTCGCCACGTCCTCGGGTCAGGTCACCAACGCGGTGTACGGGTTCACCTCGATGCTGATCAAGGTCGTCGGTGACGAGAAGCCGGACCATCTCGGCGTTGCGTTCGACACCAAGGCCGTGACCTTCCGCAAAGAGATGGACGCCACCTACAAGGCGGGCCGGAAGGAGACCCCCGACCTCTTCTTGGCGCAGCTCCCGCTGATCCGCCAGGTGCTCGAGACCCTCGCGGTGCCGGTCATCGAGGTGGACGGTGTGGAGGCAGACGACGTCATCGCCACGCTGGCCGAGCGGGCGAGTGGCGAAGGGATCGACGTCATCATCGTCACGGGGGATCGAGACTCCTACCAACTCGTCCGCGATCCGCACGTGCGCGTGCTCTACAACAAACGCGGCGTTTCGGACTACGCGCTCTACGACGAAGCCGGCATCTTCGAACGCACCGGCGTCACCCCGGCCCAGTATCCCGAGTACGCCTCGCTGCGCGGCGACAAGAGCGACAACCTGCCCGGCGTTCCCGGGATCGGCGAGAAGACCGCGGCGAAGCTGATCAACACGTACGAGAACCTCGAGGGCATCTTCGAACATCTCGACGATCTGCCACCGAAGCAGCGCACGAACCTGGCCGAGGGCCGAGACCAGGTCTTCCACAACCGCGCCATGAGCGTGCTGCGACGCGACGTTCCGTTCGAGTGCGCGATCGAGGATCTCCACATCGGCGGGTGGGACCAGGAGACCGTGCGCGAGCTGTTCCACCAGCTCGAGTTCCGCACGTTGTACCCGCGCTTGTTGGACGCGTTCGGCGCCATCGATTCGGAGAGTTCGCAAGTCTCGGCTGCGCTCGACGTCGAGGTCACGCGGCTCAACTCGACCTCGGACCTGGCCGGCGCACTCGACGCCGTCCGCAAGCAGGGCACCCGCTACGGACTCGATGCGGATTGGCAGGGGGTGGCCGGTTCCAGTCCACTTCGTGGCCTCGCGCTCGCGAATGGCGATGCCGACGATTCGGTGGCATACGCGCCGGCCGACCTCCTTGCGGACCCGGAGGTGCGAGCGTCGCTCACCGCGCTGATGGCCACCGGAGGTCCGCCGCTCGTGGCCCATCACGCCAAGGAACTCATGCACGGGCTGCTGCGCGAGGCGGGGGTCGAGGTTCACACGCTGGAACTCGACACCGCGGTGATGGCGTACCTCGTCGATCCCGCGGAAGGGAAGTACGACCTCGGTGATCTGGTGGGTCGGTACTCCGGCATCGAACTCGTCTCGCCCAATCGAGCCGTGGTCGAAGGGACGCTCGACCTCGATGGCGACGCCGCCGGCGACGATGCCGGCCGCCGCGCCGTTGCTGCTCTGCGGCTCGCCCCCGAACTCACTGCAGTGCTCGAGGCGCGCGAACTCTGGACGCTCTACGACACCGTCGAGCGTCCGTTGATCGGCGTGCTCGCGATCATGGAAGCCACCGGCATTCGGGTCGACCGCGAGTTCCTCGACGTGATGCGCGCCGATCTCCAGAAGCGCTGCAACGAACTCGAGACGAAGATTCACGACCACGCGGGTGAGCCGTTCCTCGTGAACTCGGTGCCGCAACTGCGTCGCATCCTGTTCGAGGTGTTGGAACTCACGCCGGTCAAGCGCACGAAGACCGGACCGTCCACCGACGCCGACTCGCTCCAGAAGATGGCCGCGGCCGGTGACCACCCGATCCTGCCCGACCTCCTCAAATACCGCGAGGTGGAGAAGCTGCGAGGCACCTACGCCGAGGCGCTGCCTCGCCTGATCGCGGCGGACGGCCGCATTCACGCCACCTTCAACCAGATCGCGACGACCACCGGTCGCATCTCCAGCGAGAACCCGAACTTGCAGAACATCCCGATCCGCACGGAAGAAGGGAAGCTGCTGCGGCGTGCGTTCGTCGCCGAGGACGGGTACGGGCTCCTCACGGCGGACTACTCCCAGATCGAGCTCCGCATCCTGGCGCACCTCGCCAAAGACCCCGGGCTGATCGACGCGTTCGCACGCGGCGTGGACGTGCACACGGTCACGGCATCGAAAGTGTTCGGCGTGGCCGAAGCCGACGTCGCCGATCATCACCGGCGGTTCGCCAAGGTCGTGAACTACGGACTCGCGTACGGCATGGAGGCGTACGGCCTCGCGCAGCGGATGGACATCCCCACCGATCAGGCGAAAGAGATCCTCGACAACTACTTCGCCGGGTTCCCGAACGTGCGTGCCTTCATGGAACAAACCATCCTCGACGCCAAGGCCCGCGGGTACACCACCACGATCCTCGGCCGCCGCCGCCAGATCACCGAACTCGCGTCCGACAACTTCCGCATCCGCCAGATGGGGGAGCGGATGGCCCAGAACGCGCCGGTCCAGGGTTCCGCGGCGGACATCTTCAAGGTCGCGATGATCCGCATGGACCGCGCATTACGCGACGGTGGATTCGGCACTCGCATGATCCTCACCGTCCACGACGAGCTGGTGTTCGAGGTCCCGCTGGACGAACGGTCGGCGATCGAACCGGTGATCCGCGAGGCGATGGAAGGCGCCATCGAACTCGACGTCCCCCTCGTGGTCGACATGGGCTTCGGCCCCAGCTGGGCCGAAGCGAAGTAGCGCACCGGGCGGGCCGCCCTCTCATCGGCTTTCGCCCCCCATGGCGTGGTCAGACCCGATGAGACGAGGGGGAGCGCGCTGCGTCAGGGCCGCGTTGCGAGGAGTAGCAACTCGGGGCGATCCAACGACACCGAATCATGTCCGTACGCGCCGGGAGCCACGGACGACACCGTGATGTCGACGAGTCCGGCCGCCTCGGCGAGCAGCCGCAACTCCCGGGCCGTGAAGCACGTGGTCCAGAGATCGAACTCACGATCCTCGCCGGTCTCGTTGCGGACGGTGGTGCGTTCGTGGAGGACTCCGGTGCGCGCGTCGAAGGTCTCGCCCGCCTCCAGATGGCGCAGCGCGAAGTAGGACGAGAACGCGGTCAGCGCGAGCCGACCTCCCGGTGCCAGCGCACGTGCCAGGCGCGCGAAGACCGCCCCTTCGTCGTCACCGCCGAGCAGCCCGAATCCGCCTTGGCACAGACAGACCACGGCGTCGAACTCGCCGTCGTACGCAAGCGAACGCACGTCGGCCACATGGAACCGAGCGGGCAGTAAATCTGCGGCTGCCCACCCGGTGGCCAGGTCGATGAACGCGGGGGAGAGGTCGATGCCGACCACCTCGATGCCGCGCCGAGCCAGGGCGAGCGCGTGCCGACCCGGACCGCAGCCGACGTCGAGGACACGGCCGCCGGGCACGAGCTCGAAGGCATCCACGAGATAGCCGACTTCTTGCTCGGTACCGGCCGCGAACGCCTGGACCCGCGAGGTGTGCGGCGCCCAGTACGCGGCACCGACGAACGCGGCGAGATCGTTGAACCAGGGACCGTCGGGCGGACCCGACGAAGGCTGCGTCACGTCGGGGAGGTTATGACCGGGCGGCCCTCCCCAGAAGTTGGGCCTTCGTCACCGATCCTCTGGGCCGGGACGGGAATCGACTTTTCGCCGTCGGGGCGCGAGCCCGCTAGCCTCGCTCCGTTCCAACCTCGCACGACCCCTGTTCACCCGCGTCGCCGCCCTGGCGCCGCCCGACTGTTCCCGCCCTCTAGGAGACCGACTTCCGTGTCTGAGACCACCCAAGCCCCGCCCAGCGGCGAGGCTGCCCCCACTGCTACCGATCTTCCCGAGCCCACCATCACGGACCTGCCCGAGCCGGAGATCGAGACCGACGCACCGGCCGGCGACGCGCCTGCGCCCGACGCACCCGCGGCCGATGCGGCCGACGCCACCGAGGAAGCCGAAGACACACCGTTCGAGGCGACCGACGACGTCGTGTTCAACGACCTGGGTGATCTGTCGTTCGCCGATGCGGTCGACGCGACCCTGGTTTCGTTCGACGAAGGTGGCCTGGTTACCGGCACCGTGGTCAAGATCGACGCTGACGAAGTCCTCCTCGACATCGGCTTCAAGTCCGAAGGCGTGATTCCTGCGAAGGAACTGTCGATCCGCAACGACGTCAACCCGAACGAGATCGTCAGCCTCGGCGAAGTCATCGAAGCCCTCGTCCTCCAGAAAGAGGACAAGGACGGGCAGCTCATCCTGTCGAAGAAGCGTGCCCAGTACGAGCGGGCGTGGGGCAATATCGAGAAGCTCAAAGAAGAAGACGGCATCGTCAAGGGCCTCGTCATCGAAGTCGTCAAGGGCGGTCTGATCATCGACATCGGCCTGCGTGGGTTCCTCCCCGCATCCCTCGTCGACCTGCGCCGGGTTCGGGACCTGCAGCCGTTCGTCGGCAAGGAACTCGAGTGCAAGATCATCGAGCTCGACAAGAACCGCAACAACGTCGTGCTCTCACGGCGTGCGTACCTGGAAGAGACCCAGCGCGAGCAGCGGGACGAGTTCCTCACCAACCTCAAGCCGGGCGAGATCCGGCCCGGTGTCGTATCGAGCGTCGTCAACTTCGGTGCCTTCGTCGACCTCGGCGGTATGGACGGACTCGTTCACGTCTCCGAGCTGTCGTGGAAGCACGTGGATCACCCGAGTTCGGTGGTCACCGTCGGCGACGAAGTCACGGTGCAGGTCCTCGATGTCGACCTCTCACGTGAGCGCATCTCGCTCTCGTTGAAGGCCACCCAGCAGGACCCGTGGCAGGAGTTCGCCACCGGTCACCAGGTGGGAGAGCTCGTCTACGGCCGGGTCACCAAGCTCGTGCCGTTCGGCGCGTTCGTGCAGGTGGGCGACGGCATCGAAGGTCTCGTGCACATCTCCGAGATGGCCGTGCACCATGTGGAGGCGCCCGAGCAGGTCGTCACCCCCGGCGAGGAGCTGTGGGTCAAGATCATCGACATCGACCTGGACCGTCGGCGCATCTCGCTGTCGATCAAGCAGGCCGCCGAGGGTGGCGTCGTGGCCGCCGAGTACCAGGACCAGTTCGGCGAGCACATGTACGACGAGTCCGGCACCTACATCGGACCGGAGTACGTGCCCGAAGAGAAGCCCGAAGCACCGCCGGCCCCCGCCGTTGCGGAACCCGCGCACTCGATCGGTGGCGACACCCACGAGCCGTCGCTCCTGCCCATCGAAGGCGTCTTGCTCTCCGACGATGTACCCGAGACCGAGGCTGCTGCGCCGGCCGAGGCCGAGGCGTCCGTACCAGCAGCGGCCGAGCCGGAAGCGACCTCCGAAGCTGACGCGCCCGAAGCGGCACCCAAGGCCAAGGCCGAAGCGACCGCAGAGAGCCCCGAAGCAACCGCCTGATTCACGCGCGTTCGTCTCGCTGCGCGCCACCCTGGTCCTCGAGGTGGGTCAGCGCAGCGAGACGATGCCCATGCGCATGCCCGAGATCACGGCTTGGGTGCGGTCACGAGCATCGAGCTTGGCGTAGATCGATGCCAGGTGGTTCTTCACCGTCTTGACGCTGATGAAGAGTTCCCGGCCGATCTCGGTCGTGGACCGACCGTCGGCCACCGCCTGGAGAACTTCCTTTTCCCGACGCGTCAACGGACCCGTCGTTTCGACCACCGCGTCGGCCACCGGCTCCTCAGGGAACTGCGCCAACATCGCCTGCGCGATGTCGGGCGATACGAGGTGCTCGCCCGAGGCGACAGCACGCACCGCGTCGACGACCTCGCGGAGTTCACAATCCTTGGTGAGGAATCCCGCCGCGCCGGCGCGGATCGCGCGCGCTCGGAGCGCGTCTTCGTCGTGCATGGTCAGGATCAGGATCTGTGCCCTTGATCCGGTCGCGCTGATTCGGCGAGTCGCCTCGATGCCATCGAGTACCGGCATGCTCACGTCCATCAGCACCACGTCGGGGCTGAGTGCCTGCACGAGCTCCACCGCTTCGCCGCCGTCGGCGGCTTCAGCGATCACGTTGAGCCCGGACTCCTCCAGCGCTCGGCGCACGGCCTGCCGCAACATCTGATGGTCGTCGGCGAGAAGAACTCGGGTCATGCGGTGGTCTCCATTTCGATGAGGACAGTCGTTCCGTTGCCGAGATCACTGTCGAAGTGAACTCTCGCGCCGATCGCGTCGGCGCGCTCGCGGATCCCGACCAGTCCGTAGCGTTCGGGTGCCGGGCGCGCCGAGTCCATCCCGGCGCCGTCGTCCTTGACGACCAGACGCGCGTGACCATCGGAGCAATCCCACGTGACGTGCACCGACGACGCATCGGCATGGCGCTCGACGTTCGTGAGCGCCTCTTGGAAAATTCTCCACAGCTCCTGCTCCACTTGCCGCGGCAGCCGACGATCCGGACATATGGCCTCGAAGGTGGAGGTAACCCCCGTGCGGTCGGACCAGCGCCGCAGATACGGCTCGGCCAGCGGCACCAGGCCTTCGTCGTCAGTGACGGTCGTGCGCAGTTGGTACAGGGTCTCGCGCAACTCCACCACCACCTCGCGCACGACGCGGTGAAGTTCCGGGAGCGCAGGATCGCTGTAGCGGTTCGAGAGGCGATCGAGTTCGAACCCGATGTAGGCGAGCGACTGCGCGGTGCGGTCGTGGAGGTCGCGTGCTATCCGCGCCCGCTCGGCTTCGGCACCGAGGGTGCGCAAACGACCGAACCACCGCGCGTTGTCCACCGCGAGGGCGAGTGACGATGCGATGCGAGAGAAGAGTTCGGCGTCCGACGTGGTGATGCGGTCCGGCGCGCGGTGCTCGACGGCAACCAGTCCCACCACGCGATCAGGTGTCCGCAGCGCCACGATCATGGCGCTGCTCGCGAACTCGCCGTTCCAGAGTTCGGTCTGGGTCGCGGTCTTCTCGACCCGCACGACCCCCGGCTTGTCGAGCGCCTCGCGAATCCGGCTCGGCAACTCGGCCGTCTCGAGATGTTCGGCGACGGTGGCGCCTTCCGCGAGCTGGGTGCGCCACGACGCGCTGGTCTCGTCGGCGAGCAACACCACCAGGACGTCGGGCGCGAACACCTCGCGCAACGTGTCGCGTGCCGAGGCAACGACCTCGGCCAGGTCCAGCGAGTCCGGCAACGTGCGGACGACGTCGTGCAGCGCGTGGAACAGGTCGTTCGCCAGCGTCATGCGCGACACTTCGTCGGCAGTTTCGCGTTCTCGTTCCTCGGCTTCGAGCCAGAGTTGGCGGGTGTAGCCACCCACGACGGCCGCGGCCACCACGACGATCGAGACGAGCAGACCGGTGCGGAGCGCGTCTTGACTCGCACCACCGACCGCGTCGGCCATGAGGATCGTTCCGGCGGTGAAGAGCGCGGCGAAACAACCCTCCCGATAGCCCCAGCCGTAGGACGCCAGCAGGACCAGCGGGATCGGCATCAGCAGATACGGACTCGACCAGGTGTCCGTGAAGGCGATCGACCCGACCGCAATGAGGAGGTCGAGAACAACCCAGGCCTCGGCGCGCCAGGTGGCCGGGTAGATCTCGAGCGGTTTGAAAGTGCGGTAGAGGGTGTCGGCGAACAGCACCCCACCCGCGAGGTAGAGCGCATTGCGGTGGGGCTGGTCGGTGGTGAGCGCGAGGAGCACGCCCACCGCAAGACAGACCCATCGCAACCACGTGGCCATCGGGCCGAGCCGGCCGAGTTCCTCGACCGAGCGGGGATCCAGACGCGGACCGATTCGGCGGGCCCACCCCCTCATCCGCAAGCGCGGCCGGGCGATGCTCGTGCCGCGCCGGCTCGCCCGTGCGGCACGACGTTTCACCGCGCGGCTCGGCGCGCCACTGCGTACGACAGGAGGTTGGAAGGATTCGATCTCGTAGATTCTGGCCCGTTCGGGCTCACGACTTCGGGCATTCGGAGTGAGGAAGCGAGGCAGCGAGCACAGCCTCGGCCCGGCAACGCCCTTCGTTCGGCACGACCGAACCGCAGGAGGCCGAGCGCAAGAGCCATCAAACCAGTGGAGCCATCAAGACGTGGAGGTCCGGTTCTAGGATCCCGGCGCATGCTGCTCGTGGGATTGACCGGTGGGATCGGCGCAGGGAAGTCGACGGTTGCGGCTTTACTCGCGGAGCGCGGTGCAGTAGTTCTCGACGCCGACCAGGTCGCTCGTGAGGTCGTCGAACCGGATCAGCCGGCGTTCGCGGCCCTGGTCGAGCAATTCGGACCGTCGATCGTGGACGCTGACGGACGGCTCGACCGTCAGGCGCTGGCCAACGTCGCGTTTGCCACGCCGAAGTCCAAGGCCGCGCTCGATGCGATCACCCACCCGGCCATCCACGCCGAGTTTGGCCGGCGGATGCTCGAGGCTCCGGACGGCATCATCGTGCTGGACGTCCCCCTCTTGGTCGAGTCCAAGACCGCGGCCGAGCGGGGCTACGAGGTCGTGATCGTGGTCGAGGCCCCGGAGGCACTCCGTCTGGACCGACTCGAGGGTCGTGGCGTCCCTCGTGAAGACGCCCAGGCCCGCATGCGCGCCCAGGCCACCGATGAGGAGCGCCGCGCCGTCGCCACCCACCTCATCGACAACGGCGCGGATCAAGCCGCGCTCGTGGCCCAAGTCGACACCCTCTGGACCGACCTCCAGTCCCGCCACACCACCAAGCAGCCCTGACCGCGCCGCCTCCCTCGACTTTCGTGCACTTTGGGGGTCAGCAGCTCCTCAAACTGCACGGAAGTCGGAGAGGAATGGGGTGGTCGCACCCTCCTCGTATGGTGCGCGGATGGCGACCGATCTTGATCGGCGCGTGGAG
>JANYJV010000100.1 GCA_025361725.1 Acidimicrobiia bacterium | reverse complement strand
GGACCTGTGTGCCGGCGGCGCCGAACGCGGTCGACGGCCTCGTGCGCTCATCGAGCACGCGATCGGCCCGGTGTGGGAGGCCAACCACGTCTGGTTGATCTTCTGTCTCGTCATCCTGTGGACGGCCTTCGCGCAGACGTTTGCGTCGATCACGCTCACGTTGTTCGTGCCGCTCTCGATTGCGGCCCTCGGCATCGTGCTCCGCGGTTCGGGATTCGCCTTCCGCAAAGTGGTGCCGACGGTGGCCGAGAAGCGGATCTTCGGCGGTGCCTTCGCCATCTCCAGCGTGATCGTGCCCTATTGCCTCGGGTCGGTGGTCGGGGGCATCGTCTCCGGCCGGGTGCCCGCCGGCGGACGCGCCGGTGATCGGGTCTCGTCGTGGATCAATGGCTCGTCGATCGTCGGTGGCCTGCTCGCGGTGACCGTGTGCGCGTACCTCGCCGCAGTGTTCCTGGCGTACGACGCGCAGCGGACCCACGACGAGGATCTGGTCGGGTACTTCCGGCGCCGGGCCATCGGTGCCGGGATCGTCGCCGGTGTCCTCGCGTTGATCGGGTACCTGGTGCTCGGCGAGGACGCCAAGCATCTGCATGACCACCTCGGCGACCGCGGGCTTCCGCTCGTCATCGTCTCGACGGTCTGTGGGATCTCGGCGCTCGGGCTGTTGTTGGCGGAGAAGATTCGTGTCGCCCGTGCCTTCGCGGTCGGCGCCGTCGTCACGGTGGTCTGGGGCTGGGGCGTCGCGCAGTGGCCGTACCTGTTGCCCACATCGATGACGATCGAACGGGGTGCCGCACCGGAGGGGACCCTCGTCGCGTTGTTCATCGTGACCGCGGCCGCGGCGCTGGTGATCGTGCCGTCGCTCGCCCTGCTCTACGTGTTGGACCAGCGCAATGTGTTCGAGGGCGGTCAGCCCGACGACGGGCGCACGCCGTCGACCACGACCGGAAACTGACGCTCGCGCGCGGTCTGGGGATCGCGGTGCGTCGGAACGGTCCGGTGTGGTCCTTCCAGGTGAAGTCCGTGTTCCACGGGTGGCGGGGAGCGCGTTCATCCTTCGCCTCGCGTCGCGTGCCCGACGACCACGGTGCGGTCGTCGACCGAGACGCCGATGGTCGCCGACCCGGAATCTGGGTCGAACTCGACCTCAGCGTCCACGGTCTCGTCGTCTAGGACCATGCCGACGAACTTCAACTCGATCGTCCCACGCGCGAGGAAGTCGTCACCCCACTCGTCGAGCAGCAGCCCGTAGGCCGGTGCCGCCGCTTGCATGCCCTGCGCCACGAGCCGCTGATATCCGATGGTGGCCGCCGCGTCGACGTCGGAATGAAAGTTCCCCCGCCGGGAGTAGCGGCGCAGGAGATCCGCGGTGAGATGCAACGACCGCTTCACGCGCCGGCCTCGACGAAGGTGGCGACCGAGATCCAGAGCTCGGAGCCTCCGGCATCGGTCGTGGTGGTCGTGACCTCGACGTACTCACGGCCGCGCCGCTCGAACCGATCGGTGACCGAGCCGGAGACGGTGACCGCGATTGGAGCGTGCGCGACCGCCCGACACTCGAGGCGTTGGGCGGTGTGAAGGAGCGGGTCCGGTGCGACGGTCTGGAAGGCGAGGATGGTGAGGTTGGCCGCCATCGGCGGGTAGAGCACTCCGGCCGTCCGCGCCGCGTGCGAGATGCCCGCGGCCTCCCAGTAGCGATCGTTGGCCGCCTCGGAAACGTCATACGTGACGGGCCCGAATGCGGTTCCGACGACGACCCCGTTGAACGGAGCCGAAGGGGCAGCCGACATATCCCCCGGTTGGCTATTCACCGTGCTGTATACTATTCGTCATGTCGTATCGAGCTGGAGTGGTCGGGGGGTCAGGGTACACAGGCGCCGAGCTGCTGCGGCTGCTCTCGACCCACCCCGAGATCGAGGTGGTGCACGTCAGCGCCGACAGCAACGCCGGTGCGCCGGTGGCCGCGCTGTACCCGTCGCTGGCGGTGGCGTATCCAGGGCTGGTGTACGACGCGATGGATCCGGTCGCGGTGGCGGGGCTTGACGTCCTGTTCCTGGCCATGCCCCACGGCGCGTCGCAGAGCTTCGTGCCGAAGGTCATCGGCGAGGTCGGCCACATCGTGGACCTCGGCGCCGATTTCCGCCTGCCGTCCGAGCAGTACGCGCAGTGGTACGGCGAGGCGCACACCGCCCCCGAGCTCATCGACCAGTTCGCCTACGGACTGATCGAACTCGGCCGGCCTGCAGTTGCGGCGGCCACCAACATCGCGGTGCCGGGCTGTTACCCGACGGCGTCGACGTTGGCACTCGCACCGCTGTTCGCCGCCGGACTCGTGGAACCGACGGTCATCGTCGACGCGATGTCCGGGCTCTCCGGCGCCGGTCGCGGACTCAAGATCACCGGCCACTTCACGGAGGCCGACGAGAGCGTCAGCGCGTACGGCCTGCTCAACCATCGGCACACCGCCGAGATCGAACAGGTGTTGAGCGGACTGGCCGGCGCGCCAGTGACTGCGCTGTTCACGCCGCATCTGGTTCCGATGATCCGCGGCATGCAAGCGACGTGTCATGCGGTCCCCACGGTTGCCGGACTCACCACCGCGAAACTGCTGGACCTGTACCGGGAGTTCTACGCGGCCGAACCGTTCGTGGCGGTGGTCGACGAACCACCACCGACGAAAGCGGCAACCGGAGCGAACACGTGCCTCGTGACCGTGCGGTTCGACGAGCGCACCGGTCGGATCCTGGCGCTCGGGGTGTTGGACAACCTGGTGAAGGGCGCGTCCGGCGGCGCGATCCAAAATGCGAACGTGGTCCTCGGCCTGCCCGAGGCGACGGCGCTCCCGACGGTGGGGATGTGGCCGTGAGTGTGACCAGTGCGCAAGGTTTTGTGGCCGGTGGCATCGCGTCGGGCATCAAGCCCGATGGAGTGGCGGATCTTGCCGTCGTGGCCACCGCCGACGCCCGTGCCGTGGCCGCCGCCGGAGTGTTCACCACCAACCTCGCCTGCGCCGCTCCCGTCCAGGTGAGTCGATCGCATCTTGCAAATGGACAGGCCGCGGCGATCGTGCTGTCTTCGGGCAACGCCAACGCGGCGACGGGGGAGCAGGGCCGGGTCGACGCCCGCCGGATGGCGGAGCTCACCGGTGCCGGGCTCGGTTGTGATGCCACCGATGTGCTCGTGTGCTCGACTGGACTCATCGGGTACTTCATGCCGATGGCCGCGTTGGAGTCCGGGATCCCCGACCTATGCCGCAACCTGAACGGCGGAACCGCGGCAGCCGACGCGATTCTCACGACCGACACGGTTCGTAAGGAAGCGACGGCTTCGGTCGGCACCACGACCGCAGTCGTCGGTGGTCTCGCCAAAGGTGCGGCGATGCTCTCGCCCGCGATAGCCACGATGTTGGCGGCGCTCACCACGGATGTCGATGTCGATCCCGCGGTCCTGCAGGCCGCACTGGGTGAGGCGGTCGCGAGCACGTTCAATCAGCTGCTCGTCGACGGCTCGATGAGCACCAACGACACGGTGCTCGTGCTTGCGAATGGTGCCTCGGGCGTCACGGTGTCCGGCCGCGCCGAAGTCCATGCGCTCACCGATGCGCTGACCGACGTGTGCGGCTCGCTCGCCGAGCAGATGGCGCGAGACGCCGAAGGTGCGACCAAGATCGTTCGGCTGCACGTGCGTGGCGCCCGAACGGCAGAGGAGGCGCGCCGAGCCGCGCGCGGTGTTGCCGGTTCGCAGCTCGTGCAGTGTTCGTTCAACGGCGAGGATCCCTACTGGGGCCGCATCCTGTCCGAGCTCGGTGCGAGCGGCGCGGGGTTCGATCCGGAGACAGTCACGATCACGTACAACGGCGTCATCGCGTGCCGGAACGGCATCGACGCCGGGACGGAGGCGGCTGCACTCGCGGCGGTCATGGCCGAAACCGACATCGAGGTCGTCTGTGATTTGGCGGCCGGCCACGGCGAGGCGACCATGCTCTTCACCGACCTCTCCCACGTCTACATCGACGAAAACCGCGGAACGTCATAATGGTCTGCCTTTCTGGTCGCGCTCGCTGGGCCGTTGAACGTTCGGTCGATTTGCTCGCCGCTCGCCGCTCCTGTGCACCCTCCGCTGCGCTGCGGGTGCGGAGCGCGCCGGTCGTGGTCGGTCATCTGGCCGACGGCCAAGGTGTCTCATGACTGACACGCGGCGCGCGGACGCGGAGGCGAAGGCGCACATTCTGGCGGAGGCGATGCCGTACATCCGCGAGTTCAGTGGCAAGACGGTGGTCATCAAGTACGGCGGACACGCGATGGACTCGGCCGAGTTAGCGGATCACTTCGCGCAGGATGTGGTGCTCATGCGGCTCGTCGGGATGAACCCGGTCGTGGTGCACGGCGGCGGTCCGCAGATCACCGACCTCATGCAGCGCCTGGGCAAGGAACCCGAGTTCATCGACGGTCATCGGGTCACCGACGCCGAGACCGTCGACATCGCCCGCATGGCACTCGTCGGCAAGGTCAACCGCGACGTCGTGGTCTCGCTGAACCAACACGGCTCGTACGCGGTCGGTCTCTCCGGTGAGGACGCCGGTCTCATCGCCGTGGAGCAGCGAGACCCGCGCCTCGGATTCGTCGGTGACGTGACCGCGATCGATCCGTCGATCCTGCATCGGCTGTTGCGCGAGGAACTCATCCCTGTCATCGCCACCATCGGTATGGACGAGTCCGGTCAGGCGTACAACGTGAACGCGGATGCCGTCGCCGGCGCGATCGCCGAGGCGCTCGGCGCGGAGAAGCTCGTCTACCTCACCGATGTCGAGGGGGTGTACGCGAACTTCCCTGACGAAGAATCGTTGATCGCCCAGATTGACGCGGACGGTCTCGAAGCCCTCATCGCCGACGGCCGCGCCAGCGCAGGGATGATCCCCAAGCTGACCTCGTGCGTGCAGGCCCTGCGCAACGGTGTGAGTCGCGCCCACATCCTCGACGGTCGCGTCCCTCACGCGCTCCTGCTCGAGTTCTTCACCCGCGAAGGCATCGGCACCATGGTGAGTGGCGATATCAGGCCGACAGGGGAAATGACGTGAACTACGACGAACTCTGGAAACTCGATCACGAGCACGTCATGCAGACCTACGGCCGTCAACCCGTCGCGTTCGTGCGCGGCGAAGGGACGCGGCTCTGGGACTCCGAGGGGAAGGAGTACGTGGACTTCCTCGCCGGACTCGCGACCGTGTCATTGGGTCACGCCCACCCCGTCGTCGCCGCCGCGATCGCGGAGCAGGCGCGCACGTTGCTCCACGTCTCGAATCTGTACCTCAACGAGTGCCAGCCGCAGCTTGCGGAACGCCTTGATCTGCTGCTCACCTCGGCGACGGGAACTGCCGGCCAGGTTTTCTTCGCCAACTCCGGCGCCGAGGCCAACGAGTGCGCAATCAAACTGGCGCGCCGCTACGGACAATCACACGGCGGTCCCGATCGCTTCCACATCCTGTCCGCATACAACTCGTTCCACGGGCGCACCTTGACGACCCTGGCTGCGACCGGTCAGCCCCAGAAGCAGGAGACGTTCCAGCCGCTCCCAACCGGGTTCCGCCAGGTCGAGTTCGCGAATGTCGATGCCCTGGCCGCAGCGATGGACGAGCGCGTGTGTGCCGTCCTCCTCGAGCCGGTCCAAGGCGAGGGCGGGGTACAACCCGCGCCCCCCGGCTACCTGGAATCCGTGCGTGCGCTCTGCGACGAACGTGAGGCGCTCCTGATGATGGACGAGGTCCAAACCGGATTGGGACGCACCGGCCGATGGTTCGGTTTCGAACACGGTGACGACGTCCGACCCGACGTGGTCACGTTGGCGAAGGCGCTCGGCAACGGCATGCCCATCGGCGCGTGTTGGGCCCGACGCGACGTCGCCGCGGCGTTCAAGCCCGGTGATCACGCCACCACGTTCGGTGGCCAACCGTTGGCGGCACGCGCCGCTCTCGCAGTCCTCGATGTCATGGAGCAGGAGAACGTCCCGCGTCGCGCGCAGGAGCAGGGTAAACGATTGATGGACGGATTGCGCACCCTGCCGAGCGTGGTCGACGTGCGCGGCGTCGGACTGCTCGTCGCCGCCGAGTTGGCCGAGGGGATCGTCGCGGGCGACGTGGCGGCGACGTGCCTCGAACGCGGGCTCGTGCTCAACGCAGTCACGCCCACGTCGCTTCGCCTCGCGCCACCCCTGCTCGTGACCGACGCCGACATCGACACCGCCATCGAGATCCTGCGAGGAGTGCTGACCCCATGACCGAACCGAAACGTGACTTCCTCGAGATCGACGAACTCTCACACGCCGAACTCGCGACCCTGTTGGACACGATGGTCGCGTGGAAGGTGGACCCATCGCGGATCCGGCCCGCGCTTGCGGGCAAGGGCGTCGCCCTTGTATTCGAGAAGCCGTCGGCGCGGACCCGCAACAGCGGCGAGATGGCGGTGGTCGGCCTCGGCGGTCATCCCGTCACGATCCGTCAGGACGAGATCAGCATCGACCACCGAGAGTCGGCGGAGGACGTGGCGCGGACACTCGCATCGTTTCATGCGATTCTCGCAGCGCGCGTCTTCGACCACACCGTGTTGGAACGCATGGCCGCCGCCGTCGACATCCCGATCGTGAACCTGCTCTCCGATCGCGCGCATCCGTGCCAGGCCCTGGCCGACCTCTTGACGATCCGGGAATTACTCGGCGCGCTCGAAGGTCGACGGGTGGCGTACGTGGGTGACGGCAACAACGTCGCCGCGTCGCTGGCGTTCGGGGCCGCCCTCACCGGGCTGGAACTGATCGTGAGCTCGCCCGTCGGGTACGAACTCGACGATCTGGTCGTGGATCGGGCGCGCAATCTTGGGGGAGTCATCGAACTGGTCAGCGATCCGCACGAGGCGGTCAGGGGTGTGGATGTGATCTACACGGACACCTGGACCTCGATGGGCGAAGAAGCAGAGGCTGAGATCCGTCGTGAAGCGTTCCGAGGCTGGCAGGTCGACGACGCGTTGATGGCCACCGCCGGACCGGACGCGCGCTTTCTCCACTGCTTGCCGGCGCACCGCGGCGACGAGGTGGCGGCGTCCGTGATCGACGGTCCCGCGAGCGCGGTCTGGCAGCAAGCGGCGAATCGCATGCACGCGGCGCGGGCGCTGTTCGCATTCTTGATCGAAGGGACGGTCTGATGGCGACGCTCGGAAAGCCGCAACGCCAACATCGGATTGCTCGTCTCCTTGAAGAGCAGGCCATCTCAAGTCAGGGTCAGATCGTCGAGATGTTGGCAGCAGAGGGCGTCGTCGCGACCCAGGCCACCGTGAGTCGCGACCTCGAGGATCTTGGAGCGGTCAAAGTGCGGATCCCCGGTGGCGCGACCGCCTACGCCGTGCCCGAACATTCGAAGGACGCCGCGAGCCCGGACGATCATCTGCGCCGTGTCATGGGAGAGTTCGTCGTCGACGTCGCGCATTCGTCGAACCTCGTCGTGTTGCGAACCTCGCCGGGTTCCGCGCATGTGATCGGCTCCGCGCTCGACCGCGCGGGCTATCCCGATGTGCTCGGCACAGTCGCGGGTGACGACACGCTGATCTTGGTGTGCGCAGAACCCGTCGGCGGGGCGAATGTGGCGGAGCGCCTCGCAGGACTGGCCGGCTTGTGAACCTGATGCGCGCCCGGACCGGCGCCGACGAACGGAGACCGAAACAATGACGAACAAGCGGTTGGTTCTTGCCTATTCGGGTGGCCTCGACACATCGGTCGCGGTGAAGTGGATCCAAGAAGAGTGGGGCTACGAGGTCGTCGCACTGGCCGTCGACGTCGGGCAGGAGCCACACGCGGACGCCGCGTATTGGAACGCAATCAAGCAGCGCGCGCTCAGTGCGGGCGCGATCGAGGCGCGGGTCGTGGACGCACGTGAGGAGTACGCATCCCGGTACGTCGCGAACGCGATCAAGGCCAACGCGCTGTACGAGGGGAAGTACCCGTTGGTGTCGTCCCTGTCTCGCCCGGTCATCACGCGGCATCTCGTGGCCGCCGCGCGCGATGTCAACGCCGATGCCGTCGCGCACGGATGCACCGGAAAGGGCAACGACCAGGTCCGGTTCGAGGTGAGCCTGCGGACCCTTGCACCGGATCTCGAGGTCCTCGCGCCGGTTCGGGTCTGGGGTTTCAGCCGGGCGGATTCGATCGCGTACGCGAAACGATTCGGCATCCCGATTACGGCTTCGTTGGAGAAGCCGTATTCGGTCGACGAGAACATCGTCGGTCGGGCAGTCGAGTGTGGCGCGATGGAGGACCCGTGGAACGCGCCGCCCGACGACATCTACGAGCGCACGAGCGCGGTCAGTGACGCACCCAAGGGCATCCTCGAGTGCGTCATCGGTTTCGAGCGCGGCACTCCGGTGACTCTCGACGGTGTCCCCACTCCGTTGCACCTGATGTTGCCCGAGTTGGACGCGATGATCGGCGCGTACGGCTTCGGCCGCGTCGACATGGTGGAGAACCGGCGCGTCGGCATCAAGAGCCGTGAGGTCTACGAGTGCCCGGGGGCGCTGGCGTTGATCCTCGCCCACGCCGATCTCGAGTCGATCACCCTCGAACGCGACGTAATGCGCGAGAAGAGTCGCCTCGAAACGCGTTGGGCCGAGACGGTCTATGACGGCCTGTGGTACTCGCCGCTGCGCGAAGCATTCGACGCGTTCATCGAGTCGACCCAGAAGCACGTGACCGGTGAAGTCCGCCTGCAGCTCCAACCGGGCCAGTGTGTGGTGGTCGGTCGTCGTGCCGAACGCGGCCTTTACGACTACCGGCTCGCGACCTACGAATCCGACGACGCGTTCCGCCACGAGGATGCCGCCGGGTTCGTGCGGCTCTGGGGGCTCTCGGTGGAGACGTGGTCCAAGCGCCAGCGCGTGGAAGAACCTGCCGTCCCTGCACCGAATCGCATCTCGTGAGCATCTCGTGAGTGACGCCGGGAAGACGCTCTGGCACGGTCGGTTCGCCGACGGTCCGGCGGACGCGCTGATGGCGTTGTCGGTGAGCATCGGCTTCGACCAGCGGCTCGCGCCCCAGGACATCGAAGGCTCACGCGCCCACGTGACAATGCTGTGCGCAGTCGGAATCCTCACCGATCACGAACGGGACGACGTCCTCGTGGCGCTCGACACGGTGGCGGCGGAGCTCGAGACCGGCACGTTCGAGTTCGCTCCCACCGACGAGGACATCCATACCGCCGTCGAGCGCCGGGTCACGGAACTGGCGGGCGTGGCCGGCGCCAAACTCCACACCGGCCGCAGCCGCAACGACCAGGTCGCCACCGATCTGCGCCTGTGGACCAAGCATGCCGCTACGAACGTGGTGCGCGCACTGCACGATTTCCAATCGGTGCTGGTGCGGCGGGCCGAGGAAGCGGGGGAGTTCGTCGCGCTGCCCGGCTACACGCACCTGCAGCACGCCCAGCCGGTGCTGCTCGCGCATCATCTGCTGGCGCACGTCTGGGCGCTGGGTCGTGACATCGAGCGGTGGCAGCGGGTCCGATCGGCCGCGGATGTGTCGCCGCTCGGCGCCGGGGCGTTGGCCGGGTCGAGTCTGCCGTTGGACCCGGACCACACCGCATCGCTTCTCGGGTTCGCGTCCCGTTTCGAGAACTCGCTCGACGCCGTCTCGGACCGGGACTTCGTCGCTGAAGCCGTCTTCGCCGCCGCGCTGACGCAAGTGCACCTCTCACGCATCGGCGAGGAGATCGTGTTGTGGTCGAGCGCCGAGTTCGGTTTCGTGACCCTGCCGGACGCGTACGCGACCGGTTCGTCGATGTTGCCGCAAAAGAAGAACCCGGATGTCGCGGAGTTGGTACGCGGCAAGGCCGGCCGGATCATCGGTGATCTCACCGGACTGCTCGCCACACTCAAGGGCCTGCCCCTCGCGTACAACCGCGATCTGCAGGAGGACAAGGAACCGCTGTTCGACGCGGTGGACACCGTGATCGCATCGGTGCGCGCGCTCACCGGCCTCTTCGATGCGATCACCTTCGAGCGCGACGCGATGCGCATCGGGGCCGCGAGCCCGTACCTCGGCGCAACCGATCTGGCCGAGTATCTCGTTGAGGGTGGCATGCCGTTTCGGGACGCGCACGCCGTCGTCGGCGATCTCGTCCGGCGCGCCATCGGCGGTGAGTCGTCGCTCATTGATCTCGTGGCCGCCGACGCGCGCCTCGGTGACGCGGCGGTCGCGCGGCTGCAACCGGGTGCTGCGGTCGCGCACCGAACCACACCGGGTGGAGCCGGACCGGCACCACTGACGGCCCAGGTGCGCGCGGTCCGTACGCTCCTGGCTGACGAGGAGCAATGGCTCGCCGGCTGACCCGCGCGTTCTTCGATCGGCCGCCCGAGGAACTCGCGCCCGATCTACTCAACAAGTTCCTGGTCTCGACGCGCGACGCCGAAAAGCTGGTTGCCCGCATCGTCGAAGTCGAGGCCTATTGCGGATCGACGGACCCGGCGAGTCATGCGTACCGCGGGAAGACGCCCCGCAACGCCAGGATGTTCGGTCCGCCCGGCCATCTCTACGTGTACTTCACCTACGGCATGCACTACTGCGCCAACGTCGTCGCCGGTTCACCGGTCGATGACGCCGGTGCGGTGCTCCTCCGGGCCGCGGCACCCGTCGAAGGTCTTCAGGTGATGCGGACCCGGCGCCCCGCAGCGCGGAAGGACCGTGACCTCCTTGCCGGGCCGGCGCGGCTCGCTTCCGCGTTCGGGCTCGATCGAGCCGATGACGGCCTCGATCTGGTGCGCGGACCCCTCGGTCTCTACGACGACGGCACGGTGACGCGGGTCCGTCCCGGACGATCACCGCGGATCGGGCTGGCGGCCGGTAAAGGGGAGCGCGCACGACTGCGTTGGTTCGTGACGAACGACCCGCACGTGAGCGGTCCGCGATCGCCGTCCCGTCGAACGGTGGGGAGGGGGATCGGAACGTGACCAGCGCCACGCAGTCAGAGCGCCCACCGGAGCCCTAGCCTCGCCGCCCATGAGTGCTCCGGAGATCGCGTTCAATCCGTTCGATCCCGACTTCCCTCGGAATCCGTACCCGCACTACGCGGCGCTGCGTGCGTCGTCGCCTGTGGCGCGCATGGACTTCGGACCGGTTCTGCTCACTCGCTACGACGACGTCGTGCGCGTGCTGCGGGACGCGACCCTCAGCGTCGAGCAGCGCAACGCCTTGATCTCGATGCCGATGCAGGAAGAGATGATGGCCAAGGCGGGTGACCGCAGTCGCGGCAGCCGGACCATGCTGAACCTCGACCCGCCCGACCACGACCGGTTGCGTCGACTCGTTGCGAAAGCCTTCACGCCGAAGACAATCGACGGACTCGCTCCCCTCTGTCGGCGGTTGGTCGACGCCGCCTTGGCGCGAGCCGAGGCCGACGGCGGTATGGATGTGATCGCGGATCTCGCCTTCCCATTGCCGTTCACGGTGATCTCCGAGATGCTCGGCATGCCGATGGATCGACGTGACGAGCTCCGCCAATGGTCCGCGGCGTTGGTCACCACGCTGGACCCGATCTTCTCGATGGAGCAGTTCGAGGCCGCGCTCGTCGCCGGTGATGCCATGACCGAGTACGTCCTCGAGGTGATCGAAGCAAAGCGAGCGCATCCCGGCGACGATCTCCTGAGCGCGCTGATCGCGGCCGAAGACCACGGCGACATGCTCGACGAACAGGAACTGATCGATCAGGTGATCCTCCTCTACGTGGCCGGCCACGAGACGACGGTGAACCTCATCGGCAACGGCGTGCTCGCACTCCTGCGCAACCCCGGGCAGGCGGGTCGGCTGCGGAATGATTCCGGCCTGGACCAGAACGCGGTCGACGAGCTGCTCCGGTACGACCCGCCCGTGCAGTTCTCGGGGCGCATTGCGACCAGCGACTTCGACATCGACGGCGTGGAGATCACGAAGGGGTCGTTCCTCATGACGTGCCTCGCGGCCGCGAATCGCGATCACGCGAAGTGGGGTCCGACGGCCGATGAGCTCGACCTCGGTCGCACCAATGCCGGGTCCCACACGTCGTTCGGGAGCGGCGTGCACCATTGTCTCGGCGCGTCACTCGCTCGGCTCGAAGGGCGCAGTGCGATCCCGGCGCTGGTCCGCCGCTTCCCGAACCTCTCGCTCGCGACCGACACCCTGAACTACAACGGTCGCTTCGTGTTGCGGGGCCTCGTCGCCCTTCCTGTCACCGTCTGATCCCGGAGGATCCCATGGCCAAAATCGACGACATCGCCGCGCTTCTCAGTGCGGTTCCGCTCTTCTCGCAGCTCTCCGCAAAAGAGCGCAAGATCGTGGCGAAGGCGCTCGGTGTGCACGACGTGGCCGAGGGCGTGATGCTGGTCCGCCAGGGCGAGGCGGGGGACACCTTTTACGTGTTGATCGACGGTGTGGCGAAGGTCAGTCGCAATGGTCGCCGAATCGCCACCCTCGAGGCCGGCGACTGGTTCGGTGAGCTCGCCGTGCTCGACCCCGCGCCGCGCAACGCCGACGTCGTCACCGCAAGCGAGGCGACCGTCGGCGTGCTCGATGCCAAGAGCTTCAAGAAGCTGGTCGGTGAGCTCCCGGCGATGACGGCCCGCCTCCTGACCGGCCTCGCCCGCCGCGTACGCGACGGCGACCGCCGAGTGGTGGAATAACCGACCTTTCCGCTCTTGCGACTTCGTCGCAGGCCGCTCGGGCCCCGCTCGGCGGTTTATCGGCTGGACCGCGGCTGCTGTCGTCTCACTTCGGTTTTGGGATTGTGCGGCGTGCGGGCAGCAGTTAGGGATTGACGGAGACGGTGATGGTGGTTCCTTCGTCGGCGATCTCGCCGGAGAAGGGTGATTGCTTCCACGCCTTGCCGCCGTTGCCAACGGTGCCGGGTGGCGGTTCGGAGACCACGACCACGTTGGCCACGAATCCGGCACGGGTGATCTCGGCGGCCGCTTGGTCGGCGAGAAGTCCGAGCACATTGGGAACCTGGAGTTCTCGGGGCGGTCCGGTCGCAACCGTGATGGTGATGGTCGAGCCGGGCCGGACCGCAGCCCCGGCCGCAGGCGACTGTTCGGTGACGTAGTCCGGAGAGAACCGTCGGCTCGGCTTGCGCACGATATTGACCCGATATCCGTCCTGGGTCAGTTCGGCGAGGGCGCTGAACACTGTGCGACCCACGACGGAATACAGACCGGGACCGATCGGGGGCTTCGTCGTCGTACTGGTACTGGTCGTCGATGCCGGCGGCTGGTCGGGAACGGGGAAGAGCGACGCCGGGACGTCGGCGAGGGCGCCGCTCGCGAAGATCTGCCAGATGCGGGCGGGCCATTCACCGCCCTGGAGTGGGATTCGGGTCTTGCGGGCCTGGCCACCCGGGGCGCCGTCAGGGAACCCGACCCAGACGCCTGCGACGAGTTCGGGCGTGTAGCCCACGAACCACGCGTCGGTGCGCAGGTCACGCGTGCCGGTCTTGCCGGCGACCGGGCGTCCGATGCGGGCGTTGATTCCGGTGCCGCGCTGCACCACCTGCTGCAGCACTTCCGTGACGGTGCGAGCCGTCGTCGCGGAAAAAGCGCGGATCGGTGCGGGATGATCTTCGAAGAGCACCCGCCCGGACCGGTCGGTCACGCGCGTCACGAAGATCTCGGGATGGTGCAGGCCGTCGGTGACGAACGAACCGTACGCGGATGCCATGTCCTCGAGGGTCACGGCGTCGTCGCCGATGCCGATCGACGGAACCGCGTCGAGGTGGGTCGTGATCCCTGCTGCGTTGGCGAGGTTCGCAACATTCTGCGGTCCGACGTCGGTGACCAGCTGGCCATAGACGGTGTTGACCGAGTTCACGGTCGCGTCGACGAGGTTGATCCGCCCGAACGCGGTGCCCTCGAAGTTCTCGAGCCCCTTCGGGGCGGGCCAACCCGGCAGGATCACACGCGGGGACCGACCGTCGTAGGTGCGCGACAGCGGGACGCCCTGTTCGATCGCGGTCGCGAGAGTGAACGGCTTGAAGCTGCTGCCCGGCTGACGGGTCGGTGTGCCCTTCGCGTCCCGTGCGTTGGCAAGGTCGATCTTGGCGTAGGGACTCGTTCCCCAGAAGTCCTGGCTGCTCGCATAGGCCCTGACGTAGCCGCTTCTCGGGTCGGTCGCCACGATCGCACCCGGCGGATCGGTGGGGCCGACGAGGATTCCGTGCAGCGCCCGTTCGGCCTCCTGCTGCCATCTCGGGTCCAGCGTGGTCTCGATGGTGAGTCCGCCCTGGAAGAGTTTGCGTTCCCGGTCGGCCAGCGTTGCACCGAAGCGGGGACTGTTGAAAACGAACCTCTTCACCTTCTCGACGAAGAACGGCGCCGGATACCGGGCATTGGTCGGCTGGCGGGTTGCGCCCGACGGCAACGCCCGCACCAACGTGGCCTCCGCCTCGGTGACCTTGTGGAGTTTGGCCATCTGGGCGATGACCTCGTTGCGCCGGGCCACCGCAGCCTCGGGGTGCACGAACGGGTCGTAGTCGTTCGGCGATCGAATGAGTCCGGCGAGCAGCGCAGCTTGTGGGAGATCGACCTTGGCTGCGTCCGTACCGAAATAGGTACGTGCGGCTGCTTGCACTCCGTACGCGCCATTGCCGAAATACACCGTGTTGAGGTACCGCTCGAGGATCGTCTTCTTGGAGTACCGGTCCTCGATCTGCATCGACATGACCGCTTCTCGCAGCTTGCGCTTCAAGGTCTTGTGGTTCCCGAGGAGCACCGCACGGACGTACTGCTGGGTGATCGTCGAGCCGCCTTCTGCGGCGCGCCCCTTCTCGATGTTGTGAGTGAAGGCGCGTGCGATGCCGCGGATGTCGAAGCCGCCGTGTTCGTAGTAGCGCGAATCTTCGATGGCGATGACGGCGCGTGGAAGCACCTTGGCCATGTCGGCCAGCTTCACCGGGTCCCGGTCCTCCACGCCGTGGACCCGGGTCAGCAACGTGCCGTCTCCCCACAGGATCCGCGACGAGACTGCCTGTTCGGTCGGAAGCTGCAGGTGGGAGGTATAGCGGCACGCGTTGGCGAAGACCATGACGGCCACGAGCGCGACCAGCCAGCGTCTGCGTCCCGGTCGAGTCATTGCCGGTCATTCTTCCAAACGAAGCGTCGCGTTTCGTGCCAGCACTAGTACCGTCCGTGGCCGTGCCGTCCTCACCACCAGCGTCGGTCGACGACGCACTGCGGGTCCTCACTGCGGGAACGGTGCATTGCATCGATGCCGACGAGCTGGCGAAGAAGCTCACGTCGGGTCGCAGACTCCGGGTCAAGTTCGGCATCGACCCGACGGCATCGGATATCCACCTCGGCCACACCGTCGTGCTGCACAAGCTCCGCCAGTTCCAGGACCTGGGCCATCTCGCCGTGCTCATCATCGGCGACTTCACCGCCAGGGTCGGAGATCCCACCGGTCGATCAGCCACGCGTCCGGCCTTGACCGCAGCCGAGGTCGACGTTCACGCACGTACCTACGTCGACCAGGTGCGATCAGTGCTGGACTTCTCGCCGGATCGCCTCGAACTCGTACACAACGCCGACTGGCTCGAGCGGATGGACATGGCTGATGTCCTGCGCCTGACGGGCCGTACCACCGTCGCTCGAATCATGGAGCGGGACGATTTCGCCAATCGATTCCGGGACGGAGTGGCGATTGCACTGTCCGAACTCCTCTATCCGCTTCTCCAGGGAACCGATTCAGTGGAGGTCGCTGCGGACGTCGAGCTCGGAGGCACCGATCAGCTCTTCAACATGTTGATGGGCCGCCAACTCCAGAACGCCGCGGACCAGGAACCCCAGGTCGTCATCACGATGCCGCTCCTCGAAGGGCTCGACGGTGAGAAGAAGATGTCCAAGTCGCTTGGGAACGCGGTGGGCATCGCGGAGGCGCCGGCCGAGCAGTTCGGCAAGCTCATGAGCATCCCTGACCAGCTGATGCCTCGCTACTTCGCATTGGCGACGGGCTGGCTACCAGACCAGGTCGAGGCGACGACGGCCGCGCTGGCCGATGGCTCGTTGGCGCCGGTTGCGGCGAAGCGCCTGCTCGGGCGGACAGTCGCCGACCTGTACCACGGTGCCGGTGCCGGTGCCGGGGCCGAGTCCGAGTTCGATCGGGTCTTCAAGGCCCATGACGTGCCGTCAGAAATCGCGACCTGTTCGGTCGCCCGGCCCGAGTTCCCCATGCGGCTGGCGCGCCTCCTGGCGGTCGCGGGTCTCGTGCCGTCGAACAAAGAGGGTCGCCGCAAGATCGAACAGGGTGGCGTACGGATAGCGGGGGAGCGGGTCACCGACCCCGACCTCGAGGTGGACGCCGACACCATCGACGAGCAGACCCTCCAAGTCGGCAAACGCGCCTGGGCCCGTATCCAAATCACTCAATAAAATCCTTCGCGCCGACGGTAGCGGTCGGCGCGCTCGGTGTCGTAGGCGTCGGCGTCGAAGTCGGAGCCGTTGATGGCACGAGCGATCTGCCCGTTGCTGGGCAGGTCGGACTGGCTGATGAACCGGTCGGAGTCCCAGAGGTGGGACCGCAGGATCGCCTTCGAGCACTGGCTATAGGCCTCCTCGATCTCGACGAGGATCCCGAGTCGCGGCACCTTGCCCTCGACTGCACACGGGACCAGAAGGTCCTGGTCGGTCGTGAGGGTCGCCCGGCCGTTGACGCGGAACGCTTCCGTCGCGCCGGGAACCAGGAACAACAGTCCCACCTGCGGGTTCGTGAGGATGTTCCTCAGCGTGTCGGCGATCCGATTGCCGGGCCGTTCGGGCAGCAACAGCGTCTGGGGATCGAGGATCTGCACGAACCCGGCCGGATCGCCACGGGGACTGAGATCGCAGGTGCCGGCCGCGTCCGACGTCGCGATGCACATGAAAGGTGATCGTTCGATGTACTGGCGGGTCAGGGGGTTGAGCCGATCCGTGACCTTGGAGCACACGAGTTCGCTCGGCGCACCGATGAGATCCCGGAGCTGCTGCTCAGAGGTGATGCGGTGCGAAGGCTTGCCGTAGGAAACCATGCGACAGTGTCCCAGACGGCGGCGGTGGTCGTCGCCGGTGGATTTGACCAGTGATCCGGACTCGCCGGAACCGCTCCAAACCGACACCAAGTGACCAAGATCCGGTCCCGATGCCGGGTGTCAACGCGCCGGCGTGAGAGAGTGTCGTCATCGGTGCCTCGAGAGCCCGGTACCGGTCTCCGGTGCGTGCAAAGAATGTTCGCTCCGACTTGACCGGCACCCCGGAATCTCCTAAAGTCCCGACTCCCCCGCACAGAGCGCAGCTTTTTTCGTCTGCGCATCTGCGGTGGATTGACACGGACGCCCCGAAGGCTCCTAGAGAGTAAGCCCAGCACCATCAGGGTTTCGGGGACGAGTGTCGGCTCGGTCTGCCCCTTGCACACGGCCCTGCGTCGTGGTCCGGGTGCGGCGGTGCCGAGCAGCGGCTCCTTGAAAACGGAACAGTGATGCACAAAAGTCAGTGAGGTTGCCCTCACCGGCCGGCGACAGCATTTTGCGGTCACCATCTGGTGAGTGATGTAACCACGTCAATACGAAATGCTCAACAGCTCTCGATCTTTGAGAACTGTCGAGCCAGTTACCGTCCCCGTTTCAGTACAGGGGCGGTGGCTCTCAACCCAGATCATCGGTTGATCCGTCTTCAGACTGGTCAGTCACCGATCTCGATGGAGAGTTTGATCCTGGCTCAGGACGAACGCTGGCGGCGCGCTTAAAACATGCAAGTCGAACGAGAGACCCGGGCTTGCCCGGGTGGAAAGTGGCGAACGGGTGCGTAACACGTGAGCAACCTACCCCGAAGACTGGAATAACACCGGGAAACCGGTGCTAATACCGGATACCTTCACCATGTCGCATGGCACAGTGAAGAAATGGATTCTGCTTCGGGATGGGCTCGCGGCCTATCAGCTTGTTGGTGGGGTAATGGCCTACCAAGGCAACGACGGGTAGCTGGTCTGAGAGGATGTCCAGCCACACTGGGACTGAGACACGGCCCAGACTCCTACGGGAGGCAGCAGT
>JANYJV010000050.1 GCA_025361725.1 Acidimicrobiia bacterium | reverse complement strand
CCTCAAGACCGCGCAAACCCGCCTCGGCCACTCCGACCCGCGCCTCACACTTGGCATATACGCGCAAGCAACGAACGAAGCCGACCGAGCCGCGGCCGATCGCCTCGGCGAGCACTTCACGGCGCGTCAACCGGAGGCGCGCGCGATGGACGCGCGATGGAAGGAATCCCGGCAGAACGCGCGATGCGCCCGAAGCGTTGCTGACCAGCCGAAACGGTGGTCGGGATGCCGGGATTTGAACCCGGGGCCTCAGCGTCCCGAACGCTGCGCGCTAACCAAACTGCGCCACATCCCGTAAGGGGCGAGAGTGTAGCGACCCGTCAGGCGGGAGCTGGAGCCGTTGCCGGACCGAGCAGCGGTTTCGCCGAGCGACGCAAGATGCCAGCATCGATCGGCTTGACGAGTTCCGCGTCGGCATCAGCTCGGGTCGCCAGGAATCGGTCCGCTTCCCGGTCCAGGAGCAACAGAATCTTGGTCGCGGGGATGCGCCATTCCGCGGCCTCCATGCGCAGGTCGATCGCGCAGGCGACTCCGCCCATGTTGGCAATCTGCATGTCGAGGACGACCAGGTCCGGAGCATGCTCGGCGACGGCGCCACGCACGTCCTGGCCTCGCCGCACTTCGATGACTTCCTGGCCCACACCGGTGAAGGCCGTCGTCACCTGGTCTCGAATCCAGGACGCTTCGGCGGCAACGAGAATCTTGGTCACGGGCGGGAGGTTACCCGTCGCCCGGAGGCGGTTTCGCCCCGATGTCGGGTGCGGCGAACAGGATCCGGCCGATGACGGCGAGGGCGGTGAAATCGTGCACGTCGTGAGGCAGGTACGGGACGAACGCCACCGCCGCAGATTGGGTGCGAACGCGGACGGTTTCGATCTGCGCGCGTTCGCGCTCGGCGATCTCGTTGAACTCGGCGAGGTTCTGGTACCGGGCTGCGAGTCGATCCCGCGCTTGGCGTTCGGTTTCACGTCCGAGCTCGAGTTCGCGCAGCGTTTCCACGCGCGCACGCAGCCCCGCGGACAGTTCCGTCCCGAACTGCGGATGGACCCGATTGACGACGAGCGCGTCGACCGAGAGATCGTGGTCACCGATCTGTTCGGCGAAGTAGCGGGCTTCTTCGATCGCATCGCGCCGCGGCGAGGTGACCAGTACGAATCGAGTCTCCGGCTGTTTGAGGATCTCGACCACGCGCGCGGCGCGCGTCCGGAACCCTTCCTCCATGCCTTCGAAGGAACGGAAGAACGTGACGATGTCGTCGACGACTTCGCCGCCGATCACCTTGGAGACGGTCCGGATGAATGCCTGAACTGCCGCGCCCGCGATCTTCAGGTACGTGCGCGTCGGCACCATCAGTACGCGGAATACCGGGTTGTTCAGGAGTCGCAATAGTCGTGCCGGAGCGTCGAGAAAATCGAGCGCGTGGCGGCTCGGCGGAGTGTCCACCACGATCAGGTCGAAGCCGCCATCTTCGTGCAGCTCGTGCAACTTCTCCATCGCCATGTACTCCTGGGTGCCCGAGAGCGCCGAGGAGATGTTGCGGTAGAAGTTGTTGGCGAGAATGCGTTGCGCCTGGGCCGGTGAGTCGGCGTAACGCGTGACGAGTCCGTCGAACGTGCTCTTGGTGTCCAACATCATCGCGGAGAGTTCGCCGCCTTCGACCCGGGCGTCGTCGGGATCCCAACGGGTGACATCGATCCGGTGGGGTTCGTTCGCGAGTTCGTCGAGACCGAGTGCATTTGCGAGCCGTTTGGCCGGGTCGATCGTGACGACGACACAGCGCCGCCCGCGTCGCGCCCCTTCGATCGCGATGACCGCAGCGGTGGTGGTCTTGCCGACGCCACCGGATCCGCAACACACCGCGATGCTTCCGTGATCGACGACGTCGTTGAGATTCGGTGTGTTCACAGCGCGGCCAGGCTGTCGACGAAAGCGTCGGCGAGTTGTTCGATCTCGACCGGTCCGATCTCGGAGCTGAACAAAAACGGGAGTCGGATCTGTGGGAGGGGCAGTGAATCAGCGAGGCGGTCGGCCTGCGCGAGTTGGATTTCGGTGCGTTCGGCGCGAAAGGCGGCGGCGGCGGCGAGATCCGACGCCTCCTGGTCCGAGACGAAGACGTCGATCAGTTCGCCGTCGGCATGCGCGGCGGCTGCCGTCGCGGATGCGGCAGTAAGCCCCAGCTCCGGATAACAGCCGTTCACCACGATGGGGCCGAGCCGAACGCCGACCCGATCCTCGATGGCGAACGCCGTGTCCACCGCTTCGTTGACTGGCGTCTCCTCCGGCAACGTGACGAGGACCACCTGACACCGGGCCGGGTTCGAGAGCATCTCCACAACGTCGGCAGCCTGCTTCCGAACCGGACCCACCGCGACGGCGTCGAGCAATCCCTGCGCCGAAGTCAGGAAGGTCAGGGCATGGCCGGCCGCCGGCGCGTCCACGATGATGAGGTCCGCGTCCCGGCTCTGCTCCAGGCCTTTGACCTTGCCCAGGACGAGGATGTCCTTCATTCCCGGCACTGCGGTGGCGATGACGTCGAGAGCGCCGGTCTGGACGAGCCGCTTCGAGACGCGCTTGAGGCCGTTGCCCTCCAGCCAGTCCCGCAAGGCCGCGTCGGGGGTCAGCGTGCGGCCACGAATTCCCGGCGCAAGGTCCTGCTCCTCGTAGCCAAGGGCGGGCCGATTGAAGGCCGTCGCCAGCCCCGATTTACCCTCGACCTCAACGATCAGTACGTTCCGGCCGGCGCGGGCTGCGGCCACCGCCAACGTCGCGGTCACCGTCGTCTTGCCGACGCCACCCTTGCCCGCAACGATGACCACCCGGGAGGTGGAGCAAAAGTGAGCCAGCTCCATCTCGGCGAGCCTAAGGGAGCGCCATCACCAGACCGCCGACGCACGCGCCGAATCGTCGGCGTTCGTGTCGCGGTCGCGCTCCTCGGCCTTGGTGTGCTTCTCACCGCGTCCCCCACCCAGGCGGTGGCGGCGCCGGATCGTGCGCCGAAGCGCAGTTCGATCGACGTGATCCAGGTCGACGGTCTGATCGACCCGCCCAACGCGGCACTCATACGCGATGCGATCACCGCGGCGAACCGGTCGCGTGCCACCTTGCTGCTGATCAAGTTCAACTCGGGTGGTGCAGTTGACGTCGATCCGGCGCCGCTGGTGAAAGCCATTCGCAGTTCACGGGTACCAGTTGTCGCGTGGGTGGGACCCTCCGGCTCGAAGGCGCGGGGTCTCGCCTCGATCCTCGCCGTCGCCGCGCCCGTGGTCGCAGTGTCGAACGGGTCGTCGATCGGAGCGGCTGATCCGGTCCGTCTCGATTCGAATGATGGACGTGCGTATCTGCACGAACTGGGTGCCATCGAAGACGTGAATGGTCGTCGCGCCGACGGCGGCCGGGCCCTGCGCAATCAGTCGCTCAACCCCGACGACGCGGTGAGGCGCGGGGTCAGTGACCGCGTCTGTGCCTCGCCGCCCGGATGCGCCACGATCGGTGATCTGCTGGTCGCGCTCAACGGACGGACCGTCCACACCGCGGCCGGCGACGTGAAGCTCCGCACCGCCAGGGTGGTGGGCAAGGATCGAGACCGTCGGCTCCAACCGACGGATCAGATCCGGTTCCGCAAGCTCGACCTCATCGGGCAGGCGGTGCACACGCTCACGAACCCGACCATCGCCTACGGCCTGCTCGTCGTCGGACTCGCGCTCATCATCTTCGAGTTCTTCACGATCTCCATCGGCCTGGCCGGGGCGACCGGCGCCATCGCCATCGTGGGCGCGTTCGTCGGGTTCTCGCATCTGCCCGTGAACATCTGGGCCCTCGTCCTGATCCTCGTCGCCATGTTCGGGTACGCCATCGATGTCCAGTCCGGCCGCGCGTACTCGTGGACGGTCATCGCCACCGTGCTGCTCATCGTCGGGACCGTGTTCCTGTACGGCGGTTCGTCTGATCTCGACGTGTATTGGTGGGCGGTCATCCTGTTGGTGGTGAGCACGGTCGCCTTCTTCGTGACCGCGATGCCGGTGGCCGTGCGATCCCGTTTCTCCACGCCGACCATCGGGCGGGAATCGCTCATCGGTGAACTCGGCGAAGCGGTGGTGGACGTTGCGCCCGACGGCGTGGTGCTGCTCCGGGGCGCTCGGTGGCGGGCCCGTACGAACCGGGCCACCCCGATTCCGGCTGGTCAGGGAGTTCGGGTCATCGAGGTCGATGGCCTGGTGTTGGAGGTGGAACCCGAGGTGGGTGCGGCGCGCGACTACCGGGAACCCAAGGCGAAAGAGCCGCTCGAGCCGGAATAGACCTTGTGAAACCTGGCTCTTGTGGGTGGTCACACCCCAGGAGTAGGTTCGCCGGACGGGTCGGAGCGGACGGCCCAGCCACCCCGCAGGAGGGTCCCGGTGAGTGTCGGCACGGTCAATCAGACGTGGCAGGTACGGGCTGCGTGTCGCGGTCCGA
Organism: Acidimicrobiia bacterium; assembly: GCA_025361725.1. Lineage (GTDB taxonomy): Bacteria > Actinomycetota > Acidimicrobiia > IMCC26256 > JAENVU01 > JAENVU01. The sequence goes on along the minus strand of JANYJV010000050.1, from coordinate 15,611 downwards.
GGTCGGGAGTGTTCTTCCCCCCGGCCAGTGGTGAGCGGCGAGACGAGCGGGAGCTGCGTGAGGCTCGGGCGAAAGTGATCTGCGGTGAGTGCCCGGTGACGGCGGAGTGTCTCGATTACGCGCTGTCGATCAAGGAGCCGCACGGGATCTGGGGTGGGCTCAACGAGCACGAACGCTCGCACCTGCTCGCGACACGCGCCGGCTGATCGCAGCGCGTCGCTGCTCGTCGTTTCGTGCTCGATGGCTCGCGTCAGGCGTGCGTCAGGCGTCGAGTAGTCCCGATCGAGGTCCGGGGATGCGTTGGTCGCCGCGTCGGCGGGTCACGCCCTCGGCGTCCATGCGACCCATGATCGGGACCACGTACTTGCGGCTCGATCCGAGCACATCACGCGCGTCCGCAATGGTGAGCGAACCGCTCGCCGCGAGTGCCTCGATCACCAGTGCGCGCGCCTGATCAAGGGCGACCGCGGTGAAGTAGACGCCGTCCAAGTCCACGATCACCCGTTCGCGCACCAGCGCCCGCGCCGTCGCGAGGTCGGTGGGCGGTGGAGGACTGAGCGGCGTTGCGGTGAGTGCGTCCACCATGGCGCGGCCCGCGTCGGTGTCCGCCAAGCCCCCGGTGTGGTTGGCAGCCCGAGCCTGACCCTGCTCGACCACGATGCCGGCGACGGTGGCGACGAGCGCCTCGGCGTGGTCGAGTTCGAGATCGAGCCGTCGCGCGAGTCCCACCAGGGCCAGTCCTCGATCGTTGGGGTGGTCGCGATGATGATCCGCGACGGTCGTGACGACGCGCGCGCGGAGGTCGGCGGCAACATCACCGGCCACGAACCAGGGTCCGATCGATTCACCGCCGGCCGCTAGTACGGCGCTCGCGGCGGCATCGGGAGCCAGGCCGGCCTGGGCGTCGAGCCCGGCGACCGGAATCCAACCTGCTTCGAGGAGGCGACTTCCCAGGGGTTGGCGCAACCGGGCCGTTGCGTCGGCCGCCCGCCGTGTCGGCCTGACGTCGAGGACCTCGGCGCCCGCAACGGTGGCCTCCGCGCCCGAGTCCCGTAGCACGATGCGGTCGCCCGGTGCGAGCGGAAGCTGCGTGTCGAAGCGCAGCCGCCCGTAGTCGTCGTCGAGGCGACGAAACCACACGGCGTGCTCACCCGAACCGACCGCGGCGATGAGTCGCCCGCGCGACTTCAGCTTCGTGCCCGGAACGGTGCGGAGGGCAACGTCCACGATCCCGACGTCGAGCCACTGCCCGGGCCGGACGACCGCGTCGCCGCGTGTCAGCTGATGACGATCGACGCCGACGAGGTTCAAGGCGACTCGCGCCCCGGGCTCACCCTTGCCCGAAGGCATCCCGTGACTCTCGATGCCGCGCACCCGGACCCGGTGACCGGCGGCCTCGAGCTCGTCGTCGGTCTGGATCGTGCCGCCGGTCAGTGTGCCGGTGACGACGGTCCCGGCGCCCTTGGCCGCGAAGACCCGGTCGATCCACAGCCGCGCGCGCTGGTCGTCGCGGGCGCTCGGTGCGGCGGCCAGTGCGGTGTCGATCGCCGCGCGCACGGCGTCGAGTCCGAGACCGGATCGGGCGTCGCAGGTGACGATCTCGAGCCCGTCGAAGGTGGTGCCCTCCACATGGTCGGCGACCTCGAGCTGCGCGATCTCCAGGGTCTCGTCGTCGACCAGCGTGGACTTCGTGACCACCACGATCCCGTGCCGCACTCCGAGCAGATCGAGGATCCGAAGGTGTTCCTCGCTCTGAGGTTTCCAGCCTTCGTTCGCGGCGACGACGAGCATCGCAACGTCGACCGCGCCGACGCCCGCCAACATGTTCTTGATGAAGCGGGTGTGACCGGGAACATCGACGAAGCCGACGTCCGTGCCGGACGGCAGCGTGCAGAACGCGAAGCCGAGGTCGATGGTCAGACCGCGTGCCTTCTCCTCCGGAAACCGGTCCGGGTCGGTGCCGGTGAGCGCGTGGACGAGCGTGGACTTTCCGTGGTCGACGTGTCCGGCGGTGGCGACGACGCGCATCAGAGTGACGCGAGCGCGGCGGCGACAACGGTGTCATCCGCCGGATCGACACTGCGAAGGTCACAGACAACGAGATCAGACTCGGTGCGGGCGATCACGCCGTAGGCACGCAGCGCGTCCATGGCCGCCGCCGGCTTGGGCGGTCGCACCGCGACGCCGACGGAAGGGATGGTCAGGCCGGGCAACGAACCTCCGCCGGCGACGGCCTCGGTTTCCACGACTTTTGCGCCTGACACGCCGGCGGCGATGCGTTCGGCGCGGCGCCGCAGCTCGTCGAGTGAGGTCGTCGCCATCCGCCACAACGGAATGCTGGAGGCATCGCCGGAGAGGTAGACGAGCGCAACCTGCTGGAGTGCGGCGAGGGTCATCTTGTCGGCGCGCATTGCGCGGGCCAGCGGATGCTTGGCGATGGTGGCAAGAAGATCCGCCCGGCCCACGATGACGCCGGCCTGTGGTCCACCGAGCAGCTTGTCGCCCGAGAACGTGACGACGTCCGCGCCGGCATCGATCGCTTGGCGAACGCCCGGCTCGTCGTGCAGCCATGAGGGACGAGAGGGGAGCCACGGTGTGGTTTCGTCGAGCAGACCGGACCCGGCATCCACCATCACGGTCGGGCCGAGCTCAGCGAGCGCGCTGACTTCGGTGGTCTCGGTGAAACCGATCATCCGGTAATTGGACGCATGGACCTTGAGGAGGAGTGCGGTGGCATCGGTGACGGCGAGTTCGTAGTCCGCCCGGCGGGTGCGATTCGTGGTCCCGACTTCGATCAATGTGCAGCCGGACTCAGCCATGATTTCGGGCACGCGGAATCCGCCGCCGATTTCGACCAGCTCGCCGCGCGAGACCACCACTTCCCGTCCGCGCGCCAGTGCACCGAGCGCGAGCAGGACCGCGGCCGCATTGTTGTTGACGACCAGCCCTGCTTCCGCTCCGACAGCACGGGCCAACAGCCGTCCGGCGTGGTCGTGACGCGAACCGCGGGTGCCAGTGTCGAGGCGGAACTCGAGATTGGACGCGCCGCGTCCGATGGACGCCGCCGCGGCGAGCGCTTCCACGCCGATCGGCGCACGTCCGAGGTTGGTGTGCAACAGCACGCCGGTGGCGTTGACGACCGGTTGCAACTCGCGTGTCCACATCGCGCCGACCCGGGCCTGTGCATCGGCGAGCACGTCGGCTTCGGTGGGACTCGCACCACTGTCGATCGCGGCCCGGGCGGCCGTGATCGCGTCCCGTGCGGCATCGGCCAAAAGCTCATGAGGGAGACCGTCGAGCTGACCGAGGATGCGCTCGACCGAAGGAAGCGCACGCCGGGGATCCATTGCGCAGGAGCGTACGTCGGCCTGCGACGGAGTCGCATGAGCAAGAAAACCGAAGGTGAGGGATGCGGGCACGCGGGTTCGACGGTCCGCGACCCGAGCCGGGGCCCGAGCGGCCTGCGAAGGAGTCGCATGAGCGGAAATGTCGTCTCGAGTGTCCGAGTGGGGACTTCTCGTTCGTCGTCGGGGTCGTAGGGTCATTTCGATCACAAGGAGAATCCCATGCAGTACTTGCTCATGATTTATGCCGACGAGCGACAGGTCGACGCGGCGATCGAAGCCGATGGCAGCACCGTGATGGCGGAGTACGGCGCATTCGGTGAGGAAATGGGCCAGCGTGGGGTGCTCCGAGGCGGAGCCCGGCTGCGCCTGACCACCGACGCCTCCACCGTGCGAGTTCGCGATGGAGAGACGCTCACCGTGGACGGCCCGTTCGCAGAGACGGCGGAGCAGATCGGCGGGTACTACCTCGTGGAGTGCAAAGACCTCGATGAGGCGATCGAAGTCGCGGCGAAGATCCCCGGGGCCCGAATGGGCTCGATCGAGGTGCGTCCGCTCTGGGAGATGTGAGCGGCCCGAGCACGGCCGCCGTCGAGGCGGCCGTTGCTCGCGCCTTTCACGATGAGTGGGGCCGGATCGTGGCCACCCTGATTCGGGTGACCGGTGATTGGGATCTCGCCGAAGAGTCCACGCAAGAGGCCTTCGCTGCGGCCGTCGTGAGCTGGAGCCGCGACGGCATCCCTCGCGTCCCCGGTGCCTGGCTGACGACGACGGCGCGCCGACGCGCCGTCGACCGCCTGCGTCGGTCCCGCACCGGGGCAACCAAGACGCAGGAGTGGATGATGAGCGTCGCCGCCGACGATTCGCGTGATGACGACAGCGGGATTGCCGATGACCGCCTACGCCTCATCTTCACGTGCTGCCATCCCGCGCTCTCGTTGGAGGCGCGGGTGTCGCTCACGCTGCGAACGCTCGCCGGTCTCACCATCGCTGAGATCGCGCGCGCATTCTTGGTGCCCGAGGCGACGATGGCGAAGCGGATCGGGCGAGCCAAAGCCAAGATCCGTCATGCAGGAATCCCGTACCGGGTTCCGCCGGCGCATCTCCTCCCGGAGCGCACCACGGCGGTACTCGCAGTGGTGTATCTGCTCTTCAACGAGGGGTATCGCGCGACCGCCGGAGCCGACCTGATCCGCAGTCAACTCTGTGAAGAGGCCATCCGTCTCGCTCGTGCGCTCAGTGAGTTGATGCCGGACGAACCGGAAGCATCCGGACTGCTCGCGCTCGTGCGGCTGCATCACGCGCGCAAGGATGCGCGTGTCGATGCGGCGGGTGATCTGGTACCGCTCGACGAGCAGGACCGCGCTCGGTGGGACGGTGCGGCGATCGCCGAAGGCACCGCGATCCTCGAAGCTGCGCTGCGACGCGGTGAGCCCGGGCCGTATCAGATCCAAGCCGCGATCGCTGCGTGCCACGGGAACGCGCGATCTGCGGAGCTGACAGATTGGCGCGAGATCGTCGGCTTGTACGACCGGCTGTACGAACGGACACCAACGCCGGTCGTCGCGCTCAATCGCGCCGTCGCCGTGGGCATGGCCGACGGGCCGTTGGCGGGACTCGCACGCGTGGAGGAATTGTCAGCGCTCGGTGTGGCTTCGAGCTTCCCGATGCTCGAAGCGACCAAAGCTGACTTCCTACGCCGCCTCGGTCGTCGCGCCCACGCCGAACGTTCGTACCGCATTGCCCGGGACATGGCCGGCACCGACGCCGAGCGCCGCTATCTCACCCGCCGTCTCACCGAGGTCGAGACCTAGTCTTTGCAGGTGGTGCAACCCAGGGATGCGGCGACGGTGATGCTCGTCCGTGATGCACCGGACCTGCAGGTGTTCATGGCCCTGCGAAACGCCGAGTCCACGTGGATCGCCGGCGCTTCGGTCTTCCCGGGCGGGGCCGTCGATGCCGATGACCGTCATGCGTCTTGGGACGCGCGCTGCAACGGATGGGATGACGCACGCGCGAGTGCCGCGCTCGGCATGCGCCACGGCGGCCTCGGTTTTTGGGTCGGCGCGATCCGCGAAACCTACGAGGAGGCCGGGGTCCTCATGGCTCGTCACGGGGATGGAACACCGGTCGATGCCAGCGACGTCGAGTTCGTCGGTGCTCGTGATGCACTCAACGCCGGGGAGCTCGACTTCATGACCTTCGTCGCGACCCACAACTTGATGCTCGCGACCGACGAGTTGCATCCGTTCGCACACTGGATCACGCCCGCGGGCAGCCCGCGTCGGTACGACACTCGGTTCTTCATCGGGGCCGCGCCACCGGGCGCGTACGAACACGACAACACCGAGCTCGTCGCGTCGAACTGGATCGGACCGCTCGACGCGCTGGGTGCTGCGGATCGCGGTGAACTCGATCTGATTCTCCCGACTCGTCGCAGTCTCGAAGTGCTCGCCCGGTTCGACCGCTCCGCCGACGTCCTCGCCGCGACCCGAGCCGGAGCCTCCTGATGCCGGCGATGACGCCGGACGTCCCGAGCGCGTTGTCTCCGTTGGTGCGGCGGATCGTGGCGGCGAACCCGAGCCACATGACCGGGCCGGGAACGAACACCTATCTCGTCGGCATCGACGAAGTTGCGGTGATCGATCCGGGACCGGACTCGAAGGCCCACACCGACGCGATCGTCGGCGCAGCCGGCCGTCAACGCGTGCGGTGGATCGTGCTGACACATACGCACTCGGATCACGCGCCCGGCGCGACTCGCCTCGCGCAGGTGACCGGCGCCGAGGTGCTCGCGTTCTCGACCCGCGAGAAGAGCGTCAAGGTCACTCGTTCGATCGGCGACGGCGACACGATCGACGGCACTGAGTTCCGGCTCGCGGTCCTGCACGCGCCGGGCCATGCGCCCAACCATCTGTGCTTTCACCTGGACGAAGAACGCATGCTCTTCACGGGCGACACGATCCTCGGTGGCATGTACTCGGTGGTCTCGCCGTCGACCGGTGGCGATATGGCGCAGTACTTCGCGACGTTGGAGCGGCTCCGGAAGCTGCGATTGCGATCGATCGCGCCGGGTCACGGCGAGCTCATCGACGAGCCGCGAGCGCGGATCGACGAGTACCTCCAGCATCGCCGAGCGCGGGAGAAGCAGATCCTCGGACTGGTTCGTCGCGGCCCGTGCACCGTGAAGTCGATCGTGGCTGCGCTCTACGCCGACACGCCGGAGCTGCTGCTCCCCGTCGCCGCGAAGCAGATCTACTCCCACCTGAAGAAGCTGCGAGACGAAGGCCGCGTCACCGGCCGGGACCAACGCAGCACCTGGACCGCGATCTCCTGACCCACCACCGAATTCGATCGCCCGAATTCGGGGCGGATTCGTTGTCGAACGCGCGTCGAAATCGCGCTGTTCCTCAGGCTTTGGCGGCGTCGGCGGCAGCGAGGTTGGCCGTGGCGAGTTCGAAGATGCGCGCCGTACACCCGGCCATCTCGACGGGCGGCAGCAACTCGTCCACGAGGTGCGCGGCGAGGGTGTTGAACGCGGCGCCGGCTGGGGAGTCGGGTGCGGACAAGGACACGGGGTTGCCGGTGTCGCCGCCGGCGGACACTTCAGGTTCGAGGGGGATCGACGCGAGCAGTGGCGCGCCGATCTCGGCGGCGAGCGCGGCGCCCCCACCGCTACCGAATAGCGCAAACCGCTGCCCGTCGGGCGCGACGAACTCGCTCATGTTCTCCACCACGCCGACGATCTTCATGTACGACCGCCGGGCCATGTCGGCCACACGAGTCGCGACCTTCTGGGCCGCGAGGGCCGGAGTTGTGACCACGAGCATCTCCGCCTGGGGCAGCATGCGGGCGAGGCCCATCTGTACGTCACCGGTGCCGGGCGGCATGTCAATGAGTAGGTAGTCCAGGTCGCCCCAACGGACGTCGGTGAGGAACTGCTCGACAGCTTTCGTGAGGATGAGCCCGCGCCACATCAGCGCCGTCGACTCGTCCTCGACGAGGAACCCCATGGACACGATTTCGAGTGAACCGCCGCCGGGAACATCGCGATGGTGGGGTGTGATCTTGCCCTCGGTACCGCTCAAGCGTCCTTCGACGCCGAGCATGCGCGGCACGCTGAAGCCCCAGATGTCCGCGTCCAGCACACCAACCCGAAATCCACGTGCCGCGATCGCCGCCGCCAGGTTCACGGTGACCGAGCTCTTGCCGACGCCGCCCTTGCCGCTTGAGATGGTGAGGACGCGCGTCGTGGCCGGGATCATCGTGTCCGGCGCGTTCTCGCGCGCGTTGAGCCGGGCGCGTTGCATCGCCGCCGACTTCTGCTCCTGGGTCATCTCAACCCAGCGCACCTTGACGTCGGTGATGCCGGGGAGACTCGTGACCTTGGACTGGATTTCGCGCCGAATCTCGGCCTGGAGTGGGCAACCGAGCGTTGTCAGCGCAATGTGAATCGTGGCCACGCCGTCCGGCGCGATCACGACGTCGTCGACCATCCCGAGGTCCACGATGCTCGCCTTGAGCTCCGGGTCCATCACCCCGCCGAGCATGCCGCGAACGGCTTCGACGGAGGGTGGAGCAGGGGCGGGAACGGTGTCGGTCATCGGGTCCTGAACGTTGAGAACACATGCGGTCTGGTGGGTCGGACCGCCAGTCTGAATAAAAACAGCATCGACCTTGAAAATATGCCCGTCCACCGTTACGGTCAAGCGATGGAACTGGAGGTGTTGAAGGCGCTCGGCGACGAGACCCGGCACGCGCTCTACCGTGAGATCTCGTCCTCAACCGCGCCCCGATCGGCCACAGACCTCGCCGAATCGCTCTCGTTGCACCCCAATACGGTGCGGCTGCACCTCGAGCGGCTCCGAGAGGCCGGTCTCATCGACGTCGAAGTCATCCATCGCGGCACCGTCGGGCGGCCACAACATCGATACTCGCTCGCCCCCGGCGCGCCCGGACTCGGATTCGACCCGCCGGCCCATGTCCTGCTCGCCGGCCTGCTAGCGGCGCTGGCCGAGACCGCCGGCGCCAAGGGTCTCGGCGCCCGCTCGACCGGCCGCGCGTGGGGACGAGCCGCCGCAACGCGGAGCCTCGAACGAACGCCGGAACAGACCTGTTTGGCCCTCGTGGCCCAGGAGTTGGACCGACTCGGCTTCGAACCGGCTGCCGACGACACCGCCACCCTGGACGGTTCCACTCGCATCGAGTTCCTCCATTGCCCGTTTCGAGAACTGGCGGAGGCCTACCCCGAACTGGTCTGCAACCTCCACCGCGGCATCGTCGAAGGCGTGGCCGAATCCCGGCGAGGAACAGTCGAGGCGTTCTCCACGTTGTATGAGCCAGACCCGTGTCACGTGGTCGTCGCGCTACCCTGATTACCCCCTGAAACTCACGGAGCTACCCATGAGCATGTTCACCGTCACCGACACCCGTGCCCAGTTCCTGGTCACCGACGCCGCGTCGGCCAAAGTCAAGGCGCTCATCGAGGCCGAGGACACGCCCGGTTTGGCGTTGCGGGTTGCCGTGCGCCCCGGTGGCTGCTCCGGCTTCAGCTACGAGATGTTCTTCGACGCCGACATCGCCGAGGACGACGTCAAGTCCGAGCAGGGCGGTGTCCAGGTCGTGATCGATCCGGCGTCGATGGGTCACCTCGGTGGCGGTCAGCTCGACTACCGGGACGGTCTTCAGGGCTCCGGGTTCCACATCAGCAACCCGAACGCGGAACGCACTTGCGGCTGCGGTCAGTCGTTCAGCTGAGCGTTCCCGGCTCACTGCACTTCACGCTCGACGGTACACCCGTCGAGGTCGAGATCTCCGAAGGCGAAACGCTTCTCTCGGTGCTGCGCGAGCGCTTGGGCATCACCACCGTCAAGGACGGGTGTGCACCCCAAGGCCAGTGCGGATGCTGCACGGTCCTCGTCGACCGTGAGGCCCGGGTCTCCTGCGTGACGCCGGCCGCGCGCATTGCGGGTCGGTCCGTCACCACGCTCGTGGGCCTCGCTCCGGAGGTGCGCGAGCCGCTCGTCGATGCGTTCGTCGAAACCGGGGGATCCCAATGTGGGTTCTGCACCCCCGGCATCCTCCTGCGCCTCGCTGCCCTTCAGGCGAAGGCAAAGACGTCGCCGCCCGACGTCGAACGTGCACTCGCGGCCCATCTGTGTCGCTGCACCGGCTGGCAGACCATCACCGAATCCGCCGCGATTGCGCTCGATCCCGCTCAATCTCGCGACTTTCTGTCTGGCGATGGTGAAAAACACAACCCTGCAACCAAAAAGTCGCGGAATTGGGAGGCGGCGGGGCGTCGGGCTGAGATGGAGGGCGGCGGGGTGCAGTTTGTCGGCCGCCGGGCGCCACTCGGTGACGCCGGCTTCGCCGATGACACTGCCCCGCGTGATGCGCTGGTGGCCATCCCGTGTCCGCCCGGCAGTACGGCGGAGACGGTGTCGGCTGGCGGCATCGAGTGGGTGATCGGTGAGTCGCTGGCGGCGGCCCGAGCCGCGGCGGGCAAGGTGCAGGGTCGGCGTACGACCGTCGCCGACGAGCCGCCGTTGCTGCTCCCCGAGCTGCCGGCGGGTGGCGTACGCCTGGCGACGGGATGGGTCGAGCCCGCCTACCTCGAGCCCGACGCCAGCTGGTGCGAACCCGCCTGCGTACCGGCCTCGACCCTTGCCAACGGTGGCGCGTTCGGGGGCAAGGCGGCGTCCGTGGCACCGGCCGCCGCACGAGAACTGGCGGACGCATTCGGCCGCACGGTCCGGACCGTGTTCGCTCGTGAGGACGTCGTGCGGCTCGGGCCGAAGCGACCGCCGATCGCGGCGAGCGCCGTCGCGCGCGACGGTCGGATCATTGTCCGTGGTGTTGCAGCTGACGCGTTCCCGGCGGTGCCGACGCCTTACGCCGTGGAACTCGACGTGCAATGGAACCACGCGTCGGTCAACGGTCCCCCTGTGTCGAGCGCGTTGCGCGCCGTCGGAATGGCCGAGCAGACAGTGCTCGCCGAGGGCGCGATCGAGGCGGCCGGCTGGGATCGCCGGGCCCTGCTCGCGCACGACCCGCGTGCGGCCGCGGTGCTCCTCGACACCGTGGCGATGTCGGTGGCCGGAGCGGTGGCCGGCGCACGCGTCGACATCAACGCCGACTCGGGTGCGGTCGAGTCCGTTCACGCCCGCGTCGATGCGGGTGACCCACTCGACGAGATCGTGCTGCGCTCGTACGTGATCGGCGCAGTGCACATGGCCCTCGGTTGGGTGTTGACCGAAGGTCTCGCCGTCGATCCCCAAACCGGCGAGGTCCTGGACCTGACGATTCGATCTTTCGGAATCGTCCGACCCAAGGCGATGCCGACGGTGACGGTCGAGATCGTGTCCTCGGGCGACAGCGAACCGGCGCGTGCGGGTGCATCCGACGCGACGTTCGCGGCCGTGGCCGCGGCCGCGTGGAACGCGGTGACGGCCGCAGATGGAACGAGGCCGGAAGCGTTCCCGGCCAAGGACACTCGCGCCGCTCGTATGCTGCGCCGGTGAACGTTCAACCACTCTCGACTCCCAGCGCGCCGGCCGTCGCCGGTCCCTATTCCCCGGCGGTACGCGCGGGCGACTGGATCGTCCTGGCCGGCCAAGTTCCTCTCGATCCGGCCACCGGCACGCTCGTGCCGGGCGATGCGGCAGCGCAGGCCCAGCAGGTGCTCGACAACATCGTCGCCGTCCTCACCGACTGCGGCGCCCAGCTCACCGACGTCGCCAAGACCACGGTCTTCGTCACGGATCTCGGTGACTTCGGTGCCGTGAACGAGGTGTACGCCGCGGCGTTCGGTGATCATCGTCCAGCCCGATCGACGGTGCAGGTGGCCGCGTTGCCGGTTGGCGCCAAGGTCGAGATCGAAGCTTGGGTCTACCTGCCGGTTGCCTGAGCCCGCGCGCTCTACAGTCGGGCGGTGCCCGGCGTCCTGATCATCGTCCTCGTCATGGTTCTGCTCGGCCCCGTCGCCGTCATGGGTGCCGGTGCAGCCTGGAGTGCACTGATCGGTTGGACCGCCGCCGACGATGCCGATGCGCGGAACGAGGGCCAACCCGTCTGACGGGCCTTCCGCTCGTGTTCACTCCGTTCACGGGCCGCTCGGGCCACGGGCGAGCGGAGATCGAGACCAGTCGGATCGGAGTGTCCGCCCGCCCTCTGCCGCCTGCCCCTCCGGCTCCCCGTCGCTACAGCGCGCGGGTTTGGCCGAATCGGTAGCCCACTGATCGCACGGTCTGGATCAGGTTCGCGTGTTCCTCGCCGAGCTTCGCCCGCAACCGACGGACGTGTACGTCGACGGTGCGCGCGCCGCCGTAGTACTCATACCCCCAGACGCGGGAGAGCAACTGTTCGCGTGTGAACACCTTCGCCGGATGCGTCGCGAAGAACTTGAGCAACTCGTATTCCATGTAGGTGAGGTCGAGCGGCTTTCCCGAGAGTGCGGCTTGGTACGTCTCGAGGTTCAGCGCCAGGTCGCCGTACGCCACGAGTTCGGGGGTTGATCCACGGCCCGCTCGATACAGCAGGTGACGCAGCCGAGCCTCGAGTTCCTGGGGGTGGAACGGCATCAGGCAGAAGTCGTCGAACAGGTCTTCCCGCTCGCCGAGTTCGGCGAGCTGCGCCCCGCTGACCAGCATCAGCAGCGGCTCCAGCACCGCGTCGCGTTTGCGCAACGACCGACACAGCGACAACGCGCCGTCGGGATCTTCGTCGGTGACGATGATGGCGCCCGCCCACCCGTCGGCCGGTTCGTCCGCGGTGGCGATCGCCGCGTTGCCCACGGCTTTCCACGCGTACCCGCCGAGGTCGAGGGTCTGGGCGAGCATCGCCGGCGGCGGGTCTGGGAAGACGAGGATCGGTTCCATGTCAGAGCGAGCCGAGGTAGCGGTCGAGCTCCCATGAAGTGACCTGCTCTTTGTATGCGTTCCACTCGCGCCGCTTGTTGCGGATGAAGTAGTCGTGGACGTGTTCGCCGAGCGCGTCCACCACGAGTTCGGATTTTTCCATGACGTCGAGCGCTTCGGACAATGACTGCGGGAGCAGATCGATCCCGGCGTCGATGCGCGCCGCGGCGGTCATTTCGAAGATGTTGTTGGTCGCCTCTTCCGGCAACGGGTAGCCCTCCTCGACGCCCTTCATGCCCGCCGCCAACATCACCGCGAAGGCGAGATACGGATTGCACGCAGGGTCCGGTGACCGGAACTCGATGCGGGTGCTCGACTCCTTGTCACGCTTGGGCGATGGCACGCGCACCAGCGCGGACTCGTTGTTGCGCGCCCACGAGATGTAGGTGGGCGCCTCGTAGCCGGCGATCAGTCGTTTGTAGGAGTTGACGGTCTGGTTCGTGATCGCAGTGATCTCGGGCGCATGTCGCAACAGGCCGGCGACGAAGTGCTTGCCGACCTTCGACAGGCCTTGGCGATCACCCGAATCGTGGAACGCGTTGACGTCGCCCTCGAAGAGTGAGAGGTGCGCGTGCAGCCCGGAGCCGAATGCGCCGGCGATCGGCTTGGGCATGAAGGTGGCATGTACGCCGAGTTCGCTGGCGACGCGCTTCACGACCATGCGGAACGTCATCACGTTGTCGGCCATCGAAAGGGCGTCGGTGTAGCGGAGGTCGATCTCGTGCTGGCTCGGACCGTTCTCGTGGAACGAATACTCGACCGGGATACCCATTGCCTCGAGGGTGAGGATGGTGCGGCGGCGCAGCTCGTTCGCGGTGTCGGTGTGCGTGAGGTCGAAGAATCCGGCGGTGTCCAAGGGCTCCGGCTCGGTGGCCGATCGGAAATAGAAGTACTCGATCTCGGGTCCGACGAAGAAGGTGTACCCGTGTTCGCGTGCGCGGTCGAGGTTGCGGCGGAGCACGTTGCGGGGATCGCCACCGAACGGCTCGCCGTTCAGTGTCTGGATGTCACAGAACATGCGGGCGACCGGCGCGTCATCGCCCCGCCAGGGGACGATTTCGAAGGTGGCGGGGTCCGGCATGGCGAGCATGTCGGACTCTTGGACGCGGGAGTACCCCTCGATCGCGGAGCCGTCGAACGTCATTCCTTCTTCGAGCGCGCCCTCGAGCTCGGCCGGAGTGATCGCAAAGCCCTTCAGCGAGCCGAGGACATCGGTGAACCAGAGCTGAACGAATCGGACGCCGCGTTCCTCGACGGTGCGCAGCACATATTCGAGCTGAGGTGCCATTCAGAATGCTCCGATCAGGGAAAACGCCCGGCTCGGCACAGTGTAGGAACGCTCGCCTAGGCTCGGTTCGCCCGGGGACCGCCCCGGGGCCTCGTGTTACAGAGCATTCACATTTCGGCAATACATCCGAAACTCCGGTCCGGAAAACTCGCTTCGTCCTCGCCGCTCGGCGCGGGCGAGAGCATCGGTCCGACGGACCGCCGACGACCACCCCATGTCGTACCCGCACGAAGATCAGGAGCATCACGTGGCGTATAAGGCCGAGTACATCTGGATCGACGGCACTGAGCCGACCCCCCGACTCAGGTCCAAGACCAAGATCATCGCCAAGGGTGGCGACCTGCCGATCTGGGGATTCGACGGCTCGAGCACGAACCAGGCGCCGGGCGACAAGTCGGACTGCGTGCTGCGTCCGGTGTTCTCATGTCCGGACCCGATCCGAGGCGGCGACCACAAGCTCGTGATGTGTGACGTGCTCTACACGAGCATGGAGCCCCACGTCACCAACCAGCGGGCCAAGCTCGTGCCGATCGCCGAGAAGTTTGCCGATCAGGAATCACTGTTCGGGATCGAGCAGGAATACAACTTTTTCCAGGACGGCCGCCCGTTCGGATTCCCCCCGGGCGGATTCCCGGCACCGCAGGGCTTCTACTACTGCGGCATCGGTGCCGACGAGGTCTTCGGTCGTGAGATCGTCGAAGCTCACATGGACGCATGCCTCGAGGCGGGTCTCGGGCTGTCCGGTATCAATGCCGAGGTCATGCCCGGACAGTGGGAGTTCCAAGTGGGTCCACTGGGTCCGCTCGAAGTGTCGGACCAACTCTGGATTGCTCGGTGGCTGCTGTACCGCATTGCCGAAGACTTCGGGATCGCGGTGACCATCACCGCGAAGCCCGTGTCGGGCGACTGGAACGGTGCGGGAGCACACACGAACTTCTCCACCAAGGCCATGCGCGAGGGTTACGACCCGATCATCACGGCGTGTGAAGCGTTGGGCAAGCGGGTGCAAGAACACGTCGACGGTTACGGCGACGGCATCGAGACCCGTCTCACGGGCCAACACGAGACTGCGCCCTACAACGAGTACAGCTACGGCGTCTCGGACCGGGGTGCGTCGGTGCGTATTCCGTGGCAGGTCGAGGTCGACCAGAAGGGCTACATCGAGGATCGACGTCCGAACGCAAACATGGACCCGTACGTCGTCACCCGGCTCATCGTCGATACCTGCTGCTCCGCCCTCGCCTGAGCGACACCCGCCACTGATTGACGCGACCGATCCTGTGGCTTGACCGCAGGGCCGGTCGCGTCAGCGCGTGAAGGCGACGGTGACCGAACTGGTCGCCCGCCCGATCGTGGCAAGGAGTGCGGTGACCAAGACCGCGAGCCCGATGAGTTCGAGCGAGTCAGAAGCTGACGCAACGAGACCGAACGAGAGTTTCCAGTGGTGCTCGTCGAACAGCTCGGACTTGACGAACTCGATCCCGCCCGAGCCACCGGCGAAACCGAGGGCGGCGATCAGCAGCTGCGTGCGGAGCGGGTTGGCCAAGCGCCGCCAGAACGGCAGGTACACCACCATGAGCACGGCGAGGAGTGGGAGGTAGACCAGCACCCACGCAAACTTGAGAGGCCCGCTGGTTCCAAGAAAGTCATGGAGGACGTCCGAGAGGCGCTGATGCATGTAGGTCATCTCATCGATGGTCAAGAGTGCGAAGACCGCGCTCATGCCGTACCACCGAATGCGGTGCCATCGATCCTGCACGGTGATGGCGATCACGAGGAACAGCACCGTCGCACCGAGGAGCAGCACGATCTTCATCGCGCTGGGAAAATTCAGCTTCTGGTCCGAGTCCAAGAGATCGACGACGGTGCTCCGACCAGATCGGTTCCGGATGAACTGGACGACGAACGTCGCAACGATCAGGACCAAGACCGTGAACCAGATCGCACGCGAGACGACGCGTGCCGAGATGGTCGCCACGGTGCCCTCGGTACGGGGACCGAGGTCGCCGACGCCGGTTGTACGGGAGGCTCGGCGCCCGCCCGATGTCGGGTTCACGAGGG
>JANYJV010000016.1 GCA_025361725.1 Acidimicrobiia bacterium | reverse complement strand
CGTCCGGATCGTCCGAACGGGACAACGCCCACCACGGTCAGGACTGGGTGTCGCGGAGCCGCTTCACGGTGTCGTGCGCAGCGTTTACCGCGGTCTGCTGGCGCGTGATGACCGCGCGGAGACCGGCCGAGATGTCCTCGTCCAACGCCTTGGCGTACTCGGCCTTGGCGTGGTCCTCACCCTGCTCGGCGACGTCGAGGACGCCGTCGACGTCGGAGCCGGAGATCTTGTCCTTGACCGTCATCCAACCGCGATGAATCGCGGCGGCGACGGAACTGGACTTCTCGGCGTCGTCTCCGTAGCTGGCAGCTAACCCCTCGAGTTCCGAGCCGAACTGACCGCGCTGCTCCGAGAACTCACGGAACTGGCCGGCGAGGTCGTCGCGACCGGATTCGGCCAGCTTCGCAGCGGCCTTGGCGAAGCCCTCTTCGCCGTCCTTGCAGGTCTGCACGAGGTCCTTCGTAACTTTTGCGTCGTTCGACATGTGGTCTCCTTGATGGTGGGGGACCACCGGCCTACCCACGCGCTCCAAGGGAGAAACCGAGTCGAGAAGATGTTCTGCGGTTGGAATGTGGTGATGCGGGTACGTTCCTATCCGCAACGCGCGGTCCGCCCCCGCCACCATCACAGCAACCGCCCACCGATGCGGGAATCGGTCTGAGCAACCGGTCAAGAAAGCGGTCTATGCCTGCGCACGAGAACGTCACCCTCGAAGCGGCGCCCGCCAGCAGTCGCAGAGCGCGCGCCGTTGTCACCGAGTGGCTCGATGCCATAGGTCACCCCGAGTTCTCGGAGACCGCGGCCCTCGTCGTCGCCGAACTCGTGGCGAATGCGATCAAACACGGTGGCCCCCACATCGAACTCGATCTCACCGCAGCCGATGACGCCATCCGGATCGCCGTGTTCGATTCGGCGGTGACAACGCACGACATCGCACCGCAGTCTCCGAGTCTTGATCGCCCGCATGGTCGCGGCCTCGTGATGGTGCAGGAGCTCGTGACGCGCTGGGGCCATGACGACGCCCCGAATGGCAAGACCGTGTGGGCCGAAATCGACTTCGAACGCGATCGCAACGTGTCGCCGGTATGAATTTTTCAGGGAGCCGATCCACTGCGGTTGCCCCGACGCCAGGCATCGGCGACGCGACTCACCGATGTGAGTCGAGAGGCCGCGTTCAGTCCGGCCGGGACGACCATCACCTCATCGGCGTCGGCGAGTTGTGCGAAGTCTCGAATCTCATTGGCCGCTCGCTCCGGTGTTCCGACGGCGCGGTGCTTCATCATCTCGGACAACTGACGTCCTTCCGGTGACGCGAGGAATTCGTCCATCGCGTCGTCGGACATCGTCGGACCGCCGGTCAGCATGCGCTTGACCCGGGCGCGGCGAACCGCCTCGAACTCGTGCTGGGCGCGATCGTCGTCGTCGGCAACGATCAGATTGACCGCCGCGATCACGAACGGCTGGGCATCGGCGTCCGGCGCACGAAACTCCGAGCGATAGGTCGCAACCGCAGCTTCGAGTGACTGGGGCGCGAAATGTGATGCGATCGCGTAGGGCAAACCCAACGCGGCGGCCAACTGCGCGCCGAACATCGAAGATCCCAGGATGTAGATCGGCACCTGCGTCCCGGTCCCCGGCACTGCGGTCACGCCGCGGACGCGTGACGTCTCGGAGAGATAGCCCTGCAACTCCAACACATCGTCAGGGAAGCGTTCGGCGGCCACCGCCGAGCGGCGGAGTGCCCGCATCGTGGTCTGGTCGCTGCCGGGCGCGCGGCCCAACCCCAGATCGATCCGGTCGGGATGAAGCGTGGCCAGGGTGCCGAACTGCTCGGCAATCACGAGTGGCGAGTGATTCGGCAGCATGATGCCGCCGGCCCCCAAGCGAATCGACGTCGTCTGGGCGGCGACGTGCGCGATCAGCACACTCGTGGCGGAGGAGGCAATGGAGGCCATGTTGTGGTGCTCGGCGTACCAAACCCGCCGGAAACCCTGAGCTTCGGCCCGTTGCGCCAGCGTCACGCTGGCGGAGAACGCGTCTCCCGCCGAGCCGTCACGGTCGATGATGGCGAGATCCAGGATCGAGAGCGGAACGTCGGTTCGGGCCATTTCCCCATCATGGCGTCACCCTGGCGGCGACCCAGCCTCGACCAGCCATGATCACTCTGCGCGCGAGCTGGTCGCATCGGTGCCATTCCGCCACCTCCGCAGCCGCCATACTGACGGTTCGAGTGTCCGCCCGACGCGGAGGGGGGCGGCTATCGAGAAGCGCGGCAAAGATGTTGGGCGCAGGTGTCCATGCACGATTCGAAGGGCGAGGTGGGCGCAATGACGATCGAACGCCAGCACGAGTCGGACTTACCGAACACGTCAGGATCCGGGAAGGTTCGACCTGGTCATCCTCGCCTCCGCCTCATCGCGATCGGCGGCGCCGCCCTCGTTGGCGCCGTGGTGCTGTCGGTCGAGCTCGCGCCGGCGTCCCGGGTCGGCGCAGACATCATCATCAATCCGAGTCTCCCCACCGACCCGACGACGGTGCCGACCACCACGCCCCCGACCACGGCCCCACCGACGACGACCACCACCGCGCCGCCTACGACAACGACGACTAGCCCTCCGGTCATCACCAGCCGACCGACGACGACCACCACGCTCGTGACTACCACTACCTCGCTCCCCGCCACCCGTTCGGGCAGTACGGGCGGCACCGGCACCTCCGTGGCCGCGGGCACGTCGTCGAGCGCTGGGGTTCGGGTCCCGGCGGCACCGCGAAAAGTCCTCGCCGCGAAGGCCCAGCGAGAAGCGATCAAACTGCGCGGGGCGTCGCCGCTTCCGGGTCTGAGTCCGACCAAGGACGGCGCCCTGCCCGTCGACGTCTCCCCTCGTGTGATCACCCGCAAGACGGCGGGAGGTCGCACGGCGGACGCCACGCAGCTCAACCGACGCGCCACAGCTGCCGGCGTGGGTGGGAATTCGCTGATGACCTTCGGTCTGATCCTGGCGGGAGCGCTGCTCTTCGGCGTCGCCGGGTGGCGGGTCATCGCCGCTCGTCGACGTGCGCCACGTGCGGCCTTCGGCGCTCCGCTGTTCGTTGATCGCGATGCCACCGAGATCGAAGTCCGGGGCGCACTCATCGAACTCCTGGCCAACGGTCCGATCGACGTGTCCGGGAGCGACTGCCGGTCGCTCCAGATGCTCGTGAAGGTCTCCGCCCTCGAAGGGCTCGAGATCCGCGACCCTGAGGGGTACGTCCCACGAGCGTCGGAGCGATTGGTCGCAGCGTTCGGATTCGAATCCGATCGCAAGCGTCTCCCCCTGCACTGGCGGGTGACCGTCGGGCATCGGTCGGTTGCGATCCCGGACGGCGCTCAGTACGTCATGCAGGAGACCGGACCCGAAGGCCTCGGTCGCCGACTCGCCTTCTCACCCGGCACGCCCCTCGACCTGTGGGACGGCGACTGCCTCTGACGCGACGAAGCCCGACCCCCATGCGGGAATCGGGCCTCGTGGCGGATCGAGTTTTCGGTTGGCCCAGCGCGGCGCGCAGATCTCGCACATGTTCCTGGGTCTGCTCGAGGAGCGGCGCCAAGCTCTCGGCGACGTCCGGCAAAGAGAGCTGCTCGGGCTGCTCGGTCCGCTCGCGGTACCGCTCGAGCTTGTTGCTCCTCGAGATCGCGGTCAGCTTCGAGCGCCGAACGGGCGTCGGTGGAACACGCCACCCTTGACCGGCTGACCGCCCGTCTCTACGCCGTCGGAACTTCCATGTTTGACACGGACGAGTTCGGGAACACCGGTCGCACACTTCGGCGCCAAGGAGGAACCATGATCGGTTTTCTGCTCTATCTGTTGGTCATCGGCCTTGTCGCCGGTTTCCTGGCTCGGTTGCTCGTGCCCGGACGCGACTCCATGGGGATCGGAGCCACGATTCTGCTCGGAATCGTCGGATCCCTGATCGGCGGCTTCCTCGGATGGGCGCTCTTCGGGAAAGACCTCGCCGACGGAGCGCTCCAGGCATCAGGCATCATCGGGTCGGTGGTCGGAGCGGTGATTGCTCTGCTCGTCTACCGCGCGATGAGTCACCGCGGCGGACGCCACCTGGTCCGGAACTGACGGTTTCGACCCGACCTTGCGGGGGAAGGGCATCGTCATGGAATCCAACGTCCCCATCGATCCGCAGGACCTCGCCGACGAGGCTGCGGAGGAAAACCCGGATCCGACCACGCGCCGAGAGACGTACGAGTTGGACCTGATGGAGGAGGGCGATGCCGAGGTCAAAGCGGGACGCGACATTTCCGTGAACGACTCCGACCCGAGTGGGACGCCGTGACATCGGTCGCGGCGTCCCAGCGGAGTCGGGATCGGGCCCTTGCCTTCCCGTCGCTCCTCTTCCGAATGCCGGCCTGGCACGACCGGGCCGCGTGTCGGGGGAGAACGGACCTCTTTTATGCAGTGAGCGACGAACGCTCCAGCACTCGTCGCAAGCGAGAGGACCGGGCGCGTTTGCTCTGCCGTGCGTGTCCGGTCGTCGAGGAATGCCGGGACTGGGCACGGGTCAACCGGGAGTTCGGACTCTGGGGCGCCGAGGACGAGGAAGCGCGAGCGGCGGCAGGCTTTCGGCCCAACGGGCGGCCCGTTCCACAGGTCGTGGGAGCGTCGGAGCTCTCTCCATGATCGGCCCGCTCGCCGGGCCAGCGAGATTTTCGCAAACTTCCGAGCGGCCGAGGTTTGAGTTCCGCTGACGATGGGTATTGGGCCGGCGTCGTCGGAATCGGTTTGAAGGGACACAGATGGAGCGGTCGCGTGACCGGAACGAGAGCACAACCTTTACGGCCGACGGTGACACGCTTGCCATTCAGGGCGAGATCGACGTTGCCGTCGTGGACGAGTTCTCTGCAGCGATGATTGCTCTCCTCGACGCGAACCCGGGAGTTCCGGTACGCGTGGACCTGCGTGACGTAAGCTTCATCGACTCGTCCGGCCTTGGCGTCCTAGTGGGAGCCAACAAACGTGCGTCTGAGTCGGGATCGACCATTCGCATCGAAAACGTGCAGGACTCGCCGGCGAAAGTGTTCGAGATCACCGGCCTCCGCACCATTTTCGGGCTCGACTGAACTCCCGGACGTCAAGCCTCAGGGGGTCGGGGGAGTGTCTTCTGATCCCGCGTGAATAGATTCGCGCGGTACGGGGAACCCTCGGGCATGACTCACACTGATCGCGTCCTGCCCGCACAACCACTCATCACCCTCGATGATTTCGTGGCAGCGCGCGGCGGAGCTGACGCGATCGAGCGGGCGACCTCGCTCGGACCGGACTCCGTCATCGAAGCGGTGACGCACTCGGGATTGCGAGGTCGGGGTGGCGCTGGGTTCCCGACTGGTCGCAAGTGGCGGACGGTGCGGGACTACGGCACGGGTGCTTCGGACGCCTCCACCGTGGTGGTCAACGGCGCCGAAGGTGAGCCCGGATCGTTCAAAGACCGGTCCATCATGCGAGCCAATCCGTTCGCGGTGATCGAAGGCGCATTGATCGCGGCGAACGTGGTGGGCGCCGAAAAGGTCGTCATCGGGCTCAAGGCCAGCTTCGCCATCGAAACGGCGATCATGCGCGACGCCATCTCCGCGGTCGAGCAGGCCGGTTGGAACGGTTCGATCACCCTCGAACTGTTCGGCGGACCGTCGGCATACCTACTCGGTGAGGAGACGGGTCTCCTCGAAGCAATCGACGGACGACCACCGTTCCCCCGCATCGCGCCACCCTTCCGGCGCGGGGTCGACGAACAGCTCGAAACCGGGCGAGAGGATGATGACACCACTCGATCCGCTGCGGATCTTGAGCTGGCGGGGCCGAGTGATGCGACAACGGCCGCGCCCACGCTCGTCGACAACGTCGAGACGCTCGCGAACATCGGAGGGATCGTCCGACGCGGCGCGGACTGGTTCCGTGAGTTCGGGACCGCGGACTCGCCGGGCACGATGGTCTGCACCGTCTCGGGTCAGACGCCGCGCCACGGCGTCGGCGAGTTCGCGATGGGCACGAGCCTGCGAACGGTGCTCGAAACCATCGGCGGCGCCGACGTCGACCGGGTGGGTGCGGTTCTCATCGGCGTCTCGAGCCCGGTCCTCGACCGCAGCCAGCTCGACGTCGCACTCACCTACGAGGCGTTCGAGGAAATCGGCTCCGCACTCGGCACCGGCGGCTTCATCGTGTACGACGACGCCGCCGACCTGGTTCGCGTTGCGGCGGGGGTCGCGCGTTTCTTGGCGGTGGAATCCTGCGGCCAGTGCACGCCATGCAAGTCCGACGGACGTGCCATCGCTGACGGCCTCGCTCGTATGATCGAGGGGGGCGCCGATCGTGACGGCGCTCAGCGGGAGGTTGAGGATGCCCTCAAGACCGTCGCCGACAGTGCTCGCTGCAACTTGGCGTCCCAGCAGCAGGCCGTGATCGGAACGCTGCTCCCCCGCTGCACGCAGTCGGCATCACCCCACCGTGACGGCGGCGAAATCCCGCCCATCGTCGGGATTCGGGATCTGGTCGACGGTCGCTTCGAACTCGACACCGACCAGTTGCGCAAGCAGCCGGATTGGAGCTTCGACGATGTCGACTCCGGTCAGGCCCCCGCCGACCGCATCGACTCGCCGGTCGCCGTCATCGCGCACGGGAGCTGACGGCTACCGGTCACCACCGCGACTCGTCATGGCCGCAAGAGCGAGTCGACGACGACGCCGAACGACAGCCGGGACGACAGCCGGGACGAGTCCCCACATGACCGGCGCCAACGCCGAGGTGGCTCCGACGATCGCAAACGCGATCAGGTCGTCGAAAAGGAAGCGGCAGACCACCAACATCACCAGCGCGAGCGAACCAAGAAAGCACACGAAACCGACGCGCGTCGCGATCACGCTCACCGCGAGTCGGACGGCGCGCTCGGTCCGTCGAGCCCAGACGGTGGAAGTGTTGTGCGAACGGAACGGTCAGCAGGAAGGCGCTCAACACCAGGACACCGGGAAGACGACGCGTAGTTCCTGCAGCAGCCCGAAGTACCGAGTCCGCAGTTCGTCGTGATCGGCGTGATCGGCGTGATCGGCGTGATCGGCGTGATCGTCCAGCGTGAAGCGTCGGCGCCTCGTCGAGAGCTCGACCTGACGGCGTCATGGAGTGCGCCCGTTCGCCGTCGTCATCGAAACGTTCACCGACACCGTCACCACTCCGAAACTGGTTTGACACTCCACACCGGCCCGGACCAGAACCGTTGTACCGCGAGGGGCCCGCCGCCAACCTTCTCGGAACCAGAGGGGTTGAACTGAGCCAAGCCGGTACCAAATCAGCGTTAGTACTCCTCCCCACACAAGGACGACCCATGCCCGGCGAAACCGGACCGACGCTCGACGACGAAGGCATCCCGGACCTCATGGGCCCGCTCCCCGAGAAGGAGAGGACGGGAGACCCTCAAGAAGGGCTGGCGCCGCCGAGCGATCGACCCCACGCCGACGAGTGGGGTACGACCGGAGACGAGATGGCGGCCGGCGAGCCCCTCGACCTGCGCGTCGCCCACGAAATTCCCGACATCGGCGAGACCGACCCCGTCGACGACATCGTGCGCGACCTCGGTCTCGACGCGGCGTCGACGGAAGCGAACGACCCATCGGGCACCGAACTCCCCGTGGAGGTTTCGGATCTGACCGGTCACGAACTGGTCAGCGACGACATCCTCGATGACGACGAGACCGAAGTGCTCGCATCCGCGCCGGCGACAGACTCGATAGAGGGTCAGAGCGCGGAGGAGGCGGCGATGCACGTCGTCGAGCCCTGACATCGAAGGCCGCGACTCACCGGGAACCACATCAAACTCGGTGCGGCTCGGTCCACCGCGGCGATTGGTCGTCTGGCCCCGCCACAAGTCGGTACGCGTTTTCGGCGTCGACGACGATGTTGCCGCCTTCGACCAGCCAGAACTTCCGATGGAGCCCGCTCTGGTCCACGGTCGCCGGCTCGCAGCACCGCAAGGTGAGCACGGCACTGTCCGCACCGTCGACCGCGACTTCATAGGTCCAGACCCCGCCGCCAGTTTTCCGGCGGCGCCGTCCGAGCTGCTTCTTGCTCGGGCGATCAGGGACCGGCAGGTCGATCGTCACGGGAACATCCTCGGCAGACATGTCCACCGGGATGCCCGCGGGGGCGAAAGAGGAAACGTCCTGAGCCGAAAACGTTGGTCGACCACTGAACCGGAGGGCCGCGCGTTCAATCGAGTTCGAGCTGGCCCCGCAGCGTGGAGAGTGCTCGGGCCAGCAACCGAGAGACGTGCATCTGGCTGATGTTGATCCGCTCGGCGATCTCGGATTGAGTGAGGCCCTCGAAGAACCGCAGTTGCACAATCTGTCGGTCTCGTTCGGACAGCGTCTCGAGCAGATCTCGCACCACCATCTCCCGCTCCACCGCTTCCATGCCGGGGTCATGTTCGCCCAGCACACGGTCGAGCCCGGACGCGTTTTGGTCGTCGGATCCCGGCGCGTCGAGCGACGAAGCCGAGTACGACCGGTTCGCCTCCATGGCCTCGAGGACCATCTCCGTGCTCACTTCGAGCGCGGCGGCAAGTTCTTCGACCGAGGGTGACCGGCCGAGTTCATGACCGAGTTCCTGCACGGTGCGGGTCAATCGCAACGCCAGATCCTGGAGGCCACGCGGAACCCGGGTCGCCCAGCCACGATCGCGGAAATGCCGCTTGATCTCGCCAGTGATGGTCGGGACCGCAAAAGTCGTGAATGCAAGACCGCGTTCAGGGTCGAACCGCTCGACGGCTTTCAGCAGGCCGACGGTGGCCACTTGCTCGAGGTCATCGACTGACTCCCCGCGACCCGAGTACCGACGAGCGAGCGAGCGAGCGAGGCCGATGTGTTCGAGGATCAACTCGTCACGGATGTCTCGCGAACGCGTCGCGCGATACTCGGCGAACCGCCCGAGGGTCGGCGCGCCGATGGGACTCACGAGCCCGACAGCGCCTTTGCGAAGTGGAACTCCGCCCCTTCGCCGGCGTTCCCGAGGTGATACTCGTCGACGACCGCCGTCAAGATGGCCTCGGCCAGATCGCTCAGCACCGGAGTCGCGGCTCCATCCCGATCGCAGTGGCCCTCCACGACGAGGCGATCCGCCCCGACCTGGTACTTCAGGTTGAGTCGTGCCTCCGATTCGCCGTTCGCGAGTGCGAAGCACAACTCGTCCACCGCGATCCGCAGGTCGTCGATCTCCTCGAACGAAAAGCCCACGCGTGAACCGGCATCTGCCACCGCGAGCCGGGCGAGACGGAGATACTCGGCCGAGCCGGGAATTGTCAGTTCAATTTCTTGGTCGCTCATGAAGTGATGTCCATCTCGATGGTGAGAACGAAGCAAGGGATGCCTCGGGGTTCGGGTCGATCGGCACGGCGTCGTTCAGTTTCGTGAGAATCATCATGCGTTTGGACGATCGTGGCATCAGCGACCACGAGCCGCAAACTGCGACCGCCCGATTCGCACCAGATTGCCAGGTTCCACAGGACCGGTACGACATCCGGGTGGAATGGTCGGCGCCGAGACCGCCTTTCAGGCGCCCGAGTTTGGTCGAGCCGTCACTCGGGGATACGGAAATGGATATTTTTCACACGTCGAGGAGACTTTCATGGACGCGACCGGGTCAGATCTCGCAGGGCGCTTCGACGTCCAAGAGACGCTGCGAACGTCCTCGGTCTCCCAGAGCGTGCGGGCACGTGACCGCCGAACGGGCACACCCGTCACCGTGACGGTGCTGAGCTCGACCGAGAGTTCCAACCACGTTGTGATGGCCGACGCCCAGAGCGCCGCCACCATGCTCCAGTCCACTCCGGGCGCCGGACTGGTTCGCGTCCTCCAAGTCACCAGCCTCGATGGCCGACTCGCGCTCATCACCGACGACTCCAGCGGCGCCACCCTCACCGAGCTGATGTCCGGAGGAAACCGCTTCGCCCCGGCTCAAGTTGCGCACTTCGGCCGCTCCATTGCCGCCGGCCTCGCCAGCGCCCACGGCGCCGGGGTCGTCCACGGCGCGCTGACTCCGAACGCCGTGGTTCGGGGAACCGACGGGCAGATGCGAGTTGCCGACTTCGGGTTTGCCCGTCAGCCGATCATGGTCGCCGACTCCCCGACCTGGACCGCGTACGCAGCACCAGAGCAAATTCTTAACGGCACGGTCGACGAACGCAGCGACATCTACGCGCTCGGATCCCTCTTGTATCTCATGTTGACGGGTCACGCCCCGTTCGTGGACTTCGACGAAGAGCTCCTGCGTTCGCGCAAACTCTCCGAGGCGGCGCCCGCGCCCTCCCACGACGAGCCCATGATTCCCCCGGCGTTCGACGCCCTCGTCGCCCGGATGCTGGCTCGGGATCCGTTGCGCCGACCGCAGAGCGCCGCCGAAGTCGCCGATGATCTGGCGCGCTTCGAGGAGACCGTGGTAGCTGCCCCGGTGTCGGTGCGGACCGAGACCGTGATGACGGAGGTTCTTCCTGCGGTTGTGCCGGTCGACGACCGGCCGTCACCGTGGTGGTGGCTGGCGCTCGCCGCCGTCGTTGTTGCGGGGATCATCACGGCCGTGCTTCTGAGCCGCAACGACGACGCCAAGCAGGTCGCGATTCCTGCGGTGGTGGGGCTGCCGGCCGCCCGCGGCGCCGCGGAACTCCAGCGGCGCGGTCGCGCCGCGACGACCGTGTCGGCTGCCAGCGACACGTATCCGGCCGGAGCAATCGTGTCCGAGAACCCGGCGGCCGGCATCAAAGTGGACAAGGGAACAGTGGTGATCTTGTCCGTGAGTACGGGACCAGTCGCACTCCCCACGACCACGACCCAGCCGACGACCACCACGAGTACCAGCACGACCACGACCAGCACCACGACAACAACGACGACCACGACCACGGTCCCGGTCACTCCCTCGACCTGATCGGTCGGCCGGTCACGACATCGGCTGGGCAGGATCGGCTGGTGGAACCGCGACGCAGGCAGGTACGTCCCGAGAACTCAGGCGGTGCCGGCGCGATAGCGCTCGAGCAAACCCGTGATCTCGAGGACGCGTTCGACCGCGCCGCTCATACCGTCGATGGACAGGCGACCGCCGTGGTTCTCAAGTTCCGCTCCCGCGGAGATCAGAACGCTGATGCCTGACGAGTCCAAGAAGTGGATGTTGCGCGCGTCGAGGATCACCAGCCGAGCGCCGGCTGCGGTGACCTCTTCGAAGGCCGTTGCGAGGAGTGGTGCGGTCGCGATGTCGATTTCGCCCGATGCGACGACGCGGTAGGTCCGAGTGCCGTCCGGCGACTCGCCCTCGTCGTGGGTGTCCATGGTCAGTCCTGGTGACGGCACCGGAGTCCTTTCGGCCGGAAACGACGAGATATCGAGCGATTCGGCCGGACTGTAGCGGGGTTCCCACCTCGTCATCACTCTGCGGACCCGGCGTGGTGCGCACACAAGAGCGCCGGTCCCGCTCGTAGTGGAGCGGGACCGGCTCTTCGTTGTCGGCACCGGGATGCCGTCATTTCGTACGCCACCCTGAGGGCGGCGATCATCTCAGCGGTCGCGGTGGGTGAGGTCCTCGACCTTGTCCTTGACCGAGTCCACTGCGTTGCCGACGGTGTCCTTCACGGAGGCGGCGGCCTGGTCGGCCTTCCCCTCACGCTTGAGG
>JANYJV010000091.1 GCA_025361725.1 Acidimicrobiia bacterium | reverse complement strand
ATATCGGCCGTGCTCGGCTCGAGCCGCGGCGGCCGCGGGTAGTCCCACACTGACTCCTCGCCGGGGCCGATGGGATAGGGAGTCGGTGGCATCGGTGTCCTCTCGAATCGGCAACTCTCCGACCGGGCGCGCGGGCCACGTCGGCGTTCGTTCTCTTGGTCTCCGCAACCGATGCGTTCGTGGATGACAAGCCGCCACGCGCGCCGCCGCATGAGCCGCCACACCAATCGTCATCCAACATTGCTTCGGCTCCGGAGACTGATCACGGGAGCTACCCCCCGTCACCACCACGCCGAAGCCACCTCAAACCGCCGGAGAACCTCATGGACCAGCCCGCTCCATCGACGCGAGTTCTCGTCGCGGGCGCAACCGGGTACCTCGGGCGCCGGCTTGTCGGCGAACTCGTTGCGGCGGGCTGTCGCACCCGGTGTCTCGCCCGCACGCCGGCCAAACTCGACGGCGAGAGCTGGCGGGACGAGGTGCAGATCGCGGCCGGCGACGTCCTCGACATCGACTCGCTCCACCGGGCGATGAAGGGCGTACGGGTCGCGTTCTACTTGGTGCACTCGATCGGTTCCGGGGCGAACTGGCAGGCGCGAGACCGTCAGGCCGCGGCAAACTTTCGCGACGCAGCTGCTGCGGCGGGCGTCGACCAGATCGTGTATCTCGGTGGCCTCGGCGACAGTGGCACCGCCCTTTCCCCCCACCTGCGGAGTCGCCACGAAGTGGGCGAGACCCTGCGGGCCGGGGTCGTTCCGGTGACCGAACTCCGAGCCGCCGTCGTCATCGGATCCGGCAGCGCGAGTTTCGAGATGCTCCGGCACCTGGTGGAGGTGCTCCCCATCATGACCACGCCGCGATGGGTCGAGACCCGCGTGCAACCCATCGCCGTACGCGACGTCCTCGCGTACCTCGTCGGCGTCTTACACCTTCCTGCGAGCTACGGCGAGATCCTCGAGGTCGGGGGATCGGACGTCGTGACGTACCGACAGATGATGGAGATCTACGCCGAGGAAGCCGGTCTCCCGCGCCGGATCATCCTTCCGGTGCCCGTGCTCAGCCCTCGACTGTCATCGCTCTGGGTCGGTCTCGTGACGCCGATTCCGCCGAGTTTGGCGCGTCCGTTGATCGACAGCCTGGTGAACGAGGTGGTGGTCTCCCATCGCCATATCGACGACCTCGTCCAGCATCGGCCCATGGATTGTCGGACTGCTATCCAGCTCGCGTTGCGCAGAGTCGAAGACCTCGCGGTGACCACCCACTGGACGGATGCGGAGTTGCACGGCCGCTCGCCGGCCGATCCGATGCCTGCCGATCCCACGTGGTCGGGCGGCACCATCCTCGCCGACGAGCAGTCGGTCTCCACTCACGCATCGGCCGAGGCGGTCTACCGCGTTGTGTGCGGTCTCGGTGGCGATCGCGGGTGGCCGTCCGGTCAATGGATGTGGGGAGTGCGGGGCTGGCTCGACCGCGCCGTCGGCGGGGTCGGCCTCCGCCGCGGCCGTCGCGATCCGGATGAGCTCCGGGTCGGCGACGTGCTCGACTTCTGGAGGGTCGAGGCTTTGGAGATCGGCCACCGAGTCCGACTCCGGGCGGAGATGAAGCTCCCCGGAGAAGCGTGGCTCGAGTGGATCATCACCGAGGAAGCGGACGGAACCCGCCTCGATCAGCGAGCCCGTTTCCACCCGCGCGGCTTGTTCGGGCGCGCGTATTGGTACGCGCTCTTGCCGTTTCACCGCTTCGTGTTCCGGCCGATGGCGCAGCGCATCGCGGCACGCGCCGAAGTATCCGAACTCGCGCCGGCGATTCGCCGCGGCGCGTGAGATCACCCACGAAACGGAGACGCCACTGATGGCTCGCTACGAGACGACGATCCACACGCCGTGGTCCGCCGACCGCGCCTTCGAGTACATGGCCGACCTCCGCCACTTCGCCGACTGGGATCCAGGTGTGAAACGAGCGGTGCAGATCCTCGGCCAGTCACCGGGTCTCGGTTCGACCTACGACGTCACCGTCGCAAGTCCGGGCCGTGACCTCACCCTGGGGTACGAGACCATCGCATTCGATGCACCTCGCCGCGTCAAGGTGCGCGCCCAATCCCGGACGCTCGTGTCGGTCGACGTCGTCACGGTTGCGCCCGACGCGCCCGACGATCCGGGGCGCGCCGCGGGAGCAACGGTCACCTACACCGCGGAACTCTCCTTGCGCGGTCTCCTCGGCATCGCCAATCCGCTGCTGGCGCTCGCGTTCAATCGCATCGGCGATCGCGCCGCACGAGGACTGCGCCAGGCTCTCGAAGGATCCGAACGGTGAGCGGGGACGCGATGAGGACGACGTTCGCCGACGAGCGTCTGGCGATGTTGGCCGCGCTCGTGAACGGTGATACTGCGCTCGCGTTCCGAGTGGCACAGGACTGTCTCTCCGACGGCGTGTCGTTCGACCGGATCGTGGATCACGTGCTGCAACCGGTGCAGGAGACGCTCGGTCACCGGTGGGCCGAGGGCGAACTCGGCATCGCCGACGAGCACGTGGCGACCGCCGCGATCGAGGAACTGCTCATCAAACTCGGCGCCACCGCCGAAGCACCGTCGGGAGCGACGATCGTGGTCGTCAGCGCGCCCGGCGACACCCATTCGCTCGGAATCCGGGCCGTCTCCGGTGCGCTCACGCTCGAAGGCTTCCGCTCCGTCTATCTCGGGACCTCGGTTCCGGCCCCGGAACTCGGCGATTTCCTCGACTTCCACCAACCCTTCGCCCTCGCCCTCGGTTGTTCGATTCCGGCGGCGCTCGCCGGGGCCGCAGCTGCGACCCGGGCGGCGCACGGCGTCAATGTGCCGGTGCTCGGCGGTGGTCGCGCGCTCCGAAATGCGAGCCGCGCCACGCGGCTCGGCATCGATGCGTTCGCAGCCACGCCGCGCGAGGCGGTCAAGCAGCTGCGCGCGTGGGAGACCTCCCGGCCCGAGCGGCTCGTGACCGCGGTCGAGCCCATCGTCGAACACGATCGGCTCGCCGCGCGCGGCCCGGAACTCATCAGCGCCGCGCTCGACGGCTTCCCTGCGGCGGCGTCGCGAGCCGCGATCGGCGAAGACCTCGGGCGGGTGCTGGCGATCGTGGAGGCCGCGATCATGCTCGACGAACCCGAAATCATCGACGAGCACCTGTCGTGGCTCCGAGACACCAGTACTGCGCACGGCGTCGACCGCACCCTGCTCGACGCCACGCTGAGGAACCTGGCCGGCGCGATGGACGGCGAGCTCCAACGAGCCGGAGAGTTTCTACGGTGCTCGATCGGTTGACGGGCGATCAGCTGACGGTCAGTGGGCGCTCACAAATCCTGCGCGGCGAGCGCATCCCGCAACCGAGCAAGACCGGACCGGATGCGACTCTTCACCGTGCCCTCGGGCTCTCCGAGCATCGTCGCCACCTTCCGGTACGAGTGACCACCGAAGTATGCGAGTTCCACCGCCGCGCGTTCGGCGTCCGGGAGGTGGAGCAACGCTCGGCGCAGGGTGGCACCGGCACTCGTCGCGATGACGACCGCGTCGGGCTCGGGGACGGGCACCGAAGGTCGCCGGGCGTCGCGCTCCTCGCGACGAGCCCGCGCCTGATCCGACCGCACGACGTCGAGGGTTCGGCCGTGGGTAATCGCAAGCAGAAACGCACGAACGCTGCCGGCCGCAGGGTCGTACCGGTCCCACTTCTCCCAGAGCCGCACGAACACGTCCTGCGAAACCTCTTCGGCTCGGGCATGGTCCCCGACGAGTCGTCGGGCGAACGCCACCACCGGCGCGCGATGCCGGCGCATCAGCTCGGCCATCGCCGCATCGTCGTCGCGTCCGACGGCAGCGACCAGATCCGGGTCGGCAACGTTCGTGATGTCCTCGGACGGCACGGGTCCCTCCCAGCCGCACACTATCCAGCCCCATGAGTTTGACCGCCTCTCCCGAGGTCTGTCCCAACCCGGTTCGGCACCCGGTCATGGTGCAGCGATGGGCTGACCTCGCCTATCTCCATTGGCAGGTCGACGAACGTGAGGTTCGCGATCAGCTGCCGGCGGGGTTGTACCCGGACCTGCACGAGGGCGCGGCGTGGGTCGGACTCGTTCCCTTCGAAATGCGCGGACTTCGGGTGCGCGGGACCCCGCCGCTCCCCTGGGTCCGCCGATTCGTGGAAGTCAACGTGCGGACCTACGTGCGGGACAAGTCCGGCCGTCCGGGAGTCTGGTTCCACTCGCTCGACGCGTCCCGGCTCGGCGCCACGATCGTCGCGCGGTTGGCGTTCGGGTTGCCCTACTTCTGGTCTCGCGCTCGATATCAATCGCACGACGCGAGCCGACGGTGGACGGTGACGCGACGGGGACCGGCGCCGCGCCCCGCCCACTCGGTCATCGAGATCGCTCCGGGACCCGCACGTACTGCCGGGCCACTCGATCGTTTTCTCAGCGCCCGCTGGGGCATGTTCACCGCGGCGCGAAGCCACCTGGCGTACGGAGCCGTCTCCCACCAACCCTGGCCGCTGCACGATGCGCAGCTGCTCGAACTCGACGATTCCCTGGTCGCCGCCGCTGGCTATCGCAGTGCCACGGGTGAGCCACACGTGATGTGGTCGCCCGGAGTCGACGTCGCGATCGGCCGGCTTCGGCGCGTCGATGCCCAGAGAGAGACAGACACCAGAGGAGCACCATGACCATGACGTCACCCCGCGCCAACACGGCAGTCGACGAGTCGCGCATCACGCTCGATGCGTTGCGCCGTTGGAACGTCGGACTCGGAGCACTCCACCTCGCGCAGGCCGTCGTCGTGATCGTCCTGACGAACGCGCGGTCGCTGCCGGTCACCGCGGCCTTCGCCAACGGTCCCCCCGGACAGCCGCGTGGACCGCTCCAGCTCGAGACACTCTTCTCATACCGGATCGGCTGGGCGGTCGCCGCGTTTCTCCTGTTGTCCGCAACGTTCCACGGACTCGTCGCCAGCGGATGGGGATTCCGCCGCTACGGACGCGAGATCCACGCCTCGCGAAACCGGTTCCGATGGGTCGAGTACTCCCTGTCGGCGTCCGTGATGATCGTGCTGATCGCCGGCACCGTCGGCATCACCGACGTTGCAGCACTGCTCGCGCTCTTCGGAACGAATGCGGCGATGATCCTCTTCGGGTGGCTGATGGAGACCACGTCTCGACCCGGGCGAGAGGTTTCGTGGACACCGTTCGGGTTCGGCTGCATCGTCGGGATCGTGCCATGGATCGCCATCGTGATCTATCTCGTCGGCGCCGGCGGCAACGTCCCGAGCTTCGTCTACGGCATCTTCGTCTCGCTCTTCGTGTTCTTCAACTGCTTCGCCGTCAACCAGCTCCTGCAGTACCGCGCGCGCGGCCGCTGGGCCGACTACCGCTACGGCGAACGGGTGTACATGATCCTCAGCCTCGTGGCGAAGTCGCTCCTGGCCTGGCAGGTTTTCGCGAACGTCCTGACCTGATGCGAGACGAACGGTTCCGAGCGCGCTCGCGGTGTCGCAGCCGCTACGCGCCGACGCGCACGAGATGGTCCAACATCAAGGGGTAGGTGTCGTGCACGGCGTTCTTGCCGAACACGGTGTCGAGGTGGCCGTAGCCGCGCACCACATGACGTCGGTAGTTCTCCTCCCCGAACCGCGCCACCAACTCGTCGTAGGTCTTCTCGGTGGCTTTCAGCCTCCAGACCTGGTTCTCCTCCCCTTGGATCAAGGTGATCGGCATGCAGAGACGGTCGAAGTGGGGCAGATAGGTGTCGGCACCGGAACTGTCCAACAGCTTGCCGTGAATCGCACACCGAGCGAGGTGGCTCATCATCTCCATGTTCGCGACGCCCATCATCTCGTGGATCGCATCATGAGTTGCGGGGTTGAGGTTGTCGTGAACCCAACACAGCGAATACAAGAACGTGCACCGCAAGCACACCGCGCTCGAACAGCGCTCACCTTTCGGCAATCCGGGGGTGAACCGCAGGGCGGCGTTGAACGCGCGGTCGGCGAGCCCGTCGCCGTAGGTCTCGGCCGTGAGTGAGTCCACGCCCAGGAAGTCCAGGACGTCGGGCACGTGCAACCCGCATTTGAGTCGGGTGATGACGGGCGGGATCGGATGCGCCGCCACCTGGAGTGCCACCACACTCTTCACGTGCTCCAGGCCGCCGAGGAGCGACATGAAGAAGGTGATCGAACCGACGCAATGAGTGATCCAGTGGAGTCCGTCCGCGCCGGTGAGTTCCATGATCCGTTGTGAGGCCGCGGGATAGTCGTAGCGTGCGCATTCGTCGGCGTTGAACGTCCCTGCCGACGCGGGAACCAGGATGCTCCCGCGCCAGTCCACGAGCCACACGTCGAACCCTTGCTCCCACAGGTATTCGGTGAGGTTGGTCTCGATGGTGTCGATGGTGAAGAGCCGGCTGGATGCACCCATGCCGTGCACCAAGACGACCGGTCCGCGATCGCCGCCCTGATAGCGGAGCAACTGCAGCTCGACATCGTCCTCGGTGGTCACGTGGTGGACCTCCGGATCGCCGCAGCGCAACCGCCGCTTGACGCGCGGTGCGGCGTCCGGATCGAGCGGGGTCAGCGCACCGAAGATGCCGCCGTAGTGATCGAACAGATTGCCGGCGAACATGCCCCCGAACCGAGCGAGCAACGCGAGTCGCTGGGTCTCGCTGCGCGCGTGGCGCACGTCCATCGTCCGCAGCTGATGACTGAAATCACCGATCGAGATCCGCAGCGTGCCTCGACACACGATCGGGCCCGAGTCATCGGTCCCTTCGTGGACATCCACGAACAAGGTGGTGGTGTCCCGCCAGAGATCGCGCAGCCGACCCTGATGGATGATCTTGTGACCGGTGACGAACCACTCGCGTCCGTCGTCGGCGGCGACGGGCAATCGGTACACCATGTGTTGCACATCGGGGGTGTCCGCCGCCGCGAAGAGACGGAACTCTCCGAGCGCCACCGTGAGCGGCGACGAGTCGAGGATGGGCGCGTGCACCGTCCCGAAAGCAGCCGCGGCGCGCGCCGGATCGTCGAGGAACCGGTGGGCATCGTCGGTCACGATGGTCACGAGAAACGAAAAGTCGGTCCCCGCCTCCTCGCCGGCAGTCGCAGCCTTGCGGTAGGCATCCGGATCCAATTCGATGCGATCGTCAGCCACGACGGCGCGGGTCGCGTCGGCAGGCACCGGTGACACCCAACCGCTCATCCGTTCCGTGAACTCGAGTTCTTCCACCACCGGTGCCCGCACGGGCTCGGGGGCGACGTGATCGAAGTCGATGGACCAGCCGCGCTCTTCCGCGAGCAGCACGGTTGCGCGTTCGGCCAGCCCGGTGATGGTGAGGAGCGGGTTCACCCCGAGCGACCGAGGGATCACCGACGCATCCATCACGTACAGGCCGTCGTGCACCGCGGTGCCGGTCGGGCCGGAGAACACCCGACCGCGGTGGTCCACCACGCCGCCGCTCGCGTTCTCGGCCATCGGACAGCCACCAAGCGGATGCACGGTCATCAACGGATGATCCTGGTCCGCGCTCCACGTGGGATTCGCGATGTACTGACCGCCGAGCGCCTCACTCGCCTGGCGCAGCACTGCGTTCGACTGCTTGATGCTCGGTTGGTCGCCGACGTCGTGCCACATGATGCGGAGCCGACCGTCGGCGTCGAGGCCGATGCGCCCGCCGGCATCGTCGTGGCCCATCACCAAGAAGGTGGCGGTTCGGTCGATCGGGCCTCCGTACGCGCCGCGAGCCAAGCCCGCGATCATCTCGGTGTCGACGTCCTGGGCCAGCGCGCCCGCGGTCATGGCCATTGGCAGCAACGAGGCAATGGCGCCCGGGACGGTGCCTTCTTCGATGATCATGCTGTGCGGAAGGAAGTCGTCTCGCAGATCGATGACCCCCGTGATCGTCGGTCCGACCCCCGTCCGGCCGTTCGCCGGGAGGCCACCATTCCCCACGCCGTGAACCGGATCCGTTCCGGCGTAGGAGAACCCGAGCACGTCGCCATTTCCCGAGAAATGAGTGCCGAGTTGGTCGGAGACCGCGAGCCCGCGCGCCGCCGAACGCAGGAGGATCTCGGTGGAGCCGAGGACGCCGGCACCGAGCACCACGATGTCGGCGCGCATGATGAAATCGTCGGCAAGGTCGAACGCGTCGCGATCGCTGCCGATCGGACGGACGGTGATCGCCCAATGATCGGGGTAACGCTCGAGGTGTTTGACGTCGAGCTCGGTGAAGATCTGGGCGCCGTGCCGGACGGCATCGGGCAAGTAGTTCATGAGGAGGGTGTTCTTCGCCCCCTCGTTGCAGCCGGTGACACAGTCGCCGCAGCCGCTGCAACCCGGCTGCTCCACGCCCGCGGGATTCCGAGTGGCGGTCAGGGTCACGTTGAGCGGAGCACGCGTGGCGTCATGGCCGAGTGCCGTCCCGACCCGTTCGAGCGCGGCGTACTTCGCGGGCGAGCCCGTCTCGGCCACGAGCGGGTTGGTCCCCAGCATGAACCGCGCGTGATCGATCCCGGCGGCCAGTCCGTGGTCGACGTCGTCCTTGAGCGCCTGCGGCCATCCCTCGTCGAACACACGCGGGTCCGCGGGGAGCGCAACGCCTGCGTTGATCAGCGACGTCCCTCCGAGCCCGACCCCGGACAAGACGCTGATGTCGTCGCCGACGTGGAACGAGAACAGCGACGCGCGATCGCCATCATGGCCGCGCCGGGAGTCGACCTGCACCTCTCCGGCCGCCTCGAGCAGCGTGTCCGGATAGTCGCCGGGCAAGATCTCCCGACCGCGCTCGAACACCGCGACGCGTTGCCCCGCGCGCGCCAAGCGCGAGGCGGCGACCGACGCCCCGTACCCCGAACCGATGACGACCACCGCATAGTGATCGTCCATGTCCTCGTGCGTCGACGCGATCCGTTCGAACGTCATGGTCGTCCTCCCCCTGCTCCAGTGTCGACGCGCGGAGTGATCGGCTCATGCGGCGCCATTCCTTCTTCGATGTTCAGATCGAGCACTTGGTGGCGCTCGCGTACGACGGAGACCGCGTGCGTCGCCACCCTTCCCCACTGCGACGAGTTCGCGTCGACGAGACCCTGCACCCGTCGGAAGAACGCCCCTTTCGGGTCGGCGCTCCGCACGGCGACGCCGGTATCGACGGCGCCCTCGTGGTAGCAGTGCACCGAGACCGCGTTGAGTTCCTCGTCGAGCAGTACCACCGCGGCCCCCTGCACGCTGTCGTCGGCCAGCGAGTCCACCACCCAACCGCCGGTGTTGAGTATCTCGGCGGGGGTTCGGCTTGCTTCCGTCTCGAGGACCGTCTCGAACGGTTTGTGCGTATGCCCGAAGACGAAGACCAACTCGCCCGGGAGGGCACCGAACTCGGTTTCGATCTGACGTCGCACCGGTTCGTCGAGATACCGCATCAGACCGTCACGCCCAATGTCTGAGAGCGCCACCGACGTGTGGTGCCGTTCGCGCTCGAAGTGTGACCGTGCCACGCGCTTCGCCACCGTGCGGGCCATCTTCGACCCGACCCAGTGCATCACACCGTCGCCGTGGTCGCGGTCGCCGCCACTCACGTGGGTCGCGACACGCTCGAGCAACAACTCGAAGGAATCGTCGCGGGCCAACATCTCATAGACCCGGGTCATGTCTGCGCCGGCCGGCCCGGATTGGCCGAGCGAGGACCAGAAGAAGTCGATCCACGCGTGGTTCTCCGCTTCCCAGCCATGGACATCCGACGCCGGTTCGTGGTCGGGAAAGATCACGGACTTGTAGGTGCTCACCAGTCGGTACATCGGCTCGACGAAATGCCCGTGGTGCAGGATCGCGACCCGATCCGCCGTCTCGGCGCGGAGCCCGAGGTTCGGATATGCGGTGACGACCTGGATGTCTTCACAGCCCGGATGCCGGCGAATGAGGAGCGCGAGCAACTGACCTTCGGTCGTCGCGGGATCGGTGAAACCTTCGAGCGCGGACGCATGCGGCACTGTGCGCAGTTGATCGCCGGGCGCCGAGTCCCGCACCTGCGCGTGTTGACGCTGCTCGCGCGCGAGTTGCCAGAGGTGGTGGTCGTGATTCCCGGGGACGTAGTGGATGACCGGAGCGAAGATGCGTGACCCGCGCGCCAGTGCGTGCGCCACGAACTGGTCGAACACCATCGCGGCGATGTGCGAGCTGGTCAGCGCGAGCTCGAGCACGTCCCCGAGCAGCACCAGCGTCGGCGGCTCACCGGACTCGTTGGCGGCGGCGAGTTCCTCGAGCGCATCGAGCAACGCAATCAGCACCGGACTCGCGTGAACGAGATCGACCTCGTCGACGTGCTCGAGCTGAGTGAGAATGCTTCCCGTCGCACCGAAGTGCAGATCCGAGAGACATACGTAGCGGACGTCAGGCACGATGAGCCCCCTGCATCGTGCCGACGATCCGTTGCACCGCTGCCTCCGGTTTTTCGACGCCTCGACTGCCCTGCCGCAACCCGCGCCGCGGAACCTACCGGCGGTTCACCCCGCGTGGCAAAGACGCCACCGCCCGGGTTGGCGGTCTCCGACCAACCGAACCGGTGTGGACGTGCGTCCCTGTCCAAGCACGCACGGCCACACCGGTTTCACGACGTGGTGGAGGTATCGGAGCGGGCCGAGATCGACCATGGGCTGGGGGACCGATGCATCGATCCGGCCCGCTCCGAGAGCTGGGAGAGCTGTGAGTTCGCCAGCCGCAATCGGCCGACGACGAGAGTGAGAATCCGAGCGCTGAATCCGGGGAGTTCTTCGAGGAGGGCCCGGAAGTCGTCGCCGTCGAACACCAGCACTCGCATCGCCGAGCGCGCGGTGACCGTGGCGGTGCGCTTGTGTCCATCGATGAGTGCCATTTCCCCGAAGCAGCTGCCCTGGCCCAGGTAGGCGGTCTGGCGCCCGTCGATGGTGACCAAGGCCTCGCCGTCGAGAATCACGACGAATTCGCGTGCCCGCTCGCCCTCTCGGCAGAGTTCACGTCCCGCGCTCACCTGCAACTCGACGCACCGCCCCGCAATCCGATCAAGATCGGCCTGCGTTGCGCCGCTGAACAACTCGACCTCTGCCAGTCGGTTGAGCTTCGTGGATTGCATCGTCATCGTCATGGTGTCCTCCAAAAGTTCGTTGTCAGCACTGTGGCGGTGTGTCCTTGCAGAAACCTGCAAGCAGCCGTCACGCAGCCGAACGGGCCACCGATCAGTCATTTGCGTCTACGATCCGCCGGCTGGTTCACGGGGAGGACAGGTGGAGTTCGGGATCCTGGGGCCGCTCCAGGTGCGGGGCGGTGACGATCGAGAGTTGGAGGTCAACGGCACCCAACGTCGGAGTCTCCTGCTGCGCCTGCTCACCGACGTCGACTCCGTCGTCACCTCGGGACGGCTGATCGAAGACCTCTGGGAAGGGGCTCCGCCGGCCGCGGCTTCTCAGACCATCCAGAGCCACATCTCGAATCTGCGCCGGGCGATCGGGAAGGATCGGATCGAGACCCGGTCCAAGGGTGGCTACCGCCTGGTGTTGGCCGACGACGACGTGATCGACGCCGTCGAGTTCGAGCAGGACGTCACCCGTGGGCGCGGCCTGGCGACCACCCAACCCGAGACTGCCGCTCACATCCTCGAAGCGGCACTGACCCGGTGGCGGGGCGAGCCGTACGCGGATGCGGCCGATGCCGAGTGGGCCCACGCTCCTCGCGAACGTCTCGGCCAACTACGGCTGGGTGCCGGTGACGACTTGCTCGTCGCGTGGCTCGCGCTCGGCGACCACGACCGCGTCGTCGCCGAAGCCAACCGGCTGATCGCGGAATACCCGCTGCACGAACGCCTCTGGGCGCACCTCATGCTCGGTTTGTACCGGTCCGGGCGCCAGGCCGATGCGCTGCGCGCCTTCACCCGGGTGCGCGAGCTGCTAGCCGACGAGCTCGGCATCAACCCCACTACCGAGTTGGTCCAACTCGAACAGGCGATCCTCGATCAACGCGCCGATCTGCTCGACTCACACGGCTCTCCGACTCGCGCGGCCGCGAACGTCGTCCTCCCCACCGGCGTCTCGACGTTCCTCCTCACCGACATCGTCGGCTCCACCCGCATCTGGGAACGTGAACCAGAGGCCATGGGAGCCGCGCTCGCCGAACACGACCGCGTGATCCGCGACGCCGTCGGCACCCATGGCGGTGTGCTGCTCAAGGCCCGGGGCGAGGGAGACTCGACGTTCAGTGTCTTCACGCGGGCCAGCGATGCCGCGCTCGCCGTGCTCGATACCCGACGCGCGTTGCGGGCGGTCGACTGGCCGACCCGTGAACCCCTCTCGGTCCGGATGGTGCTCCACACCGGTGAAGGCCTCGAACGCGACGGCGACTACTACGGCCGCACGGTGAACCGCGCGGCCCGGTTGCGCAGCATCGCCGAAGGTGACCGCCCCCTGGTCAGTGCAGCCACTGCGCAGCTCCTGGCGGACGCACTTCCCGAAGGCATGCATCTGGTCGAACTGGGCATGCGCGAGTTGCGGGACCTCGATCGACCCGAACTCGTGTACCGGCTGATCGATGACCAACTGCCGCCCGCGCCGACGGGAGAAGACGCGGCCGTGCTCGAGCCTGCCTTCGACCTCCCCGAACCACCGCGGCTTCGCAGCGCTCGCGTCTTCGTCGGCCGCGCCGAGCCGCGCGACCGCCTCCGCGTGCTTGCCGCCGAAGCCGAGCGCGGCGAACGACAGCTGGCGCTCATCGGGGGCGAGCCCGGCATCGGGAAGACATCGTTGGCCGCCGAAGTCGCGCTCGACCTCCAGAAGCAGGGCTGGCTGGTGCTCTACGGGCGCTGTGACAGCGGCTTGAGCATTCCGTACCAGCCGTTCGTCGAAGCCCTCGACTTCGTGGCGCGCGAAGCACCCTCCGAGTTGGTCGCCATCGCCGGCACGTCGGAGTTGACCCAGGTCGAGCCGCTGCTGCCATCGGCGCGTGAACGGATTCCCGGGTTGCCCCTCCGAGTCGACTCCGACGCGGAAACCGACCGGTACTTCGTCATGAGCGCGGCCATGCGCCTCCTCGCCATGCTGGGT
Source organism: Acidimicrobiia bacterium (assembly GCA_025361725.1). Lineage (GTDB taxonomy): Bacteria > Actinomycetota > Acidimicrobiia > IMCC26256 > JAENVU01 > JAENVU01. Next base: position 10,601 of record JANYJV010000091.1, on the reverse strand, counting down.
GACATTCGCCCGGTCGCACTCGTGCTCGACGACCTGCACTGGGCCGACGCCGGGACCCTGGCGATGCTGCGAGAGCTCGCGAGCACGGAGTCGATGCGAGTGCTGGCCATCGGCACGTACCGAGACTCCGAACTCGGCCCCGAGTCGGCGCTCACCGAGACCCTTGCACAGCTGCGCCGTCAGCCGGACGTCGAACGCATCAATCTCGCCGGACTCGACGAGTCCGAGCTCGCAGCCTTGGTGGCTGCGGCCGCCGGCCACGAACTCGAAGTCGACGAGTCGACCCGTCATCTGCTCGCGGGCCTGCGCGTCGAGACCAACGGCAATCCGTTCTTTGCCATCGAGATCCTGCGGTACCTCGCGTCCACGGGCGACCTCCTCCAGACCGCCAACGGCCGCTGGGAGGCCAGTGCCAATCTCGACTTCGCCGAACTGCCGGACAGCATTCGCGAGGTGGTCACCGAGCGCATCGCGCGCGTCGGCCATGACCTCGGGCCGGCACTCACGATCGCGGCGATCATCGGGCTCGAGTTCGACCTTGCGGTGCTGACGCAGGCCAACGGCGGCGGCGAGGAACCACTCCTCGACGCCCTCGAACTCGCCGAGCCCGCCAACCTCGTCGTCACCGTCGGCGCGGACCGGTTTGCGTTCTCCCATGCCCTGATCGCCAACGCGCTCGTCCAAGGCCTGAGCCCGACCCGTCGCGCGGTGCTCCATCGCAAGGTGGCGGAGGCGTACGAGGCCCTGGGCTGGGCCGACACCCATGTCGGTGAACTCGCGGGTCATTGGCTCGAAGCGCGCGGCGACGACGCTTCGGCCCGTGCGCTCGAATACACGCGGCGGGCCGGTGACCTCGCGCTCGATGCCCTCGCACCGCATGATGCGCTGCGCTGGTACCGAAGGGCGCTCGAGCTGGTCGGAGACTCCGAAACTGCGGAGCGGGTGTCCCTGAACGTGCGCATCGGCGATGCGCTGCGCCAGGCCGGCGACGGATCACACCGCGAGGTCCTGCTCGCCGCCGGACGGGAAGCGCACGAACTCGGGCTGGGCGACGAAGTCGTCCGTGCTGCGCTGGCGAACTATCGGGGCTGGGCGAGCCGGGCCGGTGAGATCGACGAGGAGCGGATCGCGTTGTTGGAATCCGCCCTCGCCGCGGTCGGAACGCAACGCTGCGGCACGCGCGCCGAGCTGCTCTCCGTCCTGGCCGCCGAACTCGCCTTCACCGAGGACTACGACCGCCGCCGGGACCTCTCCGACGAAGCGCTGGCCATCGCCCGAGAGCTGGACGATCCCCGCGCGCTCACCCGGGTGCTCTCCGCGCGCGGCAACACCCTCCGGATTCCCGAGACCGCGTCCGAGCGAGACGTCCACTCTTTGGAGAACATGGCCATCACCGAAGCGCTCGACGACGTCGGCGCCCGATGGGCCGCAGTGAGTGATCGCCTCACCGTGGCCATCGAGATCGGCGACATCGACGAAGTCGACCGCACCCTCGCCGAAGAAGTGGAACTCGCCGATCAGATGCACCAGCCGTACCAGCAGTGGATTGCGCTGGTGCACCAGTCGTGGCGCGCGCTCGTCGCCGGTCAGATCGAAGAGTCGGAACGTTTTTGCACGCGCGCACTTGAGGTCGGTACCGAGACCGGCCAGCCAGATGCGTTCGTGTTCTACGCGTCGCAACTCTTCATCTTGCGCGACGCGCAGGGGCGGCTGGACGAACTCATTCCCGCCATGGAACAGAGCGTGGCCGAGAACCCCAACATCGCAGGGTTCCGGGCCGCGTTGGCCAAGAGCTACGTCGAGACCGGTCAGTTCGACGATGCGCGCCGACTCTTGAGCGCTGAGGCCGCCACCAACTTCACCTCGGTCCCGCGCGACGTCGTCTGGGGAACCACGCTGAGCATCTTCGGTGAAGTCGCCGCCACGCTCAACGCCACCGAGGACGCCGCCGTCGTGGTGGACCTGCTCCTGCCGTTTCAACACCTCATCGCGACGAGCGGTGCGCACGCGTACGCACCCATTGCGCTCGCCGTCGGCCGTGCCGCCGGTGTCCTCGGTCACCCAGACGCCTCGGAGCTCGTCGCCGCCGCCGTCGAGACCGCCCGTCGGCTCCGGGCACCGATCTGGTTGGCGCGTGCGTTGGTCGCCCAGTCCGAACTGACCGGCGAACTCGGCCCCGCCGAGGAGGCACTGACGATCGTCGGGCGCCTCGGCGACACCGCCGTGGCCACCCAAGCCCGCACCCTCCTCGCCGGCCACTAACCCCAGCTCCCGCCAACTGAACCCCCGAGGGTGACACCGCCCGAACGCGCGATCTCCTGAAGTGCATGCGCGCGAACGCGGAGAGACTCCGACGCGGGGAGGTAGTCGTGGGTGGAGTTGGCGTCGGGATCGGCGAGAAGTCCACTGTTGAAGACACCGCCGATGACGACGCCGACGTTCCGTTCCTCGCAGCGGGGCAGCAGCACTCGGCGCCACTGCGGTCGAGCAGCGTGTACCGGCACGCGAGCAGGATGCAGTCGAGGTCGACACGTTGCACGAACCGGACCAACATCTCACTCGTCAGACCATCGCCGAGGCGATGATCACCTACCCACCGCTCGCCGAGTTCCCCGCGATCGAAGACGCCGGTTGGTCCGCCATCCACGACGCGCTCGAACACCGCATCTCCCCCGCCGAGGCCGCCGCCCGCATCCAGACCGCGGCCGAAACCGTCCTCACCAACCCCAAGCCCTGACCCTCAGGCCAACGTGGGCATCCAGTTGCCGTGAGCGCCGAAGGGGATGCGCTGGGGGAGGTCGATAGTGGCGACGGGCGGCGCCGCGAAGTCCTGGGCGTCGAGGATGTTGAGTGTGGTGGTCTCGGTGGTGTCCTCGTGGCTGAGCACGAGGATCCAGCCTTCGTCCTCGGCCGCGTCCGGGCCGGCCGGTGCGAACACCGCTTCGCCGACGTGGGTGCTCCCACCGCCGAAGGCTTGCACGATCTGCGTGCCCGCGTCGAGGTCGTAGCGGATCACGTGGGGCGCCAGGATCGGGTGCGAACCCGGGAGCAACCCGGTTACGTAGCCGTACCGCGCCGGCAGTCCGACCCGCCGATCGTCGACGCGAGGAAAATCCCCCATCCGATCGTCGAGTTGGGTCTCGGTGACGGTTCCCGCCGTCCGGTCGATGGTCCATTGCCACAGCGTCGCCTGATCGCCGAGGTCATCCATCCCACCGTCCATCAACGACCGCGCCCGACACACCTGAATCACGATCTCGTCGCCGCGCTCATACGAGTTGAGCGTATGGAACACCGTGCACGGCTCGACCTCGTACCAGGTCACATCGGCGTTCGTGCCGTTCCGAGGCATCACGCCGACGCGCGCGCCGGCCGACCGGTCGAAGCGGAAGCCACCATGCTCGTACGCGAACACGATCGGCAAGTCGTAGAAGATCGCGAAGTGCTCGGTGATCGTGAAGTCGTGCATCATCACCGGCCGCGGGATGTCGATCACCTCAGACTGCACGAGGTTCCCCTGTGCGTCGAGCCGGTGGTACGTGAGGTACGGCTCGGAGAGGAACTGGTACCCGAAAAACAGCAGCTCGCCGGTGACCCGGCAGAGCTTCGGGTGCGCGGTCATCGGAGTGGTGAGCCGCCCGCCGAAGTCCACACTCCCGACGGTGTCCAACTGCGCGTCGATCTCCCAGGGCACGTGGGCTTCCTCGAGCGCCAACAGTCGGCCGGCGTGGCGGATGATGTTCGTGTTCGCAGGTGACAAGCGCAGGTCCCCCACCGCGGTGATCAGATCCAGATCGTGTTCGAGGTACGGCGTGCGGATATACCGGTTGCGGTACGACACGGCGCCGTCACGCAGGTCGAAGCCGTGCACCATGCCTGCGCCGAAGAACCAGTGGAACGGCACCGTTCGTGGCGGGTTGAATCCGTTTCTGATGTAGCTGCCGGTGAGCTCGTCGGGCACCCGCCCCCGCACCGGAAGATCCTCGACGGTCAACTCGTGCTCGATCGGGGCGTAGTTCCCCTGCATCCACCACGCGGTGTCCCGGTCGGCGGTCATCGGGACTTGTTCCACGGTCATGGCGTGTCCTCCGTCGGTGCTGGGTCGGTCAGGAGTGGGTCGTCGGCTCGAACTTCGTATCTGGTGGGCGCACCGGGGTTCGCGCCCAGATAGCTCTGCGCGAGGCGCTGCGAGTCCGCGGCGAGTTCGGCGGCCGGTCCGTGCGCGCTCAACTCGCCGCGCACGAGGACGTACGCACGGTCGGCGATCGCGAGGGTGGCGTCCACGTGTTGCTCCACGAGCAACACGCCCACCGCGGTGTTCCGAGCAATGTCGCGCACCATCGTCAGGAGTTGCTCCACAATGATCGGCGCCAACCCGAGACTGAGCTCGTCGATCATCAAGAGCTTCGGCCGTGCCACCAGCGCGCGAGCGATGGCGAGCATCTGTTGTTCACCGCCGGACATCAAGCCGGCCGGCCGGTCCAGGATCGCCGTCAGCGCCGGGAACGGCGCGAGCGCATCGGTGACCGCCGCCGAGTCCCCTCGCCGTGCCGCCAGCCGCAGGTGGGCGCGCCCGGACAGGCCGTAGAAGAGCGCCCGTTCCTCGGGAACATGCGCGAGTCCCCGCCGCGCCAACGAGACGACGGCCTTCGACCGCATGCGGCGCGTGGCCGCCTGAGTCTCGCCGAGCACCTCGATGGTGCCGCTGATCCGCGGCAGCAACCCCGAGATCGTCTTGAGGGTGGTGGTCTTGCCGGCACCGTTGGGCCCGAGCAACGCCACGATCTCGCCGGCTCGTACCTCGAGGTCGAGGTTGCGCACCACCGGCACGCCGCGATATCCGGCGGTGAGGTCGTTCAGCGCGAGCAACACCGGCGACGCCGACGGTCCGTTCATGTGCCACCACCGAGGTACGCCGCAACCACCGCAGGATCGTCCTTGACCGTCGCGGTGGGACCGGACGCGATCACGCGTCCGAGGTCCAGCACCGTCAACTCGTCGGTGACGTCGAACACGAGGCTCATGTCGTGGTCCACCAGCAAGACACCGATGTCGGCCGCCGCCAGCGACCGGAGAACTGCGCCGAGCGCGGCGGTCTCGCTCGGGTCGAGGCCGGCTGCGGGTTCGTCGAGCAACAGCAACTTCGGGTGCGAGGCCAACGCGCGGGCCACCCCCACCAGCCGACGCTGGCCGTGTGCGAGTTCGGGGGGTCGCATCTCGGCCACCGATTCCATCCCCACCATTTCCAACGCGAAGTCGACGTCGAGGGACCGCGAACTCCGCCGGGGCGCCACCGCGTCCACGAGGGACGACCACCACTGGGGCCGGTGGGCGGCCACGAGCAGGTTCTCGCTCACCGTGATATCATCGAACAGCTCGACGGACTGGAACGTCCGCACCAATCCCGCCCGGGCCCGCTCGTGCGCCGGTAGGTGGTCGATGCGGCGGCCGGCAAGTGAGATCGCACCGAGCGCGTGAGGGACGAACCCGCACAATGCGTCGATCATGGTGGTCTTCCCGGCGCCGTTGGGCCCGATGAGCCCGACGATCGCGTCGCCGCCGACGGTGAGCGACACGTCCTCGACGGCATGCAACCCGCCGTAGGTGACGCTCAATCCGTGGACGTCGAGCAGCGCGGTCATGCGCGCGCCCATACTCGATCGACGAGCCGCCGCGCGCCCACGCTGAGGCCGTCCGGCAGAAGGATCACGACCGCGATCAACACGAGGCCGCTCACCGCAAACTGGTAGCTCGACGCCTTGGCCGTGGCACCCCCTTGAAGCTGGGTGAGGATGCCGCCGGATGCCATCAACCCGGCGATGAGCGCGCCGCTGATCGATGCGATCCCGCCGAGGTAACACAGCGCGAGCACCGCGAGAGCACCGACCACCATGAACTGCTGCGGTGAGAGCGCCGGGAGTTCGTACGCCAGGAGCGCACCGCCGATCGCGGCGAGCATCGACGACACCGCGAACGCGTTGAGCTTGGTCGCACTCACGTTGATACCGGCCGCCGCCGCCGCTCGTTCGTTGCTCCGCACCGCGAGCCACCGCAACCCTGTGGGGCTGCGCCGCCAGTTGGCAACCGCCAGTCCACTCACCGCGAGGGCCACCAGCGTCAGTACTCCGAACTCGGGCCGGAAGTTCTCATGACCGACCCCCAAGAAGCCGAGATCGATCCCGAACAGGCGCGGTCGCGGCACGTTCGTGAGTCCGTTCAGCGACGGCGAGTTGAACACCAGTTCCTCGATGGCGATCGCGGCACCGATGGTGGCGACCGCAAGCGTCATCCCGCGCACGCGCACCGCGGGGAGGCCCACGAGTACACCGACCGCGACCGTGAGCGCAATCGCCAGGAGCGGCGCCCACGGGAACCCCACGCCGTTCAACGCCAACTTCGCAGTCGTGAACGCGGCCAGACCCGCGAACGCGTATTGCGCAAGCGAGATCTGACCGACGTACCCGGTGAGCACCACGCTCGACAACGCGATGATCGCTGCGATCACGGAGACGACGATGGCCAGACGCCACAGCTCGTCGAGGGTGAGCAGCGCGACCACACCCAAGCCGACGAGCACCAGCGTCGCGAGGAGCGGCCGGCGCGGCACCGGTGACTGGGCGAGCCGGCCCTCCACCAAGGCCTCACGAGTCGGGAGTTGCGCGCCGCGGAGCGAGATCGCCACAAGGATGAGCACCACCGGCAGCGCCTGACGCAGGCCGCCGTTCGGGAGCCAGTCCGGGAGCCACGCGCTGCGGGATTGGAAGGTTCCGAGCGCGCTCTGGGCCATGCTGATCGCGAGCCCGGCGACGGTCGCGATCGCGAAGCTGTCGAGCCCGCCGAGGAGCGCGGCGGCCAGCGCCGGTACCACGAGCAGGCTCGTCTCGGTCGGATCGAGGCGTCCGGACACTCCCGCAACGAGGATCACCGCGAGGCCTGCAAAGACGGTGGCGATGACCCAGTTGAGGAAGCCGAGCCGGTCCGGCGAGAGACCCGTCAGCATGGCGCCGGTCTCGTGCTCGGACGCGGCGCGCGTCGCCAACCCGAAGCGCGTGTAGCGGTACACCATCGTCAGCACGACGGCCGCCACCACCGCGAACCCGGCCAGCAGGAAGCTCGACGTCGGGACCACGACGCCGCCGAAGTGCATCACGTCGTTCGTCAACAGGGACTTGAGTTGCAACGACGCCGAACCCGCGCCGGTTTCACTCGACCGCAGTTGCATCACGGACTGGAGGTACAGGAACACGCCAAGTGACGCGATGACCCGCGCCAACGGCGGCGCGTTGCGCAGCGGTCGGAACACCAGCGCGTAGACCACCACCCCCAACACCGCGGCGAGGACGAGGGCAATCATCAGCGCGGTGAAGACCGTCGGCCGATCGACGATGTGCACGTGCGTGGGGAGTCCGATGATCGGCAGGACGAGGTCACCACCCCGCTCGGTGCTCGCAACGTCGAAGTTCCGCAGGCCGTAGTACACGAACGCGATGTACATGCCCATGGCCGCGTGCGCGAAGTTCAAGACGTTCGACGCCCGGAACGTGATCACTAGGCCGATCGCGAGGACGGCGACGACCGAACCGGCGCCGAGGCCGGTCAGTGATTGTTGGAAGTACGCGGAGATGGCGGGACCTCGACCGTTCGGATCAGTGGGTGGCGAAGGCTTGGACGTCGAGCCAGCCGGTGAGTTGGGAGATCTTCCCCTGCTTCAGGACTCCCAGCGTCTGCTGCGGCGAGCAGATGGCGGCGTAACCCGTCAGCTGTTTGCCATTGCACGTGTAGGGATGGCCGAAGAAGCTCGGCGCATCCTTCGCGGCCCGGAGCCTGGCCAAGATCGCGGCCGGGTTGGCGTGGTCCGCGCCGAGCTTGCGGAGCATCGAATACAGGTTCACCATCGCCCGGAACGACACCGTGCCCGCGCTCTGCGCTTGGTACCCGTACTTCGCCCCGTACCGTTTGGCGATCTCCATGTACAACACCCTGTCGGGATTCTTGGGGTCGAGGTCGGCTTCCAGGTTGAAGATCGACCCGTCCGCCGCATTCCCCACCGCGTCGAGGATCTTCGGCGCGGCGCACGCGCCCGTGTACATGATCGGAGCCTTGAAGCCGATCTGTTGGGCGGTCTGCATCGTCGGCACGCACCCGCTGTCCGCAGTCAACGCGATGACCGCGTCGGGCTTCGCCTGCGCCGCGGTGTTGAGCGCCTGCACCATGTCGGCATTGATCGCACTCACGCTCACGAGCGTCACCTGCGCACCGTGGGCCTCGAGCACCCGCTTGCCGAGGTTCGCCGAATCGGTGATGGGTCCGAACTCCGCGTAGATGACTGCGATCTTCTTGGCGTGGAGCTTCTCGACCGCGTACTGCCCCATGCCGAGCACGGCCCCCCAGGTGCCGCCACTGAACTGGAAGCTCACCGAGCTGCGCGCCGCGTCGAAGCTCACCGGGATACCGCCCACGTACGGGACGCCGTTGTTCTCGAGGGTCTTGATGCCCGTTCCCCAGATGTCGATACCACCCACGACGGCCGCAACCTTGTCCGACACCATCTGCTGCGCGCAGCTCTGGGACAGGTCGGCGTTGAAGTTGGTGTTGCAGGTCAACAGCTTGATTGGATGACCGTCCACACCGTTGAGTTCGGTGTTGATGAAGTCCACCGCGACCTTGTCGGCGACCGTGAGTTCCGGGAACGCACCCGCGGCACCCGTGTCCTGGTTGATCGTGCCGATGACGAGCGGTGTCCCGGTGGCGCGCGTTGCAGTCTTCGGCATCAGCGCGGCGAGCGACGATCCCTTCGGGGCACACGCGACCACCGAGACCGCGGTGTCGCATTTGGCGGCTCCATCGCTGGCCGGCGTGGTGAGCGGTGCGGTCGCCTTGGTGGGCGCGGATTCGCTACACGCGGCGCCCACGAGCGCAACCGTGAGTACGAGCGGTGTGAACAGCTTGGCGAAGTGCACGAGATTCCCCCCGGAATGGTGACTGGTGACGAGTGTTGCTGGTGAAGGCCCGACGGTCAGGCCGCCGGCATCCAGTTGCCGTGGAAACCGAACGGCACGCGCTGAGCGAGGTGCACCCGTGCGACCTCGTCCAGGGTCCCGGCATCGAGGACGACGAAGTCCGTGGTCAGGCTGGTCTGATCGGTGACGAAGTTCAGCAGCCAGCCGGCGTCCTCGCCGCGTCCGTTCGGGTCCGCCGCGAACACCGCTTCGCCACCGATCTGGTCGGGGCCGTAGACGTGGGTCTGCGCGGCCGACGTGGTGAAGTCCACCTTGGTCACCGAGTCGAACATCCCGCCATCGGGTCGACCGCTCGAGAACGATGCGTAGTAGCCGTAGCGCTGACTCAGACCCTCCAGCGCGGCCGGCACCCGCGGGAAGTCCCCCGGCAGTTCGGCAATCTGTTGATACCGGCACGAGCGAGTGGTGAGATCCACGGTGAAGCGGTGCAGCCACGCGTCGGCGTCGGCGGAACCCTCCTCGGATTCGAGGCCGATGTCCATGCGCGCGAGCCGGCATGCGTCCACCGTCACGGTGCGACCGTCCGCGCTGGTCGACGCGTTGAGGAAGTGGAAGACGTAACACGGATCGGTGTCGATCCACACCACGTCGCGGCCGTCGCCCTCACGCGAGAGCACCCCGATCCGCGTGCCGTTCTCGGGCTTCCAACTGATGATCGGCTCGCCGTTCGAGAACGCCTGGAAATCGAAGACCGCGGGGGCGTCGAGAAACACCACGTGCTGATCAGTGATCGCGAAGTCGTGCATCATCACCGGCGCAGGGAGGTCCAGGTCGATGGTCTTGGTGACCTGACCCGTGGCGTCGATCGCCACGTACCGCAGGTAGGGCGGGATCGCGGAGTACCCGAACGCGAGCATCTCGCCCGTGCGCGGATCGATCTTCGGGTGCGCGGTGAACGGACTCGAGAACGCGCCGCCGAAGTCGCACAGCCCGACGGTCTCGAGCGCGGGCGTCACCTCCGTGGGCGATCCGGCCTCCCACAGACACAGGATGCGGCCGGCGTGACGAACCACGTTCGTGTTCGCGACGTTTTTCATCGACGGTCCGCCCCCGGTCTCCTCCGGTGTCGGGAACTCGCCGTTGGCCATCCCGCCGTAGATCGCGGCACCTCGCCGGGTCTCGGCCGCAAGACCGTCGGTGCGCACCCACCGGTTGCGGTACCTGGCACCGCCCTCACCGTCGAGCGTCAGCCCGTGGAGCATGCCGTCGCCGTCGAAGATGTGATAGCGGCCCTTCGGCGCGAACATCGGGTTCGGGCCGTTGCGCAGGTACACCCCGGCCAGACCGTCCGGAAGTTTCCCGCTCACCGAGAGGGCGACATCGTCGCGTTCGGCGTCGACGGGCGCGTACCCACCGGAGAGAAAGGGGTCGTCGCTGGTGGCGATCGTGGAGGTCATACGAGGGGTCCTCCTTCATCGAGTTCGCGGGCCACAGTACGGGCGACCGCCGCGAGATCTTCGGGCAGTTCGTCGATGCGATCGAGTTCGCTCGAGAACCGGGTGCGTTCGTGCTGGGGTGCGTTGACGACACCCGGCACCCACGCCGAGTGCAGGACGAACGGCAGGGTCATCCCACCATCCG
>JANYJV010000061.1 GCA_025361725.1 Acidimicrobiia bacterium | reverse complement strand
CGCACCGGAGACCGCGCGCGAGCTCGCCGCGCGCGGCCGCGCGTACGCGTTGGACCACGCGTCGTGGCCCCGCGTCCTCGATCGGATCGAGCAGACCCTGGACGCGTGGACGCCGGCAGGTGGACCGCAGTGAGGGTGCTCGTCGTCGCCGACTACCCACCTCCTTACGGCCCGGTCGTCGATGCCACGGTGGCCGAGGTCCGTACACTCCGCGCTCTCGGTCACGAGGTCGAGGTTTGCTCGCCGGCACCGTCAGCCGCGCACTATCACCGCGACCTGCGCTCGGTACGTGGCCTCGCCTCGCTGGTCACGCTCGCCCGACGGTTCGACCGCGTCCTCGTCCGTCTCCAGGATTCGACGCCGGCCGACCGTCGGCTGGTGCGCGCGCTGCGAGCCGTGCCCAACTGCGAGGTGGTGGCGTACGGGCTCGGTCCCGAGCACCTGCTCGGCGCGGCCTTGGCCGACGCGCGCGGCCTCGCCGTCGAGCACCGCGCACTGGGTTCGTCGGTGGTGCCGGGAAGGGCGAGCTATGTGGCCGCAGAGCGGGGCGCCTGGCCGGGAGCCGACCGGGGCGCCGTCATGCATACGATCCGCGTGCGCGCCGCGCAACGTCGTGGTGCGGGCGACGCGAGCGTGGCCGGCGAACGGCGAACGGCAGCCCTGCGCCGGCTCGCACCCCTCGCGCTGCCCGCACCGGTCTCCCTCCGACCGGGTGCGTCCGTGCTGAAGCGGCTCGTACGTCGGCTGACGGCATGGCAGATCGATCCGATCGTCGGACAGGTCAACCGGTTGCGTGAGGCGCTGGTCGCGACGCTCGAACAGGGCGACGATGCTTCGTTGAAGTGAGCGCCATGAGCGGCGTGCACGCCGCGCCAAAGCACGTCGCCCGAGCAACACAGCACTAGTCTCACTTCGATGGAGGAAAGCGAGGCGAGCGCGGCACACGTCGACGAACTGCTGCATGCGCTCCAGGCCCGCGTTGAGGAACGTCGCCGCTCCGGCGCTTACCCGCCCGGCCTCGAGCACCAGCTCGACGCGCACTATCAGCGCATCGTCGGCATGCTCGGCAGCCGGTCAAGTTTCCGGGAGCGGCTCGACGCCGTCCATGAGACGACCGATGCGTTCGCAGCCGACGGGATCCCGTTGCGCTCTCGTGTCCCGGGCGGCGCGCTGTTGCACCGGATCGTCGCGAAGCTCGTGCGACGCCAGACCGAGGGTGTGATCGCTCAGGCGCGAGCGAACGCGAGGGCAGTCGCAGACGCGTTGGAAGCGGCCGCGGACCCGCTTGAGATGACCGACGAAGCGCCGGGCGGGGGCCTCCGCGGGCAGCTCGACGCGCTCCACACGCTCGTTGCCGATCAGCAGCGTGCGTTGAACTTGTTGCGTGCCGATCTGCTCGCGGTCATCGAGCGGCGGATCCGGGTGCCTCGAGGGCAGTATCCGGATCCACCCGCCTTCGAGCCGTGGTTCGAGAACGACCGCTTCGAGGCGGCGTTCCGGGGCGGTCGCGCCGAGCTGCTGGCGCGGTACCGGGACCTGGCCGCGCGTCTCTCGGGCTGTGGCCCGGTGCTTGACGTCGGCTTCGGGCGTGGCGAGTTCCTTGAGCTCCTGGGGGAGCTCGGAGTCGAGGCCCGCGGCGTCGAAGCAGATCCATTGCTCGTCAAGCGGGCCGAGGAGTTGGGGCTCGATGTGGCACTCGACGATGGCAACACCTACCTGCGCCAGCTCGAGGACGGTTCGCTCGGTGGCCTCACCTTGATCCAGGTGATCGAGCACCTCAGTCCTCAGGACGCGCTTGACCTCGTGCCGGTGGCGGCTCGCAAGGTGCGGCCCGGCGGCAAGGTCATCGTCGAGACCGTCAATCCTCAGTCGCTCTATGTGTTCGCCCGGTCCTTCTACCTCGACCCGACCCACGTTCGTCCGGTACACCCCGCCTATCTCGAGTTCCTCTTCCGTGAGGCCGGCTTCGCCGAGGTCGAGATCGACTGGCGGAACCCACCGCCCGACACTGAGCAACTGCTGCCACTGGCCGGCGAGGACGAGTCCACCCGCGAGCTCAACGAGAACTTCGCCCGCCTCTCGTCGCTCATGTTCGCACCGCAGGACTACGCCATCATCGCAACCCGTTGATGCGGATCAACCAGATCGTGGTCGCGGCGGTGCCCGGCGACGCGATCACGGGAGCCGCGTTCGAGTACCGGCGACTCCTGCGACGAGTCGGATCGTCGGAGATCTACGCCGCGCATCGCGATCGCTCGCTCGAGCGAGAGGTGCACTCGCTCCGCGATTACGCAGCGAGCGCCAGTGGAGATCCCGGCGACCTCCTCATCGCGCACGTCTCGATCGGCGACGTCGCAGTGAGCCGCTTCCTCGCCGAGCGCTCGGAGCGCATCGTCGTCGTGTACCACAACATCACGCCGGCGAAGTACTTCCGTCCGTTCGATCGACGGCTCGCGCGGCTCCTCCAACAGGGGCGCGTCCACCTCGGCGATCTCCGCGACCGAACGCCGCTCGCGCTCGCGGTCTCCGAGTACAACGCTCAAGACCTTCTCGACGCTGGCTATCGGAACGTGCGCGTCGTACCGCTCGTCGTCGACCCGACGCGGCTGGCGAGCGTCCCGTCCGATCCGGCGACCGAGGAATGGATCGCGACCCGACCGGGCCCGACGATCCTGTTCGTCGGGCAGGTGCTCCCGCACAAGCGCCAGGAGCTCCTCCTCGAGGCGTTCCACGTGCTCGTCACCGCGCTCGTCCCGGAGGCGACGCTCGTGGTGGCCGGAGCACTCCGCTTGCCGGCCTACGGGCAGGTCCTGCGCCAGCTCCGTCGCGAGCTCGGCCTCGCGAACGTCCGGTTCACGGGGAGCATCTCGCCGGAGGAGCTCGTCGCCTATTACCGCGGCGCCACGGTATTCGCGACTGCGAGTGACCACGAGGGCCTGTGTATCCCGGTGCTCGAAGCCATGGCGTTCGACGTGCCGGTGGTCGCACGCGCCGTCGCTGCACTCCCCGAGACGATCGGCGACGCGGGCTTCCTGCTGCCGCCCGAGCCCGATCCGGTGCTCTTCGCCGAGGCGACCGCGATGCTCATCTCCTCGACCGAGGCTCGCGACGCTCTGACGTCGCGCGGACGTCAGCGGGTGGCCACCAAGTTCGACCCTGACCACGCGCGATCCTTGTTCCTTGAGGCGCTGCTCGAGGTGGCCTGACGTGCGGCTGCTCTTCGCAGTCCAGCGGTACGGCGCCGAGGTGCTGGGCGGTGGCGAACGCGCCTGCCGCGACTACGCAATGCGCCTGGCCGCGCGCGGTCACGACGTCGAGGTCGTCACGAGTCGCGCGAGAAGTTACGTCGACTGGGCCGACGTCTATCCGGAAGGTGACGAACAGGACGGTGCCGTCACCGTGCACCGCTTCTCGGTGCGAGCCCCCCGCGACCATCGCTTCTTCGGTCCGCTGCACGAACGGGTCGTGTGGGGCCGCCCGCAGCCGGCGTACCACGTGCAGCGGCTGTGGCATCGGATGCAGGGCCCCGATCTGCCGGCACTCCCGGGATGGCTCCGAGAGCACGCCGCGCGGTTCGACGTCGTCGTTTTCTTCACCTACCTGTATCCCCACACTGGTGACGGCCTCGCCGCGGTGGCGGGCGTCGTGCCTACCGTGCTCCACCCGCTCGCGCACGACGAACCACCGTTCGCGCTCGCCGTGTTCGACCCGATCTTCCAGCTCGCCGACGCGTTCGCCTTTTTGGCGGAGGAGGAGCAGACCCTGGTAGAGCGTCGGTTCGGATTGCAGCGCGCGTCGATCATCACGGGCGTGGGCGTCGATCTGGACGCACTCGACCGGGACGCACTCGACCGGGACGCGGGCGGCGGTGCGAGCTTCCGTGACCACATCGGCATCGGGGAGCGTCCGTACCTGCTCTCCGTCGGGCGTATCGACGCGAGCAAAGGCGCGCTCGAACTCGTCGACGCGTACCGTGTGTATCGCGAACGTCATCCCGCCGCACCACTCCTGGTCATGCTCGGCGAGCTGATCAGCGAGCTGACCCCGACCGAGGGCGTCGTCGTGACCGGAGCGATGGACGAGGGGATGAAGAACGCCGCACTCGCCGGCTGTCTGGCCCTCGTGCAGCCGTCGTACTTCGAGAGCTTCTCGATCGTGCTGTGCGAGGCCTGGGCGCACCGGCGCCCGGCGATCGTCCAGGGGCGATGCGAGGTGCTGCGCGGCCAGGCACGGCGAAGCGGCGGTGCGATTCCCTATGTGGGCTACGGCGAGCTCGAAGGAGCGATCGAGCTGCTCGCCGGTGACCGCGCCCTCGGCGACGAGCTCGGCGCCGCGGGGCGGGCCTACGTCGAGCGCCGCTACGACTGGAGCGATCTCCTGGACCGCTACGAAGGGTTCCTCGCGCACGTCCGGGACGACTGGCAACGACGCAGTCCCGGGCGCGGACTGCAGACGCCCGTTCTCTGAGTGGAACGCGCAGGCGCGGCTCTCGGCGTTCGAAGCCTTGTGGGGAGTTCGCGTCACAGGGGAGTCCGCGTCCCGAGGTCGCGGCGGATGCGAGTCTAGGATCGACGGGTTCGCACTCCGCGTGGACGCTCCTGCCATGACTACCGCCTCCCCCGATCCCGTCGCGCCGTCCCGGTCCTCGGACCGGGACGAGGTATCGGCTCGTCCCGGCGCCGTCCGGCGACTGCGCGACGTGTGGGCCTACCGCGAGCTCCTCGGCACCCTCGTTCGCAAAGAGCTCAAGGTCAAGTACAAGAACAGCGCGCTCGGGTTCGTGTGGTCGCTGCTCAACCCGATGCTGTACCTGGTGGTCTTCTACCTGGTCTTCACGTACTTCATCCCAGCATCGATCTCGTACTTCGCCATCTTCCTGCTGTCGGGACTGCTGCCGTACAACCTCTTCTCCGCGGGTCTCGGCGGCGGGACCACCTCCATCGTGGGCAACGCCAGCCTGGTCACCAAGGTGTGGTTTCCGCGTGAGATTCTGCCGCTCGCGTCGATTGGTGCCGCGTTGGTGCACTTCGGGCTCCAACTGGCCGTGCTCGCGGCGGCACTCATGGTGTTCCGGTACCCGCCGTCGTGGTCGTTCCTTCCGCTCATCGTGCTTGCGCTGATGACCCTCCTCTTGCTCGTCGCCGCACTCGCGATCTTGTTGGCAGCGCTCAACGTCTATGCGCGCGACATCGAGCACCTGCTCGAGTTGGTACTGCTCGCATGGTTCTGGATGACCCCGATCGTCTACCCGTACGCACAAGTGCGGGAGAAGATCGGCGATTGGTCGCTGCTCAACCCGCTCACCTCGATCGTCATCACAATGCAGCGCGCAATCTGGGGGAACCACCTCGTCACCATTCAGTCGAACGGCAAGCCGACGCAGCTCCCAGCCGTGCCGGACTTGTCGCAGTGGTGGTACCTGCGCAACCTGGGCTTCGTGGTCGTGCTATCGATCGCGCTGCTGATGTTCGCGTTCTGGATCTTCGGCAAGCTCGAGGACAACTTCGCGGAGAACATCTGATGGGCGCGGCGATCGAGATCGAGCGCGTCTCGAAGCACTTCCGCCTGAACCACGCGCGTGCCGACTCGTTGAAGGAGCGGGTCGTCAACTGGCGCAAGCCCAGCTACGAAGAGTTCTGGGCGTTGCGCGACGTCACGCTGCATGTTGACCAGGGCGAGACCCTTGGCCTGCTCGGCCACAACGGCTCCGGGAAATCGACGCTGCTCAAGTGCGTGGCCGGGATCATGCGCCCCACGGAGGGGAGGATCACCAAGCGGGGTCGCATCGCGGCGCTGCTCGAGTTGGGCTCGGGCTTCCACGGTGACCTCACCGGGCGCGAGAACATCTATATGAACGCATCGATCCTCGGGTTCTCCCGCAAGGACATCGATCGGATCTTCGATGAGGTCGTGGCGTTCTCCGAGATCGAGGACTTCATCGACAATCAGGTGAAGCACTACTCGTCAGGAATGGCGGCGCGCCTGGGATTCGCCGTCGCGGTCAACGTCGAGCCAGAGATCCTCCTCGTCGACGAGGTGCTCTCCGTGGGCGACGAGGCCTTCCAGCGCAAGTGCCTCGAGCGCATCAAGCGGTTCCAACGCGAGGGCCGCACGATCCTCCTCGTCTCCCATGCGGTCGATCTCGTGCGCCGGATCTGCGACCGCGCCGCGGTGCTCGACCACGGGCAGCTCGTGGCCGTGGGAGAGCCCGGCGAGGCCGCGCTCGCCTTCCGCGAGTACCTGCAACACAAGGGCGTCGAGGTCCCGAAGGAGCTCGAAGACCCCCAGTTGCGCCGCAACCTCCGAATCGAGATCACCGACGTCGACGTGCAGTATCCCGAGCCGGGGCGCACGCATCTGGCTCCGAGCGAACCGCTGCGCGTCGAGGTCCACTTCTGCGCACCCGAAATCGTGGACGACGTCGTGTTCTCGATCGCCATTCACGACCAGGATGGCCGGATGCTCCTGGGCACGAACACCGACTACACCGGGGACGACCCCGGCTTCGTCGAGGGCAACGGCACCTGCACGTTCATCTTCGAGCGGTTCCCGGTACTCGACGGCATCTACTCGGTGGACATTGGCCTCCACTCGCACGATGTCGGCGTGATCTACGACCAGCGCGCCGAGAAGGACACGGTCAAGGTGGTCAGCGCGGGTCGTACGGTGGGCTTGGTCGACTTCCCTGTGCGGGCTCGAATCGTGTCCAGCTCGACGCCCATCGCGCACTGAGAGGCCGCGATCACCGAAGCCCCCGCACCCGGCGCCCCCAAACGCTCGGGCTCGCTGCTCTCGGGCGCGTCGATTCTGCTCGTCGGCCGCTACGCGGTGGCGGTCCTCGGTTGGCTCGGGACCGCGATCATCTTCCGGGTACTCGGCGAGAGCCGGTTCGGCCAATATTCGGTGATCTTCGCGGTGCTCGGCATCGTCGGGTTCATCGCCGACCTGCGGCTGTCGCGGATCGTGCTGTCCGAGGTGCTCGCCGCCGACGAGGAGGAGGCCGCTCGGATCGTCGGCGCCTACGCCGGACTCCGGCTCATCATCGGCTTGGTGTCCTACGTCGTCGCGATGATCGTGGTCGGCATCGGTGCCGCCACGGGGAACTTCTCGTCGGGCGAGGTGGTCGGTGCGGCCATCGGCGGCCTGAACCTCATCATCCTCTCGGTGGCCTACGGGCTCATCCTGCTGTTCGAAGCGCGCCTCTGGTTGCGTGACATCGCCATCTCGAACGTGGTCGGCCAGGTTGGAGGATTTGCCCTCATCGTGACGGTGACGGTTGCCGGGGTCGGATCACTGCTCTGGTACGTGGGGGCGAGCGTCTTAAACGGCGTGATTTTCCTCCTGTGGCTGGTCTTCGCGCTGCGTCGGGGTGTGCGGCCCCGGATCCTCTTCGATCGCCATGAATGGTGGGGGTGGATCCGAGAAGCCGCGCCGCTCGCGCTCGGAGCGGCGTTGGACACGATCTACTTCCGGATCGATCTCATCATGCTGTCGATCATCGGGACCTCGGCCGCCGCCGGCCTCTACGCCGTCGGCTACAAGTTCGCGGACCTTCTCGGCGCGGTGCCGACGGCGATCGTGACCCCCGCCCTCACGCTCATGGTCGCCTCCTGGCCAGAGGACCCGGCCGCGTTCCGGCGCACGTTCCGCCACGCCGCGGTGATCCTCACCGTCGGTGCGGTGGGTGCCTGCGCGGGGTTCATGGTCTTCGCCGGTCCGGTGGTGACCGCGCTCTACGGCGGGAACGCGAGCAAGGCCGCGGACTCGGCGCGCCTGCTCGTCGTCGGACAAGCACTGCACTTCTTCACGATCATGGCGTTCGCAACGCTCGTTGCCGTCAAGCGCAACCGGCTGTATCCGATCGCCATGCTCGTCGGCGTGGTGGTGAACGTCACGCTGAACCTGATCCTGATTCCCAAGTACTCCTACATCGGTTCGGGGTGGGCGACCGTGATCACCGAGTCGATCGTGCTGTTCGCGATCGGCACCGGCGTGGCTCGGATCCCCGGTTTGCGTCCGTTCCCGTGGGGTGCAGTGAGTAAGACGGTCGGTGCCGGCGGGGTGGCGGGGCTCGTCGGGTGGGCCGCCCTCGGACGAATCCCGTGGCCGCTCGGCTTGGCACTCGTCGGTGTCCTGTATCTGGGTTTGGTCCACGTGCTGGCCCCGAACGGACCGGGCGGTCTCCGCGCCTTCGGCGGCGAGCCGCACGACGATCTGATGGCGATCGTCGAAGAGGGCTACGACCGCCCCGGACCAGCCGGCAGTCCGGGAAACTGAACGAAACTGGCGGGATCAGCCTTCGTAGTAGGAGGCGGTCTTCTGCACCGTGGCCCGGTTGATCACGACGCCCACCAGGTTGGCCCCGGCCCGCTCCAGCTGTTCGACCGATTGCCGGACCGCCCTCCGGCGACTCGTCTTGACGTCGAGGACGAAGATCGTGGCGTCGCACTGCGAGGCCACGGCGAGTGCGTCCGAGAACAAACCGGCCGGCGGGGTGTCGACGATGACGAGTCGAACGGCCCGGAGTGCGTCGAGCACGTGTCGGAAGGAACGCGCACCGAGCATGCCCGACGCATCGATCACCGCGGCGCCACTCGGCAGTACTCGGAGGTACGCGCTGTCCGGGACCTTGGTGAGCGCCGCAGTGAGATCGCCGCCCTGCAGAACCGACGACAGCCCCGGGGCGCGTGGGATGCCGAGCCGCTCGTGCACCGTGGGTTTGCGCAGATCCGCATCCACGAGGACGACCTTCTCTTCGAGGCCGGCCGCCGACTCCGCGAGGTGGGTGGCCGTGAAGGTCTTGCCCGCTCCGGCGTTCGCACTGACGACCGCGACGGTGCGGGGCTTCCCTGCACCTTCCAACACCATGAGGTTGGTTCGCAGTACCCGGTAGGCCTCGATGACCTCGATGCCTTCGCCGCGAGGGATCTTGGCGATGACCGGAAGCCCGGTGAGGGTGGCGACGTCGGCGCTGTCCTCGGCGCCGGAGAACCGGTCTCCGACGAAGTGCGCGAGCACCGTGAGTTCGCTCACCGCGACGAGCGCCACGAGGAACCCGAGGATCGCGTCGCGAGTCGGTTTGGGCGCGACCGGGTCCTGGTCGGCCAGCGCCGGGGCGAACGGCGAGAGCGACGCCACCGGAGTACGGAGCGCTTCGGCCTCGGAGATCGACAGTTGATCCAACCGAGCCTGCAGAGCGGCCCGTTCGTTCGGCGTGAGGGTCGTGGAGTCGAGTTGCTGTTGGATCTGTGACCGATCGGTGCGGATCGGATCCGTGAGGACGGAAATCTTGCTGTCGCCGATGGCCTTGACCGTGGCTTGGAGTGACTTGCCGACGAATCGGGCGATGAGTTCGGCTTCGCGCGCGTTCGGCGCAGTCGCGGTCAGGTCGACGAAGCCCAGATCGCCGGACGGCGCCGCCGACACCCGACTCTTCAGCTCGGACAGCGAGATCTTCAACTTGCTGTCGCGCAAGGCCGGTTCCAGCACCGGTCGCGTTCCGACGTACTTGGCGAAGGTCTGCGCGGCGAAGGTTGCAGCTTCGGCCTCGGACTGTCCCGACACGACCACGCCGGGCGTGACGGTCAGGGTTTCCTTGGCCTGGAACGTGTCGGATTGCAGACTCGAAGCGAGAAAGATCACGGCGCCAAGGACGGCGGCGATGACGAGGATTCGCAGCCAGTTTTGCGCGATGACACGGAAGTGCGAAGCGAGATCCATGAACCGTCCATTGTAGGTGGGTGTCCGGCGAGGAACGGTGACGCTCGGCGTGCCGACGTGCGCGACGCGCGGTCAGTTGGCGCTGCGCGCCCGTGCCGCTTCGCCGACGTCCGGCGCGGAATCGGCGAGGACCGGAGCGATGGTGGCCACCACACCGGCCATGAGCCAGAACAGTTGATCCATCGGCGTGAGTTCGAGATACGTGGCGACGAGCGATGCGGTGAACACGGCGAGCAGCTGCGCCGCCGCGCCGTTCACGAAGTCTCGATCAATGCCGCTGGATCTTCGCTCCACAAACCGGGTGAAGATGAACATCGAGGCCAACATGGCCACCATCATCCAGAGACCGAACACACCGAGTTCGAAGAGGACCTTCAGCCATGAGTTGTCGGGCACGTAGGTCGCGTTCGGGTCGAGGGAGTTGAGTTTGGCCGCCTTTTCCGCGGCCGCGCCGGTGGTGCCGATTCCGGTCCCGAGCGGGTTCTGGGCGAATCGATCGAACCGGTCATTCCACGAGACGGTCCGGTCCTGCAGGCTCGTCGAGCTGAAGACCGCGCCGGTGAGGTTGGAGCCGGACGGGATGAACAGCGCAGCGACGATCACGATTGGGATGCCGTAGACCAGGAACTTGTAGCGGTGGAATGCGAGGTAGAGCAGACCGACCGCGGTGCCGAGCATCGCGCCCCGCACGAACGTGTAGAGCAACGCCGTTGCGACCAGCGGAAGACTGATGAAGAAGATCTTGCTCCGGAGCCGGCGCGGCTCGGCAAGCGCCATCGGGAAACCGATGAGGATGGCGAGCATCAGGTAGAACCCGAACGGGAACGGCAGGTTGAACGTCGAGAACGATCGCATCGTGAAGCCGGACGTGAACCGGATGTTCTCGGTGTAGCCGTAGCCGAGGGAGTGCAGGTACGCGTGGCCAACAACCTGCTGCCACATTCCGATCACCGAGGTGATGATCGAGAGCGCCAAGAACACGCTGACGAGGTGATCTCGATCGCGCCGGGTGAACGGGCACCGCCACACGGTCAGGGTGATGAACGCGCTGAAGTACGACAAGCGCAGGCCGACGAGCGCAGTGTTGCGATCCTTGAAGAACGCCGAGACCAGGCCGAGTGCGAGCAGGACGCAGAACGCCAGAACCCATCCGGGGAACCTCCGTCGCACTTGCGCACGAGCCTCAGGGGGGCAGAAAAAGGTGGCGACGAACATGGCGAGGATGAAGACCTGTTTCCAGGGTGCGGTCCACGCCGGGCCGAGCACGTGCAGCATGCCGTCGAAGGGCAAGAGCGCCGCCAGAACGAGCACGCCGCGTTGTGGACGCTCCGAGATGGCGACGGCGACCGGGACCAAGATCGCGATTCCGAGCACGACGAGTCCGTAACCGAGGATCAGCGCCACGGCGACGATCCCGACTCCGGCTCCGAACAACCAGGGTGCACGAATCGGATTGCGACGCAACTCTGCGATCACGGCGGCCATGTCGGTTTGATACTACCGATCAGGTGGAACGAACCGAGCGACTCCGTACGGTTTCCCGCGCGATCGTGACGAGCCGGTCGGTGTGCTCGTCCCAGGTGATGGCACCGGCGGGAAGGCTGGGCGCGACCTCGGGACGACTGCCGGCGACTCGTTCGATCGCGGCTCGCCACGCGTCATCGGCATCGGGGTCGAGATGGCTCACCCCGTCGGCGCCCGCGGCGACCTCAAGCAGGGCCGGGTCGGTGCTCGCGATCACCGGGGCATTGAACGTCATCGCTTCGAGCAGCGGAAGCCCGAAGCCCTCCTCGTAGGTGGGGAAGAGCACGACGTCGGCGCGCTCGTAGCACCACCGCAACACCGGGTCCTGCGCACCGCGTATCCACACGACGCGCCCGGCGCGCTCGAGTTCGAGCAGTTCGCTCCGGACCGGAGCATCGGTCCCCGAGTCCGGGCCGACGACCACCAGCGTGAGTTCGGCCGGCGAGGCGGATTTCCAGATCCGGGTGAGCAACGCGAGGTTCTTGCGCGGCGAGAGGTCACCGACCACCAGCGCGAACCGCCGGTTCGCGAGCTCGACCGGCGCGACCGGCTCGACGCTCAAGAGATGGTTACTCATGCCGTTGGGGACCACCGAACACTTGGTCATCCATGTCGGATCGAGGTCACCGAGTCTCGTGCGGGTGGCGGCGCTCACGGCGACGAGATGGGTGGCGTCGTCGAGCGAGTGCCGATAGTGCCTCGGGAGGAGCACGCGCTTGACGAGTGCGTTCTCGTGCGCGCGAGTGATGGTCAAGAGGTCATGGACCACCAGCATCGTCGGCTGGGACGTGCGCGGAACCAGGTGCTTGGTGCCGATGACGATCTCCGCGTCGGAGCGAGCGAACGCCGGCCCGGACCGGTACCGCACCCAGAGCGCGAGCGAGACCTGGTCGGCGCGCGGTGCGACCACCACCGGTTCCAGGACGTCGGCTGCGATCCGCCGGACCGTCGCGCACCCGCGTTCGGTGGTGAGGACGGTGACTCGCACATCCGTTCGTCGCCCCAGCGCCGCGAGCACCTCACGGACGTACCGGCCGATGCCCCCCGGAGCGTCGACGGTGTCGGCGAGGATGCCGACTCGAAATGGTTCCCGCACTTGAATGAGTGATCTCCGATCGCCAGGTGCTCGGTACAGTACGAGGCCCTCGCCCGGGGTGTTCGGACTCTCGCCGTCGCCATCGCGAGGAATCGATCGGTGGGTACGAGGTCCTTCATGCGGGTGTTGATGGTGTCGAGTCTGTGGCCACCGGTGGTGCTCGGTGGTGCCGAGATCTACGCGTCCGCCCTCGCGGAGCGACTGCGGGGGAACGGCCACACCGTCGGTGTCCTGACCCTCGGCGTCGACGGGCAGGACGTGGTGGGACAGGTTCCGTCGTGGCCGTACGCGATGCAGGACTACGGCTCGCAAACCAGCGCGCGGCGCGCGTTGTTCCACCTCGCGGACCTGGCCCGTCCGGACACTCATCGGATCCTGGACCGCGCGATGCGCGAGTTCCGCGCGGATGTGGTGCACAGTCATGTGGTCCAGGGAATGAGCGCGTCGGCGATGACCGCGCCGGCCCGGGCGGGCATCGGGCACGTGCACACGCTCCACGACTACTGGCTGTTGTGTCAGCGCAACTCGATGGTGAAACGTGACGACACGCCGTGCGAGACGCGCTGCGGTTCGTGTCGCTTGATCGGCGGCGTGCGCAATCAGCAGATCGGTCGGCACGCGCCCGATGTGGTGGTGGCGGTGTCGCGCGCGATCGAACAATCGCACCTCGAGGTGTTGCCGTGGATGCGGGGTCGCAGCCGGGTGGTCTACAACCCGGTCTCGGAACCACGCGCTCGGATCGTGACGCCCGGACCGCGGCCGATCACGTTCGGGTTCATCGGTCGGTTGGGCGTGGACAAGGGCATCGTCACGTTGTTGCGCGCCTTCGCCCGATTGGATTCGGACGATGTACGGCTCGTGGTTGCGGGGCGCGGGCCCGAGGCCGAGACGGTCGCGGCGACGCCGGGAGTGGAGTTCCGTGGCTGGGTGTCCGGTGACGAGAAGGATGCGCTGCTCGGGGCGGACATCGATTGCCTCGTCGTCCCGTCCCAGTGGCCGGACCCCGCACCGCTCGTGCTCAACGAAGCTCGGAGTCGCGGGGTGGCCGTGATCGGGACGACGGCCGGCGGGATCCCGGAGCTGATCGCGCCGGAGTGCGTTCCGCTCCTGGTGGCACCCGCGAACGTCGAGGCCCTCGTCGAGTCCATGCGGCGGTTTGCGGAGGCGCCCGAGGTGTTCACGCCGGCGCCGGCTGCCGAACCGATCGACTGGAGCGCGCACCTGGATGCGATCGAGACCGCGTACGCGGACGCGATGCCGAGTACGTCCGCCACCTAGCGTGGTCAAGCCGGGGAATCGCCGGGACTACCCTTGAGCGATGCGAGTGGGAGCATCCACCCGTCGGGCGGCTGAGAAAACGGCACCGACCGATCGGTCGGGAACAGCGCAACACCGGTTCGATTCACCTGCGCTGATCCTCGGGATCGGCGCAGTCCTCGCGCTCGGTGTGGTCCTGCGGTTCGTGTGCGCGTCGGACCTGTGGGCGGACGAAGTGCTCTCCGTCAACATCTCGAAGTTGTCCCTCGGTCGGATCCCGACGGCGTTGCGCCACGACGGCGCGCCACCGCTGTACTACTTCCTCCTGCACGGGTGGATGCGGGTGTTCGGCACCGGTGCCGCCAGTGTGCGCGCGCTCTCCGGTGGGATCGGGGTGCTCACGCTGTGGCCGATGTGGCACATCGGCCGACGGCTCGACGAGCGGCGAGTACGGCTCGGTCTGGCTCGCGAGGGATCCCGAACGGTCGCGTGGACCGCCCTGCTGTTGCTCGCGCTCTCGCCGTTCGCGATCCGATATTCGACCGAGGCGCGGATGTACGCGCTCGTGATGCTCGAAGTCACGGTCGGGTATCTCGCGTTGGCGCGTGCGCTGGAACGGCCGACGGTGCTGCGCCTGGCGGCCGTCGTGTTGATCTCGGCCGCGATGTTGTACACGCACTACTGGGCGTTCTCGCTGCTCGGCGTCATCGGTGCCGGACTGCTCGTTGTCGCGGTGCGCGCCGGCCGGGAGCAGCGTCGCGCCGCCACATTGGTCGCCGTCGCGCTCGCCGTCGGTGGGGTGCTGTTCCTGCCGTGGTTCTCGGCGTTCCGGTTCCAGCTCGCGCACACCGGAACTCCATGGGGTGCTCCCGTGAGCCCCTTCGGGAGTTGGGCCACTGCCTTCAAGTCCTTCGGTGGGAACGCGCATCTTGCGGGTTGGGCGCTCGTCGTGCTCATCGCGCTCGGCGTGTTTGCCCGCTCGATCGACGCTCGTCGTATCGAGTTCGATTTGGCGACCCGGCGTGGGGTGCGGCTCGAGGCCGGGGTCGCGTTCGGGGCACTGGCCGTGGGCTTGGTGATCGGACGGCTCTCAGGGACGACATTCGAGGGTCGGTACGCGTCGGTGGTGTTCCCGCTCTTCCTGGTGGTCGGCGCGTTCGGCGTTGCGATCTTCTCCAACGCTCGGGTGCGCGTCGCCGTCCTGGTCGGGGCCTTGGTGCTTGGTGCATGGGGTGGCGTGAGCAACGCGGCACGGAACCGCACGCAGGCCTACCAACTCGCCCCGATCATCCGCGATCACAGTGTGGCCGGGGACGTCGTGCTCTTCTGTCCCGATGCCATCGGGACCGATGTGGTCGGGCGGCTGCGTCTCGACCTGCGCGTGATCAGCTTCCCGAGCTTCACCTCGCCGGTTCGGATCGACTGGGTCGACTACCAACGCCGGGTGGACGCGGTGCGGCCGAGTGCGTTCGTCGACCGCGTGTTGCGGCTCGCCGGGACCCACACGGTCTGGTTCGTGGACACGAACAACGGGACCGCGGCCGACCAGAAGTGTTCTCAGATCGCGGACCTGCTCACCCTGCACCGCCCCGGTCGGGTGCACGAACTCGAACCCGACCCGTACTTCTTCGAGCACCAGGGTCTGTACCGCTATCCGGCCAACTGACGCCCGAGCCGCCGCATCGATCGCAGGGTCCGCCAGTACACATCCTCCATGAGGAGATGGGCGAACTCCGCGTTGCGCCCCGCGCTCACCAGACCGCGGATGCCGTGCTTGGCGATGGTGCGGCGCGCCGGCTCGGTCGCGAGCGCGAACACCGGGTAGGCAATCGGCGTCCGGGTGGAGTACACGTCGATCATGCGCGTGCAGACGTCGGGAATCAACGCCGCGAGGGCATCGAGACACCTCGACGCGAGCTCATCGGCGTCGGCGGTCCACGTGCTGTCGCCAACGCGCGCTCCGATGTCGACGGTGAGCACCGTTTCTCCGACGGGCGCCAGCCACGGCATGGCCATCGGCGTCTCGGTCACGCGAAAGAAGGGGAGCTCGCTACCGGGGGTCCACGTGACCGGCGCGGGCAGCAGGCCGCGGCCGCGGATGCGGAGTTGGAGGAACACCATCGCCCGGAACGACAGCGCGGCGAGCGGGGCGACGGCCGGATCGTCGAGGATCCGGGGGAGGAGCGGCGCGGGGAGCGTGGTCACCACCGCAGCCGCGGGAAGGTCGTCGCCGTGCACCCGAACGCTGACGACCCGACCGTCGCGAACGTGGATGGCCTCGGCCGGTGTGTCCAGGTGAATGCGACCGGCGAGCTGTGCGGCCAAGCGGTCGGTGAAGACGCCGAGTCCGTCACGCGGGTAGACGTGCCACACGTTGGCGCTCTGTGGTGCCTCGGCGCAGTAGCCGATGGCGATAGGTCGGTGGGTCAACCGGCGGGCCGCCGTGAGCGCCACGGTCTCGCCGATCCCGCCGGGAATCTTGTCGAGGATCGACGGGGCCAGCTCCTCGGCCGGGAGGCCGGACCACGCTTCGAGGAGAGGAATCGCAACCTCGTCGGCCAGGGCGCGGCCGTATTCGGAGCGGAAGCGATCCGCGGCGGTTCGGGATGCCGGGTTCCGGCGGAGACGTGCCGCAAGTGCCGACGTCACGTATCGCGGTGAACGCATCAGCCCGAGGGGGTACGACGCGGCTGTCCCGTTGCGCCAGACCGCTTCGGAATACTCGGTCGCGTCACGGCACTGATCCATGACGCCGAGCGCGGTGGCCAGTCGGTTCGTGACGAAGTGGGCGCCGGTGTCGAACCGGATCCCGTCGACCGTGTGGCTGGTGGCGAGACCGCCGACCGCGCCCGACGCCTTGAGCACGATGACGTCGATGCCGAGCCGGTCGAGTTCCACGGCGGCGACGAGACCGGCGAAGCCCGCGCCGAGGACCACGACCGGCTCGCCCGTGGTGCTCGGAGGCGGTGTTGGCGTGGTCATCGCGGGCGACGCAGGATCGCACGCAACAACGCGCCGCGTCCGGCGAGTTGGTGCAGGGAGTCGAACGCGGTACCGGCGGCGAGGGCGACCGGCGCCTCGAGGGAGAAGCGGTTCACCAACGAGCGCGGCGCGTGCCAGTCGTCGAGTGCATTGCGCGCCGAGTACACCCAGTTGACCGGGCTCATCATCGTGCCGATCTCCTCTACCTCGAGGCCGGCGTGCGCGCTGAGCAAGGCCAACGAGCGTTCGTTGTGGAGATACCAGTGGCGAGGAAAGTGGTAGCCGCCCCAGTGCCGGCGTTTCGCGATCCGGAAGTCGAGCGATCCGGTGTTGTCGGTCACGACCAGGATGCGTCCTCCGGGGACGAGCAAGCGCCGGACGGCCCGCAGGAGTTCGGCCGGGTCGGCGAGGTGCTCCACGGTCTGGATCAGGAGCGCCGCGTCGAACGACTCGTCGGGGAGGTCGAGATCTTCGAGGCGACCTTCGTGGACGACGAGTTGGCGGCGGCGCGCGGCGGAGACGGCACGCGGGTCGACATCGACACCGACCAGTTGCCACGCAGGAGGTCCGTACTGACCCAGCACGTCGAGGTGGAATCCGTCGCCGCAGCCGACGTCGATTACGGCCGCGGACGTGGGCAGGTCACGCAGCGCTCGGAGGAGCCGGCGCGCTTCGAGGCGGCGCCGCACCGAGTACACGATGCCGAACTCGGCTTCGGTGAAACGGAACGCGTGGTAGTCGTCGGGATAGATCCGACCGAACTCGCTCGCGGCCGGGCGAGGGTCGAGGTAGACCACACCGCAGTGAGTGCACTCGACGCTGAGGAAGCTGTCGGGCGACGTCCGGTACTCGAAGTCCGGTCCGCAGCCGACGGGCTCGGAGTCCCGGGTCCCGCAGATGCAACAGGCGGCGGGCTCCGTGCGCAGGCGCTCCGTGCCCGGAAGTTCGGTGCCTGAAGGTTCAGTGCCCAGCGGTTCGGTGCCCGGACGTTCGGTGTTCATCGTGGCGCGATCAGTTGTTCGATGGCGGCAACGGTCAGGTACCGAGCGTCGCCGCCACCGTACGGAGACGCGAGGTCGGCGAGTCGCTGATGCAGTTCGGGGAGGTCGGCGAGGATCGCGCGCGCGGCAGCGCCGATGGCGGGGCCGGGGTCGACTCTGGTGGTGACGGTCCCGAGGACTTCCGGACGTTCGGTGGAGCGACGCACGACCACCGCCGGCCGCCCGATGACGCTGGCCTCTTCCTGGACGCCGCCGGAGTCGGTGACGAGGAACGCGGAGTCGGCGGCGAGCGCGATGAACGCGCGGTATCCGAGGGGTGCCGTCACGACGATCGCGCCGCCACCGAGTTCGATGCCGGCCCGACGGGCGCGGTCCGAGGTGCGCGGATGAACTGGCATCAGGACGGGGAGGGGGAGGTCGCGCAGTTCCTCGACGATCGTCGCAAGGGTCTGCCCGTCGTCGACGTTCTCCGGACGATGGAGGGTCGCCACCGCGTACTCGTCGGCGCGGAGATCGAACGCGGCACGGATGGCGAGGCGCTCGTCCCGGTCAGGAAGCACACGATGCACCGCATCCACTGCGGTGTTCCCCGTCACCACGATGCGCGTTGCGGCGATGCCTTCGTCGGCAAGCTGGGTGGCGGCGAGCGGTGTCGGAGCGCACAGCACGTCGGAGAGATGGTCGACGACGATCCGATTGTGTTCCTCCGGCAGGCGCCGATCGAACGCACGCAACCCGGCCTCGAGGTGGACGAGTGGGAGACCCACCTTCGCGGTGGCCAACGCGCCCGCCAACGTCGAGTTGGTATCGCCCTGCACCACCACGACGTCCGGCGCGAGTTCCGTGAGTGCGTCGGCCACCGCCGCCACGGACGCGCCGAGCAGGCCCGGTGGTGCGGACCCAACCGTGGCGTCACGGTCGGGCGGCCCGATGCGAAGGTCGCCGGCGATCTCGGCCAGATCCGCCCAGGGATGCTGGCCGGTGTGGATCCAACCCGCCGACGCGCCGAGCTCCCACGCCAGGGGCGCGAGCTTCACCAGTTCCGGCCGCGTGCCGAACACCAGGGCGATGGCGCCAGTGCGCATGGATCAGGCTCCGAGGATGAAGGGCCCGACGGCCCGGACGGGTGCCAAAGGGTCGCCGAAACCGGCCGGTACAGTACGAGTGCGACGTCGTCGCGCCCTGGCGAATGATGGCACGGGCACGGGAACGACACCGGGAGCCGGCTTGCGATCGTCAGAAGTAATGCGGTTGCCCTCCGATCAGGACGCGACCGGTCGGTTCCTCGGCGTCGAGGAGCTTGATCGACTTCGGGCCGTGATCGATTCTGGGGTTCTGACCGCGACCAAAGGGGTCCAGACCCCCGAACTCGAGGCCCGAGTCGGCGCGATCACCGGCCATCGATCGGTGGTCGCGTGCAGCTCCGGGACTGCCGCGATCCACGCTGCGATCGCCGCGTGCGACCCCGAACCGGGGGACGAGATCGTCACCACGAGCATCACCGACATGGGCGCACTCACACCGATCCTGTTCCAGGGCGCGATCCCGGTCTTCGCCGATGTCGATGCACGCACCGGCATGGTCACGGCGGAGTCCGTGCGCGCCGCGATGTCAGAGCGCACTCGTGCGGTGATCGTCACCCACCTGTTCGGACTGCCCGCGCCGGTCGACGCCATCGTGGACGCGGTTGCCGGCTCCGACGCGATGGTGATCGAAGACTGCGCGCAGGCATTCCTGACTCAGCGGGCGGGCCGGCAGGTCGGGACCTTCGGGTCGATGGCCTGCTTTTCGACGCAACAGGGCAAGCACGTCACCAGCGGCGAGGGTGGTCTCATCGCGTCCGACGACGATCGACTCGCGCGTCGCGCTCGGATGTTCGTCAACAAGGCGTGGCCGTACGGCGAGGCCGATCCCGATCACGAGTTCCTGGCGCTCAACTACCGCACCACCGAGCTGCAGTCGGCGGTGGCCAACGCGCAGTTCGACAAGCTCGACGCCGCCGTCCGGCAGCGGCGGGCGACGGTCACGCGTTTCCTCGAAAGGCTCGGCGCCCTCCCCGGCGTTTCGGTGCCCGCGCTCGAAGCCGGCGATGTCGCAACCTGGTGGAAGGTGCCGATCCTGGTGGACCGGGAGGTGGTGCCCGGCGGGCCGGTCGCGCTGGCCGCGGCGCTGGCCGAGCACGGTGTAGCGAGCGCCCCCCGGTACATCCGCAAGCCCGCGTTCGAATGCGCACTCTTTCGCGACCAACGCACCTTTGGGTCCAGTCGTTGGCCGTTCACCCTGGCCCGACCCGACGCGCTCGACTACTCGCCCGGCCGGTTCCCGGGTACCTACGAGTACCTCGAGCGGGTGCTCGTGGTGCCATGGAATGAGCGGTACGACGACGGTCACGCCGAGGCGATTGCCCGCGTCGTCCGCGATGCAGTTCACGAACTCGCGGGCGCATCGTGACCCTGCGGTTCGGACTCGTCGGCGCCGGAGGAATCGCGCGGAGCTACGTCGACGTCTTCGCCGAAGTCGATGACGCGCGGATTGCCGGTGTGGCCGATCCCGACGAGAACGCAGCTCGCGCGCTGGGTGCTGTGCTCGGCGCGCGCACTGCGCCGTCGTTCGCCACGTTGGCCGAGACGGTCGAACTCGATGCCGTCATCATCTGCACTCCACCCGATTCGCACCCGAGCATTGCCTTCCAGGCGATCGCCGCTGGGCTGGGCGTGCTGTG
>JANYJV010000017.1 GCA_025361725.1 Acidimicrobiia bacterium | reverse complement strand
GGCCGTCGTCGGGATGTCGCTCGGCGGCCTCACTGCGCTCGCGCTGAGTCAGCACGCGCCCGAACTGGTCCGACGGTTGGTGCTCGTGGACGTCACCCCGGGAGTCAACCGCGAGAAGGCATCGGCGATCACCGCGTTCATTTCCGGCCCCGAGACGTTTGCGAGTTTCGACGAGATCCTTGACCGCACCGTTCTGTTCAACCCCACCCGCAGTGTGTCGTCCTTGCGTCGCGGCATCCTTCATAACGCAGCCGAGCGCGACGACGGCACGTGGTCGTGGCGCTACGACCGGTTCTCGCTCCCCGAGGGCGCGGCGATTCCGGACTTCGGGAATCTCTGGGACGCCGTCGACGCGGTCGCGGTGCCGTTCATGCTCCTGCGCGGCGCCGACTCCCCGGTCGTCGACGACGAGGATGTGGCCGAGCTCCGCCGCCGCTCCCCCGGAGTTCGGGTCGAAGTCGTCGAGCAGGCCGGGCACAGCATTCAGGGCGACCAACCGTTGGTGCTCGCAGAACTCATTCGTGGGTTCGCGCCGTGACCGAACTGACCCCGATCGATGTCGCTTCCACTGCCGCGCCTGCAAAGAAGCCGGTGACCGATCCGCGCACTCGCCGCACATCGCATCCCGCCGAAGACCGGTACCGCAGCCGGAGTTTGTGGCTCGACACCGTGCCGGAATCACTCGTCCCCCGCGCCGCGCTCGTCGATCGGGTCGACGCGGACATCGTCATCATCGGCGCCGGCTTCACCGGTTTGTGGACCGCGTACGAGTTGTTGGTCAGGGATCCGAGTCTCAACGTGGTGATCATCGAGGCCGAGATCGCGGGCTTCGGCGCGTCGGGTCGCAACGGCGGCTGGGCCTCTGCCCTTTTCGCCGGCAGTCGCGCGGCCACGGCGAAGACGCACGGTCGGGACGCGGCCGTCGCACTCCAACGCGCGATGTTCGACACGATCGGTGAGATCGAGCGCGTGCTGCACGCAGAGAAGATCGAGGCGCACTTCCATCGTGGAGGGAACCTCGAGGTTGCGACGCGCCCGAGTCAGGTGGAGCGGCTCCGCGCGCACGTGGAGTCCGAACGTGAGTGGGGCTTCGGCGAGGAGGACTTCCGCTGGCTGGACGCGCACGAGTCGTCGGAACGCATCGCCGTCGCCGGCAGCCTGGGCGCGGTGTACACCCCGCACTGCGCACGCGTACATCCGGCGCGTCTGGTGCGCGGGCTCGCGTCGGCAGTGGAACGACGCGGCGGCGTGATCTATGAACGGAGTCGGGTCACGGACCTCGCATCTCGTCGCGTCACCACGGCGCACGGACACGTTCGCGCCGAGTCGGTGATCATTGCCACGGAGGGGTACACCGCGAAGCTCCCGGGCCATCGTCGCGACGTCGTGCCGATCTACTCGCTCATGATCGCCACCGAGCCCTTGCCGGACCGCGTGTGGGACGAGATCGGTTGGGAGGGCCGGGAGACACTGAGCGACGGCCGCCACCTCATCATCTACGCGCAGCGCACCGCCGATAACCGCATTGCGTTCGGGGGGAGGGGTGCGCCGTATCACTTCGGGAGCCGAATCCAGGACGGGTTCGATCGCGATCCGGCGGTGTTCGCCGAACTGCGGCGGGTCCTCGCCGAGTTGTTCCCGCTCACCGGTGGCGCCCGCATCACTCACGAATGGGGCGGCCCCCTCGGCGTCCCGCGCGACTGGTACTCGTCGGTGCGGTACGACCGCACGAGTGGGTTCGGCTGGGCCG
The DNA here is from genome assembly GCA_025361725.1 of Acidimicrobiia bacterium. Taxonomy (GTDB): domain Bacteria; phylum Actinomycetota; class Acidimicrobiia; order IMCC26256; family JAENVU01; genus JAENVU01. The sequence continues at coordinate 3,807 of JANYJV010000017.1, read as the reverse complement.
GCGGCTACGTGGGCGACGGCGTGAGCACCACGAACCTCGCCGGGCGCACGCTTGCGGACCTGGTGCTCGGCGTGGAGTCGGAACTCACTTCGCTCCCCTGGGTCAACCACCAATCGCCGGGATGGGAACGCGAACCGTTCCGGTGGCTCGGGATCAATGCGGGTCTGCAGTTGCCGGCCGGCGCGGACCGGTTCGAAGCGCGCACCGGCCGTCGCTCACGGTGGCGCGAAAAGCTGCTCGCCGCCCTCGTCGGCGGCCCGTGAACGAAGTGAACATGAGCGGGGAGCGAGAGGGCGAGCGGAGAGGCGCCTCGCGCTCTTACGGGTTCCGCTCGCCCGTGGCCCGAGCGGCCCGTGAACGAAGTGAACATGAGCGGGGAGCCCGTACGGGTCCCTACTCGACGAGGACGGGTCGGCCGGAGCTGAGGTCGAGCTTGGCCACGTGGAGTAGGCGGCTCTCGGGATAGCCGACCTTCGGCTCCTGATACGCGTGGAAGGCCATCCGGCGTTGGCCGTGGGTGTCGACGAAGGCGGATGCGCCACCCGGTCCGGCGAGTGCGTCATGCGAGGCCAAGAGTGGTGAGGCGCTCCCGGTGTCACACGGACCGAGTGGCCCGTCGCATCGCGCGACGCCAGTGGCGTAGTGGCGCCCATTCCAGTCGTTGCCGGAGAAGAAGAGCCAGGTGCCGCTTCCGTCGACCACCATCGACGGTGCCTCCACCACTCCGTGTTCCCACGGGTGACTCACGCCCAGCAAGTGATGCGAGGGTCCGGCCAGCGCGAGACCGTCCGCGCTCATCGGTGTCGCCAGAATCGCCGCGGGGTTCTCGTGCTTCCAGAGCAGCGTCAGCGAACCGTCGGCACCGACGATGGGCTCCGGGTCGATGGCTCCGCTGTCACCGCACTCCAGTGGAGCGGTGGACGTGTCGAGGAAGAGGCCGGTGGCCGAGCTCGCGGTCGAGCGCGAGATGCACTGGCGGCCGGTGAACGCTTCGAGGACGGTGTAGTAGAGGACGTAGCCGCCGTTGCGGGGCAGCACCGCCGGGGCCCACGTGCGGCCTTTCCCGGCCCACGCGGGAAGTGGTCCGAGCGCGTCTCCTTGCGTCGCCCACGCGCCGTCGCCGTTCTGGCGAAGCACTTGGATGTTGCCGGCAGTGGCGTTGGTGCCGTAGGCGTAGAGCGATCCGTTCGCCGCGAGCACGAAGGGATCGGGGAAGTCGAAGGCGTAGGCCGGTGGTGTGCCTCCACTCTCGTTGTTCGCCTGCCGACACGCATTGTCCACGCTCTGGAGCGCGGCGACGGCTGCCGCGCTGTCACCGCGTTGGGTGCCGTCGAGCGCCCGACCGGCACCGTCGAGGCATTGACGGACGATGGAGACCTGCGCGTTCTGACCGTCGCGGGCGGCCTGCGCGGCATCGCGATCGCGGGTGGTCGCCTGCACCTGCAGGGTGCGGTTGTCGACCGACAGTTGCGCGCCGTCATGCGCGGCGTTCGCCCGCCGCGCGTCGAGGTCGGCGGCACGGACTCGCAGGCGTGCATCCGCGAGGAGTGATCGTTCGTCGCCAAATGCCGTGGTGGCGCGCCGGAGGGCCTCGACCGAGTCCCGCCGATCATTCCAAGCGGCGTTCACATGCCAGCTGGTGATCGCCAACGCAAGGATGGCGACCAGCCCGGCAGTCAGCGTCGGTCGCGCTCGCATCACGCACCCACCGCTCGACACGACGTCCGGACGCTTGCCAACGTCGAGACACTCTTCGGGTCGCCGACGCTCACTTGGTTGAGCGCGCGATTGACGCCGCCGAGGCAGTCGCGCATCTGGCCGACCCGGCCACCCGCGACCCACGCCGCGATTGCCGCGTCGTCTCGCGACTTCTCCAACGTTCGGATCTGCACCGTGAGATCGTCGGCGATGCGGACGAGTTCGGTGGTGGTCGCGCGCACGGCACCGGCGACCTGTTCGGTTGCCACCGCCCGCACGGTGGCGGCGATGAGGCTCGTTCGGGTCCGGGCGAGACGAGCGAGCGCAGTCCGTCGCTCCGATCGGGCAACCCCGCGTTCATGCATCAAGGTGGCCCGTCGCCACACGCCCACGCCGACGAGCGCGACGGTGACGAGTCCGATCACGATGATCCAGCGCCTGCCTGTCGCCACCGCACCAGTCTGACCGGCCGACCGTGCCGCACCCGGTCGCGGGCCCGACGAGGGCGGCGCCGACGCAAGGGTTCAGTCGACCCCATCAGTGTGTCGATGGTCGCGTGTGGTCACACTCGACGTGCCGTGGACGGACCGGGCCTTTCGGGTCATGGGCACCCACGCGCGGATCCTGGCTCACGGTGATCCGCCGGGCGCCGTCGATCGGGCGTGCGACTCCCTCGCTGCGCTCGAACGAGCCTGGTCGCGGTTTCTTCCCGAGAGTGAACTGAGCCTGTTGAACGCGACCGGTGGCGGCCATCCCGTGATCGTCTCACCGTCGACGTTCACGCTCATCTCCCACGCGATCGATGCCTGGCGTCACACCGAGGGACGGTTCGATCCCACCGGGCTCGCCGCGTTGGCGTCGTGGGGGTACGACCGGACGTTCGACGCCGTCGTGCGCGATGACCAGGCCGGCCAGTCCGGCACGTTCGAGTTCGGCACGTTCGAGTTCGGCGAGCCATCCGCCGCGCCGCGTGCGCTCACTGGGTGCGCGGCCATCCAACTGGATCCGATCGTGCGCGCGGTCACCCTCCCGGTGGGGCTCAACCTGGACCTCGGTGGGATCGGCAAGGGGTATGCCGCCGATCTGGTCACGCAGGAACTCATCGACGCGGGTGCCTGGGCCGCGTGCGTCGACCTCGGTGGCGATCTGCGGGTAATGGGTCCCGGACCGTATGACGACGCATGGGAGACGACGTTCGACGCGCCGGACCTCGCAACCCTGATCGGACGACTGCGTTTCGACCACGGTGCCGTGGCGACGAGCACGCGCCTCCGCCGCCGATGGCGCCGCGGTGGTGTCATGCTCCACCACCTCCTTGATCCGGCCACGGGCGCGCCGGCGGATTCGGGGCTCGCCACCGTGACCGTGATCGCGGGCGACGCCTGGTGGGCCGAAGTCTTGGCCAAGGCCGCGTTCGTTGCGGGCCCCGTCGCCGGCGTTCGATTGTTGGAACAGTCCGGCGTGGAGGGTCTGCTCGTCGCCGACGACGGCACTGTCATTGAAACCGCCGGGCTGGCTGCGTTCAGGTCTTGAGCAAGTACTCGCTCGTGGTGAAGCTACGCAGTTCGCCGAGGTCGAGGAAGGCGGTCACGCTGTCCAACATCGCGCTGAGGTTGTGCTTCATCAACTCACGGTCGTCGCCCGCGCAATAGAAGAGCATTGGGTCGGTCAGATGTTCGGACGTCGGCCACGCTTCCTCGACGATCCCTTCGATGGCCGGCGCATCCGGCGTGAGGGCCCGCACCACCGCATTGCGCACGTAGCGCATGCGGGGTTGCATCGCCTCGGACACCGGCGACTGCACCGTGTGCCAATGAGTGATCCATTCATCCGCGCTCATCGTTGGTGGTCGGCGCAACAAGGTGACCATCACGACGCCGGGTGAGCGTTGCCCGTCGGGCCAATCGCGCGGCGAACCGTGCCGGTTCCCGCCGTACTCGGTGTACATGGACTCGGTGACCAGGTACCCGGCGATGCGCTCGCACTCGGCGGCCAAGACCGCCTCGAACGGCGCGCGATCGTCGTAACGATCCAACCAGATGGAGACGACCAGGAACGGCTGGGGATCGTCCTCCGGTGCCGGCATCGGTACCGGAACGTCCGCGTCGA
>JANYJV010000011.1 GCA_025361725.1 Acidimicrobiia bacterium | reverse complement strand
CCAATGGCTTTCGGACTGATGTCGGGTCCCGAGCTGCGGATGCTGTCCCGTCGGTGCTTCCGACGGTCCGTGACATGAAGCGCACGTTCGCACGAGTCTCGGCCGTGCTCCCCGCCGGCACCGGAACGGTGGGTATCTGGCTCGCGTTGAGTGGGGCCTTGGCCTACGCGTTTCTCGCCATCAGCGGTCGCGCCATCGGCGCCGACGGTGCATCCGGGCTGTCGACGCTCTGGGTGGTCGGGTTCCTTGTCGGGAACGCCGCCGGGCTTCCGGTCGAGCAGGAGGTGTCGCGCGCGGTCGCGAGTCGTCGGGCCCAGGGCCTCGGAACCGGACCGGTCATTCACCGTGCCGCACTCGTCGCCGCGGGGTTTGCCGTGGTGGTCGTGGTGGCGCTGCTCGGCGCCGGTCCCTGGATCGTGGATCGCCTCTTCGGCGGAGACTGGACGCTGCTCGTCGCCCTTGCCGTGCTCTTCGTCGGCACGATCGGAGAGTTCCTCGTGCGCGGGGTGCTCGCAGGCAGTCAACAGTTCGGTGCATACGGCCGCCTGTTAGGGGCTGAATCCGCGATCCGAGTCGTTGCTGTCATCGCCCTGGCGCTCGCGGGAGTTCACACTTCCGGCCCGTACGGCATTGCTCTGGCGCTGGCGCCGTTTGTCGGGATCGGGGCGTCCTTGATCGGCATCGACCGAGCCGACCTGGAGCGGCCGGGTCCACCGTCGCCGTGGCGCGAACTCACCCGTGCACTGGGTTGGTTACTGGCGGCCTCGACGCTCGCGCAGGCGCTGGTCAATCTGGCACCGGTCTTCGTCCGGCTGTTGGCGCCGCACAACGAGGATCTCACGAGCGCGTTCGTCGCAAGCTTGATCGTCGCCCGCGTTCCTGTCTTTCTGTTCCAGGCCGCGCAGGCTGCGCTCCTTCCGCGCCTGGCCCACCATGTCGGCGGTGGTCGTGCGGCCGTGCTCGCCGCGGAGACGCGCGCACTGGCGTCCGCGGTCTGCGGACTGGTCGTCGTCGCCGCGGTCGTTGCCGGTCTGCTCGGTCCGATGGTGGTCCGAATCGGTTGGGGTCGTGACTTCGCACTCGGATCGGGAGACTTCGCGGTGCTGGCCGCCGCCAGTTGCATCTATCTCCTCGCGGTGACCTTTGCGCAGGCTCTGGTCGCTTTGGAACTCCCGCATCGCGTTGGGTACGCCTGGGCCGTCGGTCTGGTGGCACTGCTCGCCGTGGTCGCGGTGGGCGACGACGTCCTCACTCGGGTGGAGGCCGGCTTCCTTGCGGGCTCGATCGTGGCCGCGGCGGCCATGGGTGTCAGCCTGATCGAGCCGCTGCGACGGGCCACAGAGCACTCCTGGGTCCCCGATTCCACCGAAGAGCACCACTAGCCTCGATTTTCACCTGGCGAGGGGGGGGCTGGGAAAGACCCATGACGGGCGCGTGTGTGCGAAGGAGGTTCAAGGGTGCGAATCATCATCCTCGGTGGCGACGGCTATCTGGGCTGGCCGACGGCCATGCATTTTTCGCGCCTTGACGACGATGTTGCAATCGTCGATAACTTCACCCGTCGTGCCGGACACCTCGAACGAGGCACGGGCAGTCTCACCCCGATCGCCCCGATGCAGGACCGCGTCGCGGCGTGGGAGCAGGTCAGCGGCCATCGCATCGAGTCGCACGTGCTCGACATCTGCGATTTCACGGCGCTGCGTGACCTCTTCGAGAAGTTCGCACCGGACACGATCGTGCACTACGGCGAGATCGCGTCCGCTCCCTATTCGATGATCGACCGCGATCACGCGTGGGAAACGCAACGCAACAACGTCGAGGGTTGCATGAACGTCATCTGGGCCATGCGCGAGGTCTGCCCCGACGCGCATCTCGTGAAGCTCGGAACGATGGGTGAGTACGGAACTCCGAATATCGACATCGAAGAGGGGTACCTCGACTACGAGCACAACGGTCGCACCGACCGGCTGCCATTCCCGAAGCTTCCGGGCAGCTTCTACCACCTCTCCAAGGTGCACGACTCGCACAACATCCACTTCGCGTGCCGCGTGTGGGGACTGCGCGCCACGGACCTGAATCAGGGCGTCGTCTACGGCATCCACAGCGATGACACCGAACTCGACGATCGGTTGCTCACGCGATTCGACTACGACGAGATCTTCGGCACCGCGCTGAACCGGTTCTGCGTCCAGGCCGTCATCGGCCATTCGATCTCGGTATACGGGAAGGGCCACCAGACTCGGGGATTCCTCAACATTCGCGACACGATCCAGTGCATCGAGCTGGCGACCCGCACGCCGGCCGCCGTCGGTGAGATGCGGGTGTTCAACCAGTTCACCGAGTTGTTCACTGTGATGCAGCTGGCCGAGGAGGTTGTGACCGCGGCCCGGCACCTCGGCTACAACGCCGAACTCGAGCACGTCGACAACCCGCGCTTCGAGTTGGAGGAGCACTATTACAACCCGACGCACACGAAGTTGTTGGAGCTCGGTCTCAAGCCGCGCCTCTTGTCGGACGAACTCATCGAGACCGTGTTGCACACCGTCGAGCGGTTCAAGGACCGGGTGAATCCTCGGGCGATTGATCCTGCAACTCGCTGGCGCTGAGCTCCCCTCAGTGCGAACCGCGTGACGGATCCCGCCGCCAAGCGGCGGTTCGTCGTCGGCGCGTGCGCCGTCCTGATCGTCGCGGCCGCGTTGCGGTTTGCTCGGCTGGATACGAACAGTTTCTGGGTCGACGAGATCAACGTTCTCTCGTTCGTCCGGTCCAACCACTTTCTTGATCACCTTCGCACCCAGGGCGGCCCGTTCGAGCCGCCGTTGCATTTCGTGTTGGTGTGGCTGGCGACGCGACTCCCGATCGGCTTCGAGACTGCGGCGCGCCTGCCCGCGGCGGTCGCGGGGGTGGCCGAGGTCGGCATGGTCATACTGCTGGCGCGGAGGCTCACTCGGCGCCACGACATAGCGATCCTCGCCGGACTGTTCCTCGCCGTCGCCCCGTTTGCGGTTCGCTACTCCCAAGAGAACCGTTACTACACGCTGTTTTCGGCGCTGCACCTGGCCACGTGGTGGCTCGTTGTCCGCGCCCTCGATCGTCGGGATCGCGGTGCCTTTCTCTGGTGGGGCGTGGGCGTGGGCCTGATGTTTCTGGCGCATCCGTTCGCACCGTTGGTCCTCGGTGCGCAGCTGGTGGCGATCTGGCGGATGACGCGGGCGCGGACCGTCGCCGCGGGTTCGAACCCGATCCCTCCGGACGACGGGTTGGCGCTCAGGGTTCGAGCGGGTGCGATCGTGGCGGCCGTCGTCGCCGGTCCTTGGTTCGTCTGGGGCGCGATTCGTTGGATTCCCGACCTCCTCGGCGGCAGGTCCTACGAGTTGAACCCCCGCGAGCGCGAGGCGGTCGGCATCAGCTTCGACCTGTTCAAGCGAACGACCGAGTGGTTGCTGGGGAACAGTGCACGGTGGACGCTCCTCATCGTCCTGCTGGTAGCGCTCACGATTGGTGCGGTCACGGCCGCCGAACCTCGGCTCCGGCGCGTGGCGTGGTGGGTGAGCGGTTACACGGTTGGGTTCGTCGTCGTCCTCGTGCCGTTGACCCAGGTGCTGCGCACCTACCTGGCCATGCGGCGTATCGAGTTCCTCGTGGCGCCGGTCGTGTTGGTGGCGGCCATCGGCGTCGTGGCGACCGCCCATCGGGTCCGGAGCTGGCGCGGAGACGTCGTTGCGCAGCGCTACCGCGTGACGATCGTCCTGACCGTTGCCGGGCTGTCGGTCGCTGCGGTGCTCGCCTACTACTCGACCGAGAAGACGAATTATCGTGCGCTCGCCGAGGTGATTGCACGGGTTCCTGCTCAGGACCTGATCGTCGTCGGCCCGGTCGATGAGCGGTGGCCGGCTTCGATCAACGCGTACCTCCGTTGGGGCGGCGTGCACCGAGATCTGACCTTCGTGGTGGCGGGCCGTGGACTCCCCAACCTCCGGTTTCGAGGGGGACGCGTGGTGTGGATCACCGGGAGTGCGCCGGAACAGCCGGGGTTCCGCACGAACGCGCTCAACTCGGTCGCGGATCTCCAAGTGATCGCCGGGGACCGCAGCGCACCGGGCGCGATCGTCGCGTGGTTCGCGTCAACGACGGTTCCGTCGTCCGACGCGGCGCTGCATCGGGAACTGGAGATCGTTCGTGCCCTGCCGGTGATACTCCCACCCCCTGAGGGCTCGTCGTTGCCGTGGTGGCCGATCACGGGCCGATGATGTTCGACATGATCCGACGATGAAGCTCGGTTTGCCCAAGCCGGACCGTTAGATTTCAGCGTTGTGACCGAGAGCGGCCTGCGCGACCAACAGCTCGACGGACTTTCCGTGCTTGTCACGGGCGGGGCAGGATTCATCGGTGTGAATTTGGGTCGGAGACTCCGCACGGTGGGTGCCCATCCGATCGCCTACGACAGTCTCGTGACCGGCAAAGTGGCGGATGCCGAAGCGGCCGGCTACGAGCAGATCGTCGAGGGTGACATCCAGGATGCCGACGCCTTGGCGGCCGCAGCCCGCGGCGTCGATGCCATCGTGCACCTCGCCGCCCGGACCGGCGTGGTCGATTCGATCGAAGACCCGCGCGGTGACGCAGAGGTCAACGTCTTGGGCACCTTGAATGCGTTGTTGGCGGCGCGTGACGGAGGCGCGGGTGCGTTCGTCTTCGCGAGTTCGGGCGCCCCGCTCGGATCGGCAGCACCGCCAGGTCACGAAGGCCTCGCCCCGCGACCGCTCTCACCGTACGGAGCTTCGAAGCTCGCGGGCGAAGGTCTGTGCTCTGCCTTCGGCGGCTCCTACGGACTGTCGGCGACCGCGCTGCGCTTCACCAACGTGTACGGCCCGTACAGCTATCACAAGGGCAGCGTGGTTGCGCTTTGCCTGAAACGAATCATGGACGGGGATCCACTTGTCGTCTACGGCGACGGTCAGCAGACGAGGGACTTCCTCTACGTCAACGATCTCTGCGACGCGGTCATCGCGACGATCGCGCGTCGACCCACCGCTGGCCTCTACCAACTGGGCACGGGAACCGAGACCTCGATCAACACGTTGATGGCGCTCCTCGGCCACGTCATGGCTGACGCGGGCGTCAGAGTGGAACATCAGCCGGAGCGCGCCGGTGAGATCCGACGTGCCTTTTCGGACATCACCCGGGCCCGCACGGATCTCGGGTACCAACCCGACACGCCGTTGCGGGAGGGCCTCGCCCTCACCGGCGAATGGTTCCGGAAGGAATACGGCGGGTGAGTTCGCGGTGGCGTTCCCTGGACCGGAAATTCGGTGATCTCGTGGTAGCGCTCGCGCTCGCCGATGCGCCGCCGATCCAAAACACCGAACCCATCGTCGCGGTGGTGATCCCCGCGTACAACGAGGCGGAGGGGATCGTCGACGTGCTGCACGAACTCCCCGATCGGCTGTCGGGCCTGGTGGTGATGCCGATCGTAGTGGTCGACGGCGGAACCGACTCGACTGCGATGGTGGCGCGTGCCGCGGGGTTCACCACGTTGGTGCACGTGGTCAATCGCGGTCAGGGCGACGCGATCCGGACCGGTTTCGCACACGCGCTCGCCTCGAACGCGGACATCGTGATGACCATGGACGCGGATGGACAACACCGTCCCGACCAGATGGGGGACCTCGTCGCGCCGATCCTGGCCGACGAGGCCGATTACGTCCAGGGTTCGCGATTCCTGGGTGAGTACGAAGACGCCGGTGGCGCGCGCGATCTCGGTATCCGGGGATTCACGATGCTGATCAACCGGGTGAGCCGCGCCGGGATCACCGACTGCACAAACGGCTTTCGCGCCATTCGCGCGAAGAGTCTGCGTTCGATGCATCTCACCGAGCCGCGCTTCTCCGCGCCCGAGATCATCATCGAGGCCGCTCGCAACGGGCTCCGGGTTCGCGAAGTCCCGGTCCACATCCGCAGCCGGTCGCACGGCGAGAGCAAGAAGCCTCTGCGGCTCGCGTACCCGCTCGGGTTTCTCGGAGTCATTGCCCGCTCTGCGGCTCGCCGGTGATCGATCCACCGGCGGTGATTTGAGCGTCCTCGCCGCGATCGTCGTGTTGGTCGGGTGGGGCATTGCGCCCGGGTGCGCGATCGCGTCGGTCGTGGCGGGACCCATCGTCGATACGAAACGGGACCCCGAGCGATTCCTGGCGATCGCGATCGCGGCAGGGTTCAGTTGTTGGACATTGCTCGCATCCGTTGTCGCGGCCTTCGGATGGTTCGGCCGACCCGCCGCGTGGATCGGCGCGCTCATACTGGGCGCTGCGTCGGTGCTGACCCTGCGCACGCGCCGACCGAATCCGTTACGCCAACTCGTTCAGTTGGCGTGTCGTCCGTTCTTTGCGTTCGTCGCGGGCATCGCTGCGGCAGCGCTTCCGATCGGACGCTGGCTGTTCGTCGACCGCGACACGTTGGTCGGTTCGACTCCCTGGTACTACTCGGACCTGGTGCGCCAGACCGTCGACGCACACGGCCAACCGCGGTGGTCGTATGAGTGGGCCACGCGCGTTCGGTTTCTGGACGACTATCCAGGCTTCTCTGCGGGTACCGGGATGGCGACGGCGGCGGGGACTGCTGGATCTCTGGCGGCTGAGCACGTTGTGATTTTCGCGGTGCTCTTCTCGACCGCCCTCGCCATCGGATTGCTGCTTCGGGCATTCGGTGTCTCGCGCTTCGGCGCGGTGCTCGGGACGGTCGTGACGATGAGCTCGGGCGTATTCGCCTACAAGTTGTTGTCGTTCCGGCCCGAGGCAATGGGGTACGTCCTCGCGATCCTGGTACCGGTCCTTGCCATCGACTGGATGGAAACGCGCCGGCCGTTGCTCGTTGTCGTCGGCGCGTTGACCTTCGGCACGCTGGGTCAGATCCACGGAATCGACTGGGTGCTGAGCGGGATCCTTATGGTGGCCGCGCTCCTGGCGTTCACACTGATCCGCTACTCGCGGGGAAAGGGTGTGGTTCGCTCCGCGGTGGTGTTCGCCGGGAGCGCAGCGGTGGTGTGGCTCCTGATCTCGGGGGTTCTCGGCGGCGGACTGTCGGGCACCACCAAGGTCTCGGGACTGCCGGTGATCACCAATCACGTCGATCCCACCTTCTCGTTCTTCGCGCGCACCTCCGGGAACCCCGCGCCCATCGTGCCGTCGACTGCCGAGCTCGCGGGATCCTCGCTCGGTTCAGGACTGCTCGGGCTGACCTGGACATGGAGTCTCGGGCTCACGCTGGTCTCGCTGGCGGTGATGATCGGCGCAGCTCTGCGCGGCGGGCGAGAGGTCAACCGCCGCGCCCTGCGGCTGTTGGCGTTCGCAGTCGTGACCTTCGCGTTGATGGCCGCGGTCGGATGGGCGCTGGTCATCCGCTGGGAAACCTACGTCCCGCGCCGCACGGGATTCGGCCGGCTGTTCCACCTCTGGCCGCTCGCGTTGGGCGTAGTCGTGGGTGGTGCCGCGGCCATGCTGATCGAATGGTTGCCGGGTCGGGTGCGAACCGTCGGGCGCGTCGTCGCCGTCGGCGCCGCGGTTGCGTTGGCGATGCACACGCTCGGACCTCTGGCGGATGTGGCCTCGCAGCACCCGCCCGAAGGCCAAACCGCGGCAATTCGCGCGCTCCAGATCCCGGCCGATGCCACCGTGTTGATGAACTCGTACACCGAGTCGTTTCCGACGTTCGCCGCCGGACTCCACCCGGTGTTGAACGGTCGAGCACCGTATACGGAGCGTGATTTGTTGACCCGAGCGAACAGGTTGCTCGGGGACGCCCGTGCCTTCTTCGGGAATGGACGGTCGCCGCTGCCGTGTCGCGGGATCACCCATGTGCTCGTCGCCACCGACACGAAGTATCGGTTCGCCACCCGGGTGGCGTTCCCGGCCGATCTCGCAACGATGGCCATCAACCCGGATCTGCGCCAGATCGGCTCCGGCCCCGGTTTGGTGTTGTTCGCAGTCCGGCCCGGCGCCTTGGCGGGCGACCTCGACTGTTCGTCGGCCCCGGGCTCGAAGTGACGGACATCCGACCACGGCACGAATCGATCTGGCCCGTCGCGTTCATTGTCGGCGTCGCGGTCGCGCTCCGACTCGCGGTGCTGCTGACGAATGCCAACGCGTCGGCCTACGTCCATCCGACGTTCGACGAAGCCGTGTACGTCGGCGGTGCCTGGTTGACGAGTCACGGCTCCGTGCCGTACCGGGACTATGTCTACGTCTTTCCCCCCGGATTCCTGATGATCCTCACGCCGATCGTCGGCGCGTCCAGTGGGTTTGGAGGAATCGGGGCCGCGGTGTGGACCGTACGAGTGGTGTCGGTGCTCGTCGGCGGGACGAACACGTACCTCGTGAGTCGGCTCGGCCACCGTTGGATCGGTCGAGCCGGTGGGTTGGTCGCGGCGGCGCTGTACGCGACCACTGCGACGGTCGTCCACGTGGAAGCCGCGGTGCTCCAAGAACCGTTCGTCAATCTGGCAGTCCTCCTGGCCGCGTCGCTCTGGCTGGGCACAGCACGGCTGACGCGTCGGACCCCGTTGGCCGTCGGCCTGCTCGTGGGCGCGGCGATCGCCGTGAAGATCGTCGCCGGCTTCTTCCTGATTCCCGTGCTTCTCATCGGTGCGTACCGTCGGCCCATCAGGGATCGCGTCGTGATGGTCGGCGCCGCGTCGGTACCGCTCGTCGCCGCCGGTATCGGTTTCGGGACGTTCGCCGGGTGGACCTCGGTGTGGCGGCAGGCGGTCGTGGCCCAACTCAACCGACCCCCCGACGGCATGGGGCTGTCCCGGGTGGAGTCCATGCTCCCGAACCTCCACGACGTCGTCGCGTTGGTCGGCGGGGAGCAGCTCGGTCTGGCCTGGGTGGCGGTCGGACTGTTCAGCGTGATGTGCGCTGCCGCGCTGCTCCTCGGCGGGCAACCGGGCCGGTTCTGGGGGCTGACCGGTGGGATGGGCGTGGCGGTGTTCCTCGCCTCGCCGAGCTACTACGAGCACTACGGCGTGATGCTGGCACCGAGTGTGTCGCTCGTGCTCGCATGGTGTGCGGTCCGGCTGGTCTCGGGTGCAGTCGCGACGAGCGGCAACGTTCGAAGCCGGGCTTCGGTGTTGGCGTTGACCGCGGCGGCGCTCGTGGTCGTCGTACTCGCGGGCGACACGATCGTCAGTCTCTCGCCGGTGAAGTCCGATGCGATGGTGACAATGGTCAAGCGCGCGGTGGCGCCGGGTCAGTGTGTCTTCGCCGTCCGCGTGCAGTGGCTCGTCGCCACGAACGAGGTTCCGGCGGCGGCCGCCGACGGCCGACGACTGCTCGACATCTACGGCGTCGAACTGTTGGCGGCCGCTGACGCGCCGACGCGACCGCGAACGATCACTGCGGCGCGGAATCTCCCGTCGGTGCAACAGACGATCCGGTCGCACAGTCGTGAGTGTCGGTACTCACTCCTGGTCGACCGCCAGTGTCGAGGGCGGGACCGGGACCGGGACATGACCGTGGCCACCCAGCGCAGCATCGTCGCTGCGTCCACGCTGGTGTCACGGACGAAGTGCGGGGCGCTCTACCGACGAAGGGGGCCAGTGGGCGGCACCGGCTGATCACCGTCGACACAGGCGCGCCGTGGGCACCACCGTCGGCGCGTGAGGGCGTCCGTGCAGTTTCATTCCGTCCACGGCGGCGTAACCAATCACGCGTTCGATCGCGATCTGCGTCCCCGCGACGAGCTTGGAGCCCGGCGGAACCCCGCGCGGAGTGTCGAAGCTGAGGTAGGAGCCACCGGCGTGCGGGCGAGGTCGGATCGTCGTTCCGTCGGGCAGCGCCAGCACGACGGCATCGGCGGCCCCGGACGGCGGATAGACGTAGACCTCGATGACGCGAACAGCCGCCGCCGAACCCCAGTCGAGCGCGATGGACGCGCCGGGTTCGATCTGGACCATGTCCGTCGCGTTGAGGTCGAGGTAACGAACGCCGGGGCGGACGACTCGGTTGGTCGACGCGAGATCGCGATGTCCCGGGTCCACTCGAAACTGTGTGGCGGGGCGAACGTCATGGGTCCCGGCGAGGCCGTGAAGTTGCCGGAGGACGACCGAGCGGCTGTGCGACGTTCGGGCCAGCGCGCACAATCCTGGCAACCCGGCATCGAACGCCGCCGCGAGTCGATGCACGCGCGTCGGGTATCCCGTGCCGGTCAGTGCCTTCGGATCGAAGCCGAGCTTGATGCTGCCCGAGATCCACGAGCTGTAGGGTTGCGCGCCGGTCTGGGTCCAGATGAAGACGGCGTCGTTGTCGGGCGCGAGCACCACGCTGGCACCGCCTGTCGCGAGGACGTCGCGTCGCAGATCGCCGAAGGCGGGTTTCCAGAGTTGGAGATCGAACGGCGAGCCCGCCGGCGGTGCGGCCCACACGGCCACATCGTGACTGGTCTGGACGAGTTCGAACACCGACGGAGCGACGATCACCGGTACCAGGATCAACGCGGCGATCTGGGGTCGAATGCGTCGGAAGCCGGCGGCCGCGGCGACCGTCGCGCAGACGATGAGTGGAAGTGCCGCGAAGAACCAGACGCGACGCTCGGTGACGAGACCGGCGTCGCCGGCGACGCGGCCGATTACCACGAGCGGCAGGAGTGCAACCAGCCAGACCCCGAAGAAGCGTGCAGGGTTCGTGCGCCGCATCGCGAGCACGAGCCCGGGGACGGCGAGCACCCCCACCGGCCCGAGCGCGACGAGCAAGCCCTTCGGAGAGCTGTCCGGTGCCGCGAGCCCTGGATAACTCGCAAGGAACAGCCGGGACGACTCGAGTGTGGCCGTCACGCGCGGAATCCACCACCACGCCGACACACCGAAGGCGATACCGGCCGTGACCGCGGCTCGTCGCAGTGCCGGTCGGAGCTGACGGTGATGCAGTGCCTGCCAGCCACTGTGCGCGAACAGGATCGTCACGGTGTACAGCCCGAGTTGCGCATGGATGCAGATCGTGAGTCCGGCGAGGAGGGCCGCGCCGACGACCCGTTTCGGACTGTCCTGTCCAATGACCAACGTCAACGCGCAGATGAGCAGTACGAGCGCGAGGTCGCGCGGGTACAGGGGCCACGTGTTCGATCCAGACGGAAGCACGCTGTAGACCCAGCGCGCGTAGACATCGCCGCCGAGTGAACTCCCGACGGTTCCGAGGAACACGAGCAGTGCGACCTCGATCCGGCCTCGCGTCCAGATTGCTCGTCCGAGGCGGAGCAGCGCGTAGGGGAGAGCGAGGACTGCGAACCAGGAGACGATGGACACCAGGCGGTCGAAGTCCACGCCCAAGATACGGCTTCCCCATCCGAGGATCAGCGGGTAGAGGCCACCGAAGTACGTGATGAGCCCGTGGATCGGGCCTTCACCCTGGAAGTTGCCGGCGCTCATCGTGAGGGCGACGCCCCGGTGGTACCGCGCGTCGCCGCCCATGAGCGGGGCGGTGTGGAAGAGCAGGGTCTGACCGATGACGGCGAAAGCGAACGAACCGCCGATGAGCAGGCGACCGACCGTGGACTCGGCATCGGAGGTCGGAGATCGGCGCGGCACCGGGACCGGGACCGCTCGAGCGTTCTCCATGATGGGCATCATTGCCGTCGACGGCGATTGCGGAGCGCAACAGTCGCGGAATTCGCGCGTCGGGGCCGTACACTTCGGCCCCCAATGAAGGTCTACACACGAACCGGCGACGACGGCACGACCGGCCTGTTTTTCGGCGGCCGCGTGGCGAAAGACGGCGTCGGGCCCTCCGCATACGGCACCACCGACGAGGTCGTGTCGGCGCTCGGGCTGGCTCGGGCCGAAGTCGGGACGGATTCCGAGATGGGATCGCTGCTCATCCGACTGCAGCGAGAATTGTTCGTCGTCGGGGCGGAGTTGGCCACGGCACCGGACAACCGGCACAAGCTCGAGCCGGGAAAGTATCTGGTCACGAGCGAGATGGTTGCCGACCTCGAACCGATCATCGACGACATCACGGGTCGGTTCGAGGCGCCGCAGGAGTTCGTCCTTCCCGGGGAAGACCGAGCGTCGGCTGCGCTCGATGTCGCCCGCACCACGGTCCGTCGCGCCGAACGCGAATGCGTCACGGCAACTCGCGAGGGATGGCTGGAATCCACCAGCCAGGTCGTGCCGTACCTCAACCGTTTGGCCGATCTGTGCTGGACTCTTGCGCGTTGGCAGGAAGGCCAGTTCCGCGCTGCTCGCAGCGACCACTGAAGTCACTCCAGGAGGAATGCTGTGCCGATCTCGTTCACCATTGCGTCCACCGCGCCGGGTCGTACCCGCGCCGACGTCCTGGCCGTTCCCGTCTATGCGGAGCGTGCGCTCGGTCCGGGCGCCGACGCCGTCGATGCTGCGTGCGGGGGCGGATTGGCCGCGTTCATGAGTCGCGCCGGATTCGACGGCGGGCGGGGACAATCACTCTTCATCCCGATCGACGCCGCCGCGAAGACCGCGCTCCTGGTGGGGATGGGATCGGCTGCGGACGTGACGGTGGACGACCTTCGTGTCGCCGGTGCGCTCATCTCGCAGAAAGCAGGTGGTTCGGGCCGGATTTCCACCACCCTCACCGAAGCCGCTCCGGACGGCGTCGACCGCGGTGCGGCGGCCCAGGCGGTCGCCGAAGGCATCACGCTCGGTGGGTACGAGTTCCTCGCGTACCGCTCGAAGTCGCCGTCGAAGCGCAAGCTCGAGCATGTGGTCCTGCTCGGTGGCGGTGGTGTTGGCGCGAAGCGCGGCGTCGAACGCGCCGGAGTGATCACCGACGCCGTCATGTGGGCACGAGACATGGTCAACACACCGGCGCGTGAGCTCTCGCCGGATGCGTTCGCGAAGGCGGCGCAGGCGCGGCTTCGCGGTCGCCACGTGAAGGTGGAAGTGATGGATCCCGCGGAGATGCGTCGGCTCCGCCTTGGCGGTGTCTTGGGCGTCGGGCAGGGCTCGAAGCAGCCTCCCCGGTTCGTGAAGATGACCTACACCCCGCAGCGCGCGCGCGGCAGCTTGGCGTTCGTCGGCAAGGGTGTGGTGTTCGACTCCGGCGGCCTGTCGCTCAAGACCGGCAGCGGCATGGAGACCATGAAGACGGATATGGCCGGCGCCGCGGCGGTCATTGGGGCGATGTCCGCGTTGGCCGCGCTCGGCGTCACGACCAAGGTCGTCGCGTACACGCCGATGGTCGAGAACATGCCGAGCGGCGAAGCGATCCGGCCCGGCGATGTCCTCACGTTCAGGAACGGCAAGACCGCCGAGGTCCTGAACACCGACGCCGAAGGCCGCCTGATTCTCGCGGACGCGCTGTCGCTCGCCAGCGAGGGGAAGCCGGACGCGATCGTCGATCTCGCAACCCTGACCGGAGCGTGCCTCGTCGCGCTCGGGGACAAGATCGCCGGACTCATGGCCAACGACGAGAACTTCGGTGACGAGGTCGAAGCGGCGTCGAAGCGGGCCGGCGAACAGATGTGGCCGTTGCCGCTGCCCCAGCAGTACCGCAAGCTCATCGACTCCGAGATCGCGGACATGAAGAACATCGGCAGCGGCGGATACGGCGGCGCGTTGACGGCCGGTCTGTTCCTCCAAGAGTTCGTCAACGATGTGCCGTGGGTGCACCTGGACATCGCGGGCCCGGCTCGGGCGAATGCCGACGACGGTTACGCGCGCCGCGGTGGTACCGGCTTCGGAGTCCGGACCCTGCTCGAGTTGGCTGAACAGCACGGAGGACCGTCGCGCCGGAAGTGAGACGCCGGGACTGAGCGCGCGGGTCAGTGGGTGAGGACGCTGCCGTCGGCGAGGACTGCGTGCGGCAAGCAGTGCTGGTCGTATTCGGCGATCACGATCTCGCCCGCGTTCTCGCCACACGCCGGGCAGGTCGGGTCCCGCCGCACCTTGAACGTGCGGAAGCTCTGCTCGAGTGCGTCGTACGCGAGCAGGCGGCCGATGAGCGGGTCGCCGAGATCGAGCAGCAGCTTGATGGTCTCGAGCGCCTGGATCGAACCGATGATCCCGGGCAGCACGCCGAGCACGCCCGCTTCCGCACAACTCGGCGCGAGCTCCGGTGGCGGCGGCTCGGGGAGCAGGCAGCGGTAGCACGGACCTTCGTACGGTTTGAACACCGTGACCTGACCCTCGAACCGGAAGATCGACCCGTGCGCCACGGGGATCTTCTTGACGAGTGACGCGTCGTTGAGGAGGTACCGAGTCGGAAAGTTGTCGGTGCCGTCGAGGACCACGTCGTAGCCGTCGATGATGTCGAGCACGTTGTCAGCACCGAAGCGCACGTCGTGGGTCACCACGTTCACATCAGGGTTCAACAAGGTCAGCGTCTTCTTCGCGCTGTCCACCTTGCGCTCACCGATGCGGTCCATGTTGTGCAGGATCTGGCGTTGCAGATTGGACGCGTCCACCACGTCCATGTCGACGATGCCAAGCGTGCCCACGCCCGCCGCCGCGAGGTAGAGCGCAGCCGGTGAACCGAGTCCGCCGGCACCGAGCAACAGCACCTTGGATTCGAGGAGTTGTTGCTGGCCGGACTCGCCGATCTCGGGCAGCAGGATGTGACGCTTGTAGCGATCGCGCTGCTCCGCGTTCAGGACCGCCGGAGTGATCCACGGCCGTCCTTCGTTCTTCCACTGCCCGAACCCGCCGGCCATTGACGTGACGTTCGTGTACCCGAGATCTTCGAGCGTGCGGGCCGCAAACGCGGAGCGCACACCGCCGGCGCAGTACACCACCAGTTCGGCATCGCGATTCGGGATCTTGTTCTCGACCTGGCTCTCGAGGTGACCGCGGGGGATGAAGATCGACCCGGGAATCGTCCCGGCGTCGTACTCGTCCTGCTCGCGCACGTCGAGGAAGGTGGCGTCGCCGACCTTGGGCTCGGCGTCGGCCGCGCTGATCTCGTTGATCGTGGTCTTCGTCTGCGCGAGGAGCTCGCGAAAGGATGGCATTGAGGCGCTCCGGAGACAGGAGGGATGTGCGAAGTACGGGTTGAAAGGCTACCCGGCGGGTCGGATATTCCCAACCTGGCGCACCAGGGCGGGGAGCGCGGTCCCGAGTGTGCCGTGGTCGAGGGCGTCCGCGAGCTCGTCGAACGGGGTCTTCTGCGCGTTGAAGATCACGAGCCGGGCGCCGTTGCGAAGCGCGATCTCGGGGAGTCCGGCCGCCGGGTAGACGCCGAGCGACGTGCCGAGTGCCATGAACACGTCCGAGCGCGCCGCCGCTCGCTCGGCGCGGGCCAGGTCCGCCGGCACCAGGTTCTCGCCGAAGCTGATGGTGGCGGACTTCAGGATTCCCCCGCAGGCGAGACACACCGGATCCTCCTCGCCGGCGCGCACCCGGTCGAGCGTCTCGGCCATCGGCCCCCGCCAACTGCACGCCAGGCACTTGGCGAAATGCACTGTGCCGTGGATTTCGACGATGCGGTCCGGGTCGAGTCCGGCCGCCTGATGGAGGCCGTCGATGTTCTGGGTGACGACGGTGTGCACGCTCGTGAGGCGCGCGAGTTCGGTCACGGCGCGATGACCGTCGTTCGGTGCCGCGGTCCACATCTCCGAGTTCACCCGGTGCCGCCAAGCTGCCTTCCGCACCTCGGGGTCGGCCACGTAGTACCGAAGGTTGGCTGTCTTCTCGGCGGCGGGGTTCTTCGTCCACGCGCCTTGGGGCCCACGGAAGTCAGGGATACCGGACTCGGTGGACAGGCCGGCGCCGGTGAGGATCACGATGGACTGTGCGTTGCGGAGCCACGTGGCGACGGTCTCGAGATCGGTGTCGGTCATCGCAACGCCCCGTTCAGTTGAGCACCTCATCGGCGAGTTCCCGCAAGACCCTCTTCATATCGCGCAGTGCCGTGCGACCAGAAGCCGTGGCTCGGTACACCCGTCGCCTGCGGCTGTCAACGACGACGTGCCGGGACGTGAGGAACCCGTCCTCCTCCATGCGATGCAGGGTGGGGTACAGCGTGCCGGGAGAGATTTCATGGCCATGGTGTGCGAGCTCTCTCGCCATCCAGGAACCGTGCACGTCGCCGACCGACGCGTGATGCAGGATGTGCAATCGGACCGCACCGCGGACGAACTCGCGGACACCCGGACTCGCGCTCAACGCGCCGCCAGTTGGAACAACTCGATCAGGTTGCCCGATGGGTCGACCAGCAAGATCTGTGAACCACCCGTCCCGGTGATCATCTCGTTGCGGAACGTGAGCCCAGCGTCGCGGAGCCGGGTGACCTCGGACGCGAGATCGTCGACCACCAGATGGATGCGATTCCAGCCTCCCGGGCTGGGCTTGACCCCGTCGGACATCGGCCGGCCCGCCGAGCTGCGTTCGCCGCTCAGCAAAGTCGCAGCGATCCCCGAGCCACATCGGCAAAGGCCGGTGACGCGTTGGTCAACAGCTCGAACCCGAGGTGGGTTGTGTAGAAGCTCACGGACGCGTCGACATCGTCGACCATGTACCTGACGTTCACCATTTCTGCATCCATCACAACTCTCCCCACGATCGGGAGTCAGACTGATATCGTTTCACGATATCGGATCACGATAACAGCTGTACTGTGGTGGGCAACGAACGGCGGACGGAGCGCTCCGGGGCGGAGGAGGAGGGGACGGCGCGCCCCAACCACCGGATCTTGGATGCAGTCAGGCGGCGGTGATGCGCTCGCTGGTCTCAGGGCTGGTGGCCGCCGTCGCGCCGTCGGTCGTCTCGTCGTCGATCGCGGCGAAGGCGAGCCGGTGCCGTTCGTGCGCCCACTCGGCGCTTTCCCGGCACACGCTCGGATGGAAGCCGATGCCGAGCAGCGTGTGCTCGACCTGACCGAGTTGTTCGCGTTGTTCGAAGAGCGCGAACGCCACCCGCCGGGCCCGGCGGCGCGCGTGTTCGAGCGGTGACTCGCCGAGTTGGGCGTCCACCCAGTCCTCGTGCTCACGCTGGAGTGAAAGCGGGAGTCGGTGCATATGGCGCCGGTTTACGGGCGGCGCATTGCGGCGGACCGCGTAGTGGCCTGGCTTCATCAGCAACGCCAGATCGAACTGGATCAGCCGGTCGATGCTACGGAGGAGCGGCGATGAAGCACCGTCGCGAGCTCCGAGTCCGAGCGACTGGGCCAGCTCGGTGGAGTCGAGCGTGACCGCGTCCGGCGATCGATCGAAGGTGGTCGCCAGCCGCCGCAACAACAGCAGCGTGGTGGGTCCGAGGGTGGGGAGCCAGAACCGCTCGACGTACTCCGAGCGGGGGTCGTGCCCGAGGGTGTCGATGATCGGGTCGGTCCAGGGTGTGAGGGTGAGCGTGGTCATGAGGTCTCCTGTGGCTGGTGGATCAGGGCGTGGTGTCGAGGGTCGGGATGGTCAGGATGAGGCCCCGGTGGATCAAGTCGGGGTCGTCGCCGATGGCGGCGCGGTTCGCGGCATAGATCGCTCGCCAGCGGCGATCGATGGCCGCGTTCGACGCACCGGGCCCGATCAGGCGTGCGGCGATATCCCACAGGCAGTCGCCGGCCGCCACCACGTACCGAGCCGAGTCGTCGGCGGGAGGGGTTGAGACGTCTGCCGTCGGTACCGATGAGGCCTGGGTCGGCGGCGCGGCGGGTGCCGGGGGCACAGCGGTGGCCGATGGAGTGCGGGCGGCGCGGGGCGAGGCGGCCGGAGGGTCTGCGGGCGATCGTCGGTGGACCACCGGCGCGGGAGCTGGACTTCGGGGCATATCTGGCGCGGGCGCAGTGGCGGCTGTGCTCTGAGCCGCTGGGGTGGTCCGGCCGACGGCCGACGGCGCGGGCGCCGGTCGTCCAGGCGGGCGATCCGTCGCCGACTCTGACGGCTTGACCGACGTGCGCGCTGACGGCGAGCTGGTTGCGGGCGTGAGCACCGTCGTGGGCACGCTTGGTGACTCGAGCCACCCACGGAGCGAGGTATCGGCCGATGCGATGGATGGCATGGCGAACGAGGTGGCGGTTGCGAGCAGCGTCAGGATTCCAGCCGCGACCCGTTGGACCGGCGTGGGCACGAATCGGTCTGCGACCTGGAGCAGTGCCGATTCTGCGTGCCGCCGTCGCAACAGCTCGGCACCGAGCGCCAACACGAGCACCGTGAGCCCGGCGATGGCGGTTGCACTCGCTCCGGTGCGAGCAAGGTCACGCAAAGTGAGTTCGAGGTCGGCCATCCGTGGCGCTCCTGGAGTTTGGATGATCGTCCAGGATCATCGAGAATCGTTCAATACCATCTGTTTGAGTCGTCAATAATGAGGACTCGTCTCCCCAATGTCAAGGATTTGTTCGGCCTGCACCCTGAGCGGTCCGGACGCCCCGGTATCTTCGTGACTCTCGTCACCACGGAGGGTGGCGGTATGGGGAGGGTCAGGGATGGACGAGTTCGACGTGATTGCCGCGGGATTGCTGGCGAGCGACCGTTACGAGCAGGAAGAGGCAGCCCGCGAGGTACTTGCCGCGGGCGACGTGTCGGTGGAGTTCGCCGATGTGCTCCGGCGGGTCAGGGCTGGGGAAGTCGTCGGCATCACGATGCTCGACGGGTCGACGCTGCGGGGACGGATCAGCCGAGTCGGCCAGGATTGGTTCCGGGTCGCCGAGGTGGCCGACGAAATCGGCACGGCCCGAGCACGCTCACGGCGGGTTCACGAAGTCCGGTTCGCTGGCGTCGGCCGGATCAGCCGGGAGATGGGCCAGTGACCGGCGTCCGCTGGCGGGCTTCCGCCTCCAGATCAGCGAGATACGCCTCGAGTGTCTCGCGGCTGACCCGCCACACGCCCTTCTTGCCGATCTTGAGCGCCGGAAGATCGCCAGAGCGCATGAGTGTGTACACCTGGGTCACCGTCACATTGAGGACCCGTGCGACCTCGGCCGGCTTGAGCAGCGGCGCAGGAAGATCAGCTGCAGTCATGGCGCTCGCTCCTCTCGCCACTGGTGGCAGTGAACTGGGTCAGTTTGCGTTCCGGAGCGTACCGCTCCGACAGCTTGCTCTCGCACGGACCGGAGCGCGGTCATGACGATTGCCCTCCCAGTAATTCGCCAGTTCCGGCTTCCCGCCATCGACACGCGCGTCGTCGGTGGCGTGGTGCTGGTTGCCGTATCGGTCATCGGTGGTCTTGGACTCAGTGCCGACCCCGAACCGACGACACCGGTGTACGTGACTGCATCGGACCTCGATGCCGGACACGTCTTGACCCGGAGCGACTTGAAGGTGGCCGAGCTGCGTGCGCCGGTCTCCACGCTGAACGGTCTCGCCCGTCCGAGTCGCGGGGGACCGCCCGTCGGCCGATCGCTGCAGACGCCGCTCCGCGCCAACGCGACGGTCGGGCTCGACGGGCTCGGACCGACTGCCCCGGCGGGGCGGGAGATCACCATCCCCGTGACGCCGGACCACGCCCTGGGCGGGGCGGTTCGTGTTGGAGACCGCGTCGATGTCCTGGCGACGTTCGACAAGGGAACGGACGCGGCGCGCACGTTGACGGTCGCTCGAGCGGCGACGGTGCACGGCCTGGTCCAGTCGGACGGCCTGTTCGGTCAGCACGCCGGCGCAATCACGGCACTGACGCTCGACGTCAAGCCGGACGCCGCCATCGTGGTCGCCTTCGCGACGCACAACGCTGAGCTGGACATCGTGCGCTCGATCGGCGCCGGTGGGAGCCGGGGTCGGAGCCGGTACGACGCAGGTGACGTGCGATGACGTCGGACGCGTTCTCGGTGCTCGTGTGTTCTGGCGGGGCAGCGTGGGAGCTGGCATTGGTGCGGGGGTTGGGTCGGCCCGAGCTCGGGATTCGGGTGGCGCGTCGGTGCGTCGATCACGGTGAACTGTTGGGTACGGCGCTGCGCGATCGACCCCGAGCCGTGTTGGTGGATGCATCGCTGCCGTGGGTGGACCGCGACTTCGTGACCGCCTTGCGACGCGTCGGGATCGAGACGATCGCAATCGGTTCGTCGGCACGGCCGCTGGAGCAGGTCGGCATCCGCTGCCTGCCGTCGGACACTTCGCCCGAAACGGTCTCGGCGCTGGTCTTCAGCTTCGATGACGCTGACGCGTCGGTGTCGGACCCGGTTGAGCGGCCGGCCTCGTCGACCGCCGGCCGGCTCGTGGCGGTCTGGGGGGCAGGTGGGGCACCGGGCCGAAGCACGGTGGCAATTCATCTCGCGATTGAGGCTGCGAGCAGTGGAAAACTCACGCTCCTCATCGACGCGGATGTGTGGTCGGCGTCGATCGCGCAGAGTCTGGAACTGGATGAAGTGCCGTCGATCACGCAGGCTGCCCGGCTGGCGGCCGACGGTTGGGCCGCCCCGATTACGGCGTGTGTCCAGGCGGGTCCCCATGGACTTGCGGTGCTCGTCGGCTTGGCGCGCGCCGAACTGTGGCCGGAAGTCCGCGAGGAATCGTGGCGTGCCGTCCTTGCCGCGGCGATCCTCGAGTACGACGTGGTCGTTGTCGATCTGGCCGCCCCGATCGAGGAAGACGAGGAACTCGCTTTCGACCGGGTGCCGTTCCGGCGCAACTTGGTGACCACAACCGTCCTCGAGTTGGCGGACGAGATCGTGATGGTCGTCGCGTCGGATCCGATCGGGCTACGGCGCGCAGTGATGGCCCATCAAGCGTTGACCACGCGTGTCCCGGTGCCGTCCGATGTGAAGGTGATCCTGAACCGCACGCCTCGTTCAGGGCGGCGAGTGCAGGACTGCTCGCGTGCGGTCAGCGCATGGATCGGCGCTCGCCCCGCCGCGTTGCTCCCTCAGGAAACAGAGTTCGCGCGCGTCGTGTGGGAAGGCCGTCCGTTGCACGAGATCGCACCCCGATCGGCATGGCTGCGAGAGTTGCGCGTCCTGGCGACCGCGGTGACGTCGTGAACGCGGTAGCCGTCACGCCGGCGATCGAGTTGGTGGAGCAAGACATTCGTGAACTGCTGGGTCGGCGCGAACTCGCGCTCGATGACGACGGTGCGTTGCGTGCGCTCGTCGACGAAGTCGTTCTGGACTACCGAGACCGATACCTCGCCGGTGGGCTCCCACCGCTCGCCGATCGGGATGTCGCGCTGCTCCGTCAGCGGGTCGTGGGATTCGGTGCGGTCACGCCGCTCCTGGATGACCCTGAGGTCGAAGAGATCTGGGTGAACGAACCCGGTCGCGTGTTCGCGGCACGTCGCGGTGAGCACGAGTTGACCGGCGTCGTGCTCGAAGCGCGTGACGTCGAGGAGTTGGTCGAGCGCATGTTGGCGCGTGCCGGCCGGAGACTGGACCGCGCGCAACCGTTCGTCGACGCCCGGCTTCCCGATGGCAGCCGTTTGCATGTGGCGATTCCACCGATCACCGATCACTGGTCGATCAACATCAGGAAGTTCGTCGGGCTCCGGGCGCAGTCGCTGGACGAACTGGTTGCGCTGGGTTCGTGCTCTTCGTCTGCCGCACGGTTCCTGGATGCTGCGGTGCGCGCCGGACTGTCGATCGTGGTGGCGGGCGCGGTCGGCGCGGGCAAGACCACGCTCTTGAACTGTCTGCTCGGTGCGGTACCCGCACGCGATCGGATCGTGACCTGCGAAGAAGTGTTCGAACTGCGCATCGATCGTCCCGACGTGGTGGCCATGCAGTGCCGTCAGCCCAACCTTGAGGGCGAAGGTGCAGTGACGCTGCGTGACCTCGTTCGCGAGTCCTTGCGCATGCGACCGGACCGGATCGTGATCGGCGAGGTACGCGGTTCCGAGTCACTCGACATGTTGCTCGCCTTGAACAGCGGCGCAGTGGGCATGACATCGGTGCACGCCAACTCAGCACGGGAGGCGCTCCGAAAGTTGACGACCCTGCCGCTCCTGGCGGGCGAGAACATCGACCGGAGGTTCGTGGCCGCGACCGTTGCGGCGTGCGTGGACCTCGTCGTGTTCTGTCGCCGGACGCCGGCAGGGCGTGACGTCACCGAGATTCTGAGTGTCGGGGAGCAGGTCGGCGACGGTCTCGATCTCACGTCCGGTGCGATCTTCACCGGCGCCGGACGATCGTTGACGTGGACAGGTGAGTACCCGACGGGTCGCGAGAAGTTCCTCGATCGCGGGATCGACCTCTCGTCGGTGCTCCGGTGACGGTGCTCGTGGTGATGTGTCTCGGCCTCGGCGTGTTCCTCGTCTACGACGGGATCACGCGGCGGCGGCTCCCGTCGACACGCGTGGCACTCTCAGCGCGCGGGCGATCGTGGCTCTCGGCGGCCGGACTCGAGGGGGTTGGTCCCGCGCAGTTCGGAGCGGCGAGTGTGATGGCCGGCGGACTCGGTGGAGCGGTCGTGCTCGTGGTGATCGGGTCGGTCGGCGTTGCCTTCGTCGCGTGCTTGGCCGGTGCGTGTGGCCCGACGGTGTACTACCGGAGCCGTCGTCGTGGCTTGCGGGCGGCGCGGCGGCGGGGGTGGCCGGACGCCATCGAGTTGCTCGCGGGGGCCGTGCGTGCGGGTGACACGCTGCCGGCGGCCATCGGAGTGGTGGCGGATCGAGGCCCGGAGTCGTTGCGTCCGGTGTTCAAGGACGTGGTGTCGGACCATCGGGTGTCGGGCGACTTGGTCGCTGCGCTCGAGCGGATGGGTGCTCGGGTAGCCGACCCGACGGCAGATCGCATCGTGCGGACGATGGTGCTCGCGCACCGCGTCGGTGGTCGAGAGCTCGGGCGAGTGCTCCGGACGTTGTCCGCATTCCTGCGTGATGACGTTGCCGCTCGGCGTGAGATCGAATCTCGACAGTCGTGGACTGTCGTGTCGGCTCGGGTCAGTGCCTCGGCGCCGTGGCTCGTGCTCCTCCTCGTTGCGAGCCGACCACAAGGTGCACAAGCGTTCGACTCCCCAACCGGCATCGCGGTGTTGTTGGGCGGGGCAGCCGTCACTGCTGCTGGCTACCGCATGATGATGCGGCTCGGTCGACTCCCCGACGAACCGCGTGTCCTCGCCGTCGAAGCGACAGCCCCATGACGGCGTTCCGTGGGTTCGTCATCGTGTTCTTGGGCGGCGCCGGCCTTGCGTTGATCGTCAGTTCGCTCCCGCGATTTCGTCGGCCGGTACTGGCACGACGATTGACGCCGTACCTCGTTGCGCTCGGACCGCGCCCGTCAGCACTGCTCGGCTCTGGCCTCGCGACGGGCGCGTTCGGCGCAGTGTTCACTCCGATCGTGGAGCGCATCGGGGGTCGCTTACACCGTGTGCTCGACGACGGCCAGGAGCTTGCGGCCAGACTCCAGGCTGCGGGTTCGCGCTTGGACAGCTCGGGCTTTCGAGCCGCCCAAGTCACGTGGGGACTGGCAGGTCTCGGTGGCGGGATCGCACTCGCGCTCCTTCTTGTGTCGGCTGGCCGGTCCGTCTCACCCATTTTCGCAGTCGGGTTGGCAGGCGCCTTCGGCGCCGCGGGGGTTGCGGCTCGCGATCGCGCACTGTCGAAGGCGGTCGCTCGGCGGCAAGAGGCCGCTCGAGTTGCGCTTCCGACGGTGGTCGACCTGGTGTGCCTCGCCGTCACGGCCGGGGAGAGCCTGCGCGGTGCGTTGGGGATGGTGGCGGAGACGGGTGGTGGACCACTCACCGAAGAGATCCGACGGGCGCTCCGCGCGACGCGTGGAGGGACCCCACTCGCCGCGGCGCTCGAGGCACGCGCCGCGGTGTTGGCGCTCCCGGCATTCGACCGGTTCGTGTCATCGGTCGTGGCTGCGCAAGAGCGCGGAATTCCGCTCGCGGACGCTCTGCGTTCGCTCGCGTTCGACCTTCGCGAACACGACAAGCGCGAGTTGATCGAAATCGCAGGGAAGAAGCAGATCTCGATGCTGGTACCGGTGGTCGCAATGATCTTGCCGGTCGCGATCTGTTTTGCCTTTTATCCCGGAATTGTGGCCATCAGAACGTTGGCCCGTTGAGAGGAGCACGGATGCTGAAGTGGAACCGAGACGAACGAGGTTCGATCCCCGAGTGGGTGATGTTGCTCGTGATGGGCATCGGGATTGTGATGGCCCTGTGGGCGATCGTGCAGCCCGACCTGACGTCGATCGTGTCCAATGCGCTCAATCAACTCCGCGGCTGAGCCGAGGCGGGATCACCTCGAGCGCGGTGCGACGGTCGTCGAGTTCCTCGGTGTGATGGTGTTGATCGTTGCCGGGTTGCTGGTGGTGATCCAGATGTCGGTATGGATCTGGGCGCGCAACATCACGATGAACGCGGCCGACGAGGGTGCACGGACCGCAGCCGAGATCGGGCGCCCGCTCGTCGACGGTGAAGCCCGCACTCGGCTGGTGTTGCACGACGGTCTGGGTGGCGCGGCAGGCTCGTTTCAGATCGCGGTGGGCCAGGACGGCGACACGGTCGTGGTACGCGCAAGCGGGGTCGCGCCGCGGATCGTGCCGTTCTTGCCTGCGTTTGGCGTGTCGTCCGAGGCTCGGGCGTTCGACGAAGACGAAGTGTTGCGACCATGAACAAAGCGGCCGTATCTCTTCGGGCGCGCGACGCCGAGGCGGGGACAGCCGTCGTCGAGATGGCGATCTTGGGCAGTCTCATCTTCGGGGTGCTGATTCACGTGTTGGTCGTGTTCGGGTCGTTGCATCGCGCCACCTTGGCGACGAGCGCCGCGGCCCGGGAGTACGGGCGCGCGATCGTCGTTGCCGATTCGGAAGCGGAGGCGGCGCGGCGGGGCGACGCGGCCGTGGAACTCGCGGCACGGAATCATGGGATGGCGTCGGGGTCGTTGCACGCGTCGGCGGGTGGATTCCGTCAGCGGGGTACGGTGCTGGTGGTGCGGGTGCGCACCGACGTCCCGATTGCGTCGGTGCCGTTCCTCGGGTCCGTGTGGTCAGGCTTGTCCGTGCCTGTAGAGGCGTCGCACGCCGTGCGCCTCGACCGGTATCGGAGCGGGACGTGATGACGCGTGCCCGGCGCAATGATGACGAACGCGGTCAGGCGTCGGTGCTCCTCATCGGCGTGTTGATGATCGGGTTGATGTTCGTGGGGCTCGCGGTCGATGGTGCGCGGATGTTCACGGCGCGTCGGGATCTTCAGAGCGTGGCGGACAGCGCGGCGTTGGCCGGGGCGTCGTCGCTCGACGAAGCCCAGTATCGAGCGAGCGCGGGTCTCGATGTGCGTCTCGACCCGGTGGCCGCCCGCCGCGCCGTCGACGAAGTGTTGTCAGGTTCATCGCTTCCGGCCACGGTCCGCGTCGATGTTGCCGTGACCGACGATCGCGTCGACGTTCGGATTGCCCGTCCCGTCCGACCGTTGTTCCTCGGCTTGGTCGGGATGGGACCGCAAGGGATCGGCGCCCACGCGTCGGCGTCACCTCAGACGGGCTGACGCGCGTCAGGGCGCGCGGGACGCGCCGGCGTGGCGGAGTCGGTCGACCAGCAGGGGCAACAGGCGGGTCTCGAGTTGAGCGAGATCGCCTGAGGTCTTGGCTACCGGGCGCAAGATCAGGATGGTGCGGCCCACGCGCATGACGACCTGATCCTGCAAGGTCGTGGTCGACGTGCCGTTCGTGGTGGTCGTGAAGGTGAACCGGAATGCGGAGCTGTCGTCGCCGCCTCCGTCGACCGCGATGGGACTCACGTCGATGGTCGTCGAGGCGGTCGTTGGTGACCCCGCGAGCGACGCGACGACGAGATCGTGGAGACAGCTGACGATCGCCGGATCGCGTAACTCTTCGATGAACGCACTCGGCGGCTTCGCATCCGAGAAGACGTCGACCTTGTTGCCCACGAGCGCGTTCGGGGAGAAGAAGGACGGTGAGTACGCGGTCGCGATCCCGTGGTCGGTGAGGAGTGGGAACGCGGCGCAGGCGGGCGTGGCGCGGATTGCGGCGTCGTCACTCTTGGTGGGTTCGCCGGAGCGGTAGTCCTTGGGGAAGTCAGACCGCCGGAGGAGTCCCGCCTGGGCGATCCGGTCGGCTGCCGTCGCCGGGCGAGTCGACGCCGTGGTGGTCGGCGTGCCGCCGGACTTCGAGCTCCCGCTGCTGCAGGCGACCCCGACGACGAGGAGGAGGATGAGGATCCCGGTCCGGCGCATGGGCCATGTTGGTCCGGGCTGGGGTAGGAATCGTGGACGCCGGTACGATCCGCCGATGGCCGACGACACGCCCCGCCGTACCGACTCCGGAATCGAGATCAAGCCGCAGTACAGCGTTGCGGATCTCGACGGTTTCGACCCGCAGTCCGCGCTCGGTGACGCCGGCTCCGCTCCCTACACCCGCGGCGTCTATTCACAGATGTACCGCACCCGGCCGTGGACGATGCGCCAGTACTCCGGGTTCGGGACCGCGGCTGAGACCAACGAGCGGTTCCACTTCCTCCTCGGCGCCGGCCAGACGGGCTTGTCGTGCGCGTTCGACCTCCCCACCCAGATGGGGTACGACTCGGATCACCCGCGCTCGGAGGGTGAGGTCGGCAAGGTGGGGGTGGCCATCGACTCGCTCGAGGACATGGAGATCCTGCTGAAGGGTCTGCCGCTCGATACGGTCACCACCTCGATGACCATCAACTCGACGGCCGCGATCCTGCTCCTGTTCTACGAACTCGTCGCCGAGAAGCAGGGTGTGCCCGCGGCGAAGATCGGCGGGACGATCCAGAACGACATCCTCAAGGAGTACGTGGCGCGCGGGACCTACATCTACCCCCCGCGCCAGTCCATGCGGCTGATCACCGACATCTTCGCTTACTGCGGCGAGCACGTCCCGCGATGGAACACGATCTCGATTTCCGGCTACCACATTCGTGAAGCGGGCAGCACCGCAGTGCAAGAGATCGCGTTCACGCTGAGCAATGCGATCGCGTACGTGCAGGCCGCGGTGGACGCGGGGCTGGACGTCGACGACTTCGCCCCGCGCCTCTCCTTCTTCTGGAACGGGCACAACAACTTCTTCGAGGAGATCGCGAAGTTCCGCGCCGCGCGCCGCATGTGGTACTCGATCATGGGCGACCGGTTCGGCGCGAAGAACGAGAAGTCGAAGCTGTTGCGGTTCCACACCCAGACCGCGGGGTCGATGCTCACTGCGCAGCAGCCGGAGAACAACGTGGTGCGCGTCGCGCTGCAAGCGATGGCGGCTGCCCTCGGCGGGACGCAGAGTCTGCACACCAACGGGTTCGACGAAGCCCTCGGGCTCCCCACCGAACGCGCCGCCAAGATCGCGCTGCGCACGCAACAGATCGTGGCGTACGAGACCGGCATGACCGAGACCGTCGACCCGCTCGCCGGTTCGTACTTCGTCGAGTCGCTCACCAACGAGGTGGAAGCCGGGGCGTGGAAGTACATCGAACGCGTCGACGCACTGGGTGGCGCCGTTTCCGCCATCGAGGCCGGCTTCATGCAGGACGAGATCGAGCGGGCCGCATTCGAATGGGCGAAGGCCGTGGACAACGGCGAGAAAGTGATCGTCGGTTTGAACAAGTTCGCCGACCCGTCGCCGGACCCCAGCGAGGTGTTCCCGATCAACCCCGAGTTGGAGCGCCAGCAGTCCGACCGGCTCAAGGCATTGCGGGCCCGGCGGGACCAGTCCGCAGTCGACGCGGCACTCGCCGACGTGCGCATTGCGGCGCAGGGCACGGCCAACCTGCTGTTCCCGATGAAGGACGCGCTGCGCGCCTACGCAACCTTGGGTGAGGTCTCCGACGTCCTGCGCGACGAGTTCGGCGT
>JANYJV010000140.1 GCA_025361725.1 Acidimicrobiia bacterium | reverse complement strand
GCTCACTCGCTCGACGCGTGCCACGCGCAGCGTGTAGTTCGAGTACCAGTCAGATCGACCCCGTTCACGGGCGACGGTGTGCTCCAAATGTTCTCGCCACGCGCGAATCGACGCTTCGTCACTCCAGTAGCTGACGGTGATGTTCAAGTCGGCTCCTCCCGCGCGTTCGACGCCGAGGTAGCCCGGTTGTTCAGCTGCCAGCCGGAACATCAATTCCGCGACCGCGGTGTATTCGCCCGCGTGCTCACCCGTGTGCTCCGAGCTGAAGATCACCGCGAAATAGGGAGGCTCAGGGGTGAGCGCAGGACCGGTCTCGGACATGCGCGCACCCTACCGACGGACCGGCGAGAAGCAACGGTGTTTGCCCGGCCAGTGAGCCTCCGGTCACGCAATGAGGTTTGATCGCCACCTACCGAGTACATTCATCACCGTTCACATCTCGTGGACGACCGCGCTGGAGACATTCCCGTCCTTCCGTCGCGCGGAAGAGAACCCGCATCGCGGGTGAGGAGTGTCAAAGTGTCCAGCTTTTCCGATCTTGGGCTCGCGCCCGATCTCGTCGCCGCGCTGATCTCGCGGGGCATCACCGCACCATTTCCGGTGCAAGCCGCAACCATCCCGGATGCGCTCGCGGGCAAGGACGTCTGCGGACGCGCCCCGACCGGATCGGGCAAGACCATCGCCTTCGGTGCGCCGGTCGTCGAGCGCGTGGGACCGTCGCGCCCTCGCCGTCCGAGCGCGCTGATCCTGGCCCCCACCCGTGAACTCGCCGCGCAGATCGTGCGCGAGCTCGAGCCGCTCGCCAATGTCCGGCGCAAGCGCGTCTTCGCGGTCTACGGCGGAGTCGGGTACGAGCCCCAGAAGCGGGCGCTGCGCAAGGGCGTCGAGATTCTCGTCGCCTGCCCCGGACGCCTGGAGGACCTGGTCCAACAGCGCGCCTTGGTCCTCGACCGCGTCGAGACCGTGGTGATCGACGAAGCCGACCGCATGGCGGACATGGGCTTCTTGCCCGCCGTCCGGCGCATCCTCGACCAGACGAATCCGGAACGCCAGACGCTGCTGTTCTCGGCGACGCTCGACGGTGCCGTCGGCGTCCTGACCGACGAGTACCAGCGGTTCCCGGTGCGCCACGAAGTTGCGGGAGTCGAGACCGACGCCGCCGACGCCGAGCACCGGTTCGAACGCATTTCGAATGAAGGCCGGCTTGCACGCGCCGCCGAGGTGATCGATGCCGAGGGACCGACGATCGTGTTCTGTCGCACGCGTCACGGCGCCGACAAAGTCGCGAAGAAGTTGTCGCAGTCCGGCGTGGAGAGCGCACCGATTCACGGTGGACTCTCACAGGCGAAGCGTGATCGCGCGCTGTCCGATTTTGCACGCGGTCGGGTTCACGCCTTGATCGCCACCGACGTTGCCGCTCGCGGCATTCACGTGGACGACGTCGCGTGTGTCGTGCATTTCGACCCGCCGGAAGACGCCAAGGCCTACGTGCACCGCTCGGGTCGCACGGCGCGGAAGGGCGCGACCGGTGTGGTCATCTCGTTCGTGTTGCCTGACCAGATCCGGTCGAGTCTCAGCCTGCAGCGCGAGCTCGGGTTCGCCGAGCCGGACCGGAGCCCCCAGAAGCGTTCCCGTCCGGAACGCAGTGGACGCGGCGGCGCGGGTGGCGCAGCCGGTGGTGCCGGCCGAGGTCGCGCGCGACGTGACGGCGTTGGTCGTGGTCAAGGCGGCGAGCGCCGGCACGAGTCGAGCGGAACCTCGCGTGGCGAAGGCGGCGAAGGCGGCGCCGGAAAGGCCCGGATCGAAGGTGGCGCGCGGCAGGAGAACAACGGTGCACCGCGCCGCGAGAACGGTGCCGGTGCCCCGCGCCGGGACAACGGTGGCGGGCAACGCCGTGAAGGTGGCGGCGGCGCTCCTGGACCTCGCGGTCAGCGGAACGGTCGCTAGACCGACCCACGTCCCGAACGGGACCGCAGTGAACCAAGAATCAAGGATTCACTGGGCGCTTCCCTAATATCCGTGACCTCATGGATCTCCGTTTCTCCGACGCTGACGAAGCCTTTCGTTCCGAGCTGCGAGCCTGGCTCGCGCGTGTTCTTCCTGGTCTCGCGCCCCAACCGGCGCGCGACGACTGGGACGCCCGCCGCGTCTGGGATACGGATTGGCAGCGGCAACTGTTCGACGCCGGCTACGCCGGGCTGAACTGGCCGAAGGAGTACGGCGGCCAAGCCGCACCGCCGAGCCAGCAGCTGGTATTCCTGGAGGAGACGACTCGGGCGCGCGCTCCGTACGTGGGCGTGAACTTCGTCGGACTGCTCCACGCCGGCCCGACCATCGTCGCCGAGGGCACGCCGGAGCAGAAAGCCGCTCACCTTCCCAAGATCTTGCGCGGTGACGAAGTCTGGTGTCAGGGCTTCTCGGAACCCGGAGCCGGCTCGGATCTCGCGTCGCTCCGCACTCGAGCGGTGCGCGACGGCGATCACTACGTGGTCACGGGCCAGAAGATCTGGTGCTCGTACGGACAGATCGGCGACTTCGGTGAACTGCTCGTGCGCACGAACCCGGATGCACCGAAGCACAAGGGCATCACCTGGCTCATGTTGCCGATGGATCTTCCTGGCATCGAAGTGCGTCCTCTGAAGACGGTGCTCGGGTCGTCTGAGTTCGCCGAGCTGTTCCTGGACGAAGTTCGGGTGCCGGTGGACTGCCGGGTCGGCGAGGAGAACGACGGCTGGCGGGTCACGAACGTGACCCTCGCCTTCGAGCGCGGGACTGCGTTCGTGAGCGACCTCGTCGACGCCACTCGGTTGGTGGAGGACCTCGCTCCCTACGTGACCGATCCCGCACACCGTCGCGAACTCGGACACATCACCGCGGACCTCGATGCGATCTGGGCGCTCACGAAGCGCAATGTCACGCAATCGGCTCGTGGTGTCGTCGGCCGAGGACCGTTCATGATCAAGCTGGCGTACAGCGAGGTATGTCAGAAGATGGGTGAACTGGCACTGCGGGTCCTGGAACGCAACGTGCTGACGGTCAATGCGGAAGGTCCTTTCGTGGAAGAACGATTGCGATCGCTGGCCTTCACCATCGCCGCCGGTACCTCCCAGATCCAACGCAACATCCTGAGTGAACGGGTGCTCGGCATGCCCCGGGAGCCCAGATGAGCGACCGGCTGACGACGACGGATGGGGCGAGATGAATTTCGATCTCAGCGAGGATCAGATTGCATTGCGTGACGGTATTCGTGCGCTCGTCGACGGTCGGTTCCCCATGTCGCGCGTCCGTGAAGGGTTCGACCGCAGCGTGCACGAAGAACTTGCTGCTGCTGGGGTCTTCTCGCTGCGGGCCGACGGATTCGCCTGGACCGATGCCGCAGTGGTGTACGAGGAACTCGGGCGCGGCCTGGTGCCCGGGCCGCTCGTGTGGTGTTTCGGGCGCAAGCGAGTGACGACGGGATTCGATGCGAGCCTGATCGGGGCAACCCTGGTCGAGTTCCTCGGGCTGGTCGACGATGTCGTGGCGCTGTCTCCGAACGAGCAGATCACGCGGGTGGTGAAGGCGAGCGAGATCGATGCTGCGGAGCGGCCGGAGGAGTGGCCGCTCGATCCGCTCACACCGGTCTGGCGCACCGACCGACCGATTGGCGCAGGGAACCAGTTGGACGAATCATTCGACGATCTCTGGAACGCGGGTGCATTGCTGACCGCGGCCTATTGCGTCGGGATGGCCGACCGGCTGACGGAGATGGCGGTGGCCTACGCCATGGAGCGTCAGCAGTTTGATCGGCCGATCGGGTCGTTCCAGGCGGTCAAGCACATCTGCGCGGACATGGCGGTGCGGGCCGAGCTGGCCCGTGCATCGGTGCACACGGCGGCGTGCGTCATGGACGATGGAACGACGGGCACCTTGGCACGCGCGATTGCCGGCGCGAAGTTGATGGCCGGCGAAGCCGCGATTCTGAACGGCCGGAGCGCCACGCAGGTGTACGGCGGGATGGGGTTCACCTGGGAGGTCGACGTGCACCTCTACTTGAAGCGGGCATGGATCTTCGAGACCCAGTTCGGCGGCGGTGACCACCACGCTGACGCGCTCGCCGCCACGATGCCGACTCGGACATGAGTGATCACGACAACGACTGGGGCCCACTGCTCGAGGATCTTGAAGTCCGCCGCCGCGCCGCGGCGGCGATGGGTGGCCCGGAGCGCCTCGCCCGCCAGCGCGAGGGAAATCGGCTCGACGCCCGAGCTCGGATCGAGTATCTGCTCGACACCGGGTCGTTCCGAGAGATCGGTCTGCACGCCGGCAGTGTGGGTCACGGGATGTCGCCCTCCACTCCGGCGGATGCGTTCATCGCCGGCCACGGCCACATCGACGGCCGTCCCGTGGTCGTCGGCGCCGAAGACTTCACCGTGATGGGCGGCTCGATCGGCGTCGCCACCAAGGCCAAGCGGCATCGACTGGCGCAGCTGGCGGCCCAGGAACAGGTTCCGCTCGTGATGCTGCTCGAAGGGGCCGGCGAGCGCGCGCAGAACGCGTTCGAGCGGCTGCCGCACGCGCCGAACGATTTCCAAGCCCTGATCGGACTCCGGGGTCACGTGCCGATGGTCTCGGTCGTGATGGGCGTGAGCGGGGGTCAGAGCGCGCTGACCGCTCCCCTCACCGATGTCACGTTCATGGTGCGGGGCGCGGCGATGTTCACCGCCGGCCCGCCCGTGGTCGCGGCGGTCACCGGCGAGGAGGTCAGTCGCGATGAGCTCGGGGGCGCCACCCTGCACACCACTCGTTCGGGCGTCGTCCACAACGTTGCCGTTGACGACCGCCACGCGCTGGATCTCGTCCGTACATATCTCTCGTATTTTCCGACCAACGCGGCTCGCTCGATTCCCACCGTCGAGGGCGTCCCGGGTGAACGGGTCCTCGCCGAGATCCTCGGTCTCATCCCGGCCGACCCGCGTCAGAGCTACGACATCGGACCCGTGCTCGAGTTGCTGCTCGACCCTGAATCGATGCTCGAGATCCAGCCCGGCTTCGGCCGCTCGCTGGTCACCGCGTTGGGTCGGCTCGGGGGTGCTTCGGTGGCTGTGGTGGCAAACAATCCGGCGGTGCATTCCGGCGTGATCGGTCGTGATGCCGCGGAGAAGGCGGCGCGCTTTCTGAGGGTGGTCGGAGCGTTCGGGCTGGCGGTCGTGTTCCTCGCCGACACGCCCGGTCTCGCCGTCGGGACGGAGGCAGAAGCATCCGGCATATTGCGCGCCGCCGCGCAGATGTTCGAGGCCCAAGCGCGGATTCGTGGACCGAAACTGCACGTGACGCTACGGAAGGCGTACGGCTTCGGTGCCGCGCTCATGGCAATGAACCCGTTCGACGCGCAGACGACGACGCTGGCGCTGCCCGGCGCTCGGCTCGGCGCGATGCCCGCGGAGACCGGCTCGGATGCGGCCGGCGTGGAGCCCGACGTTCGCGCGCTGCTGGAGCACGCGGATCTCGGTGGTGCCTATGCCTCGGCCGATCGCGTGAGCTACGACGACGTGATCGACCCACGCCAACTGCGAAATGAACTGCTGCGGGCTCTGGCCCTCACGCGCGCGCGCCGCTCCGATGGTGGTGCAGCAACGCCGTAGTGGTCTCGGCCGGCGCGGCCGGCGCGAGATAGTTCCCAATCGCGCCGGCACATCCGGCTCGCCGGATTCGGTCGAGCTGGTCCTCGGTCTCGATCCCCTCGGCGATGGCGGTGACGTCGAGCATCTTGGCCAGGCTCATCAACGCAGGCAGGATGGGATCACCCTTGGCTCCGGTCTGGACCAGCGAACGGTCGAGCTTCACGTGCGTGATCGCGTAGCGCCGGACGGCGAGTGGCGACGCATGCCCGGTGCCGAAGTCGTCGATCGCGATCGCGCAACCGAGTTCACGAAGACCGGCGAGTTCGGCACTCGCACGACGAGCGCGGTCTATCTCTGCGATCGCGGGCTCCGGCACATCGAAGCCGACCTGGGCGGGAGTGAGACCGTGGGCCGCCAGTACGTCGCGCACCTTGTCGACAGTCCCGCTCCATGCGAGTTGGGTCGGGCTCAGATTGAGCCAGAACCGTGCGGGAGCCAGACCGGCGTCGACCCATTCCCGGAACTGGCGACACGCAGCTTCGAGCACGAAACCACCGAGGGGTGCGTCGAGTCCGGCGAGCGTGGCGGCACCGAGGAACTCGCCGGGGAGGAGCAGACCGCGCTCCTCGTGCTGCCAGCGGACGAGGGCTTCGACCCCGCTCACCCGACCGGTGACGAGATCGAACTCGGGTTGCCAGTGCACGACCAGGTCGCCCCGCTTCAGCGCGGCCCGCAATCCGGCCTCGGTATCGAGGTGTTCGAGGACGCGGCGGCGGAGCGCGTCGTCGTACAGCACCGATCGATCACGGCCGCGTGCCTTGGCGACGTACATCGCGGCGTCGGCGTCCCGGAGCACGGCCTCGGGGCTTTCGGTGGAGGGTCCCGCGATCGCGATGCCGATACTCGTGCCGACGGCAATCTCGTGGCCGTCGGGATGGAAAGGTTCGGTGAACGCCTCGCGGACGCGGTCGGCCATCGCGATCGCCGCTTTGGTGTCCTCGATCTCCTCACAGCAGATGACGAACTCGTCACCGCCGAGCCGGGCGACCGTGTCTTCGGGACGAACCGTCACCCGGAGACGATCGGCCACCTCGCGCAGCAGTGCGTCGCCGGTGGCGTGGCCGTGGGTGTCGTTCACGGCTTTGAAGTGGTCGACGTCGAGGAACAGCACCGCGACGTTCGTGTCTCGCCGGAGCGCACGATCGAAGGCATGGCTGAGCCGGTCGAGGAGCAACGCGCGATTTGGCAAGTTCGTGAGGCCGTCGTGCAAGGTCTGATGGAGCAAGGCTTGCTGGGCTGAGCGCCGTTCGCTGACGTCGTAGAAGTGGACGACGAATCCATCGATCGTGGGCTCATGCCGCAGATCTCGGACGCTGAGTTCCATCCAACGCCAGGCGCCGTCGTGATGCAATGCGCGCACCTCTGCGGTGAACCGAGCGTCGAACGTGCCACCGAGGGAGTTCCACTGCTCGACGCAACCGGCGAGATCGTCCGGGTGCACGAGTTCGAAGGGGTGGGTGGCGCAGAAGGTCTCGGTGTCGTAGCCCAGGACGTGTTCGACGGCCGGGCTGGCATACCGGACGAATCCGCCCGCATCGATGATGCAGACCACATCCACCGCGTGGCGCAAGAGCGACCGAATGCGCTCCTCGCTGTCCCGGAGCGACAGCTCCGCACTCTTCTGGTCCGTGATGTCGCTGCAGGTCATGGCGAGACCGTCGTCGACCTTCACGAGTTGTTCTCGAATCCAGCGGGCCGAGACCCGTGGGTGGTCGATCGAGTACTCGAGCCGGCGCGGCATTCCGGTCTCGACGACGCGCCGATACTTCCTGAGTTGCGCCTCCTTGTGCTCGGCCGGAAAGTGTGGACTCACAAGCTTGTCCAGCATCATGTCGACCGGCACCCCGAAGAGGTCCGCCGCGTTCTCGTTGGCGACCCGAATCACGAAGTCGACGATCGTGCCGGATTCATCGCGCACTGCGTCCATCATCACGAGAGAGTCGAGACTGGCCTCGCTCGCGGCGCGGAACCGGTCCTCGCTCGTCTGCAGTGCCGCTTCGGTCCGTCGATTCTCGGTGATGTCTTCGGCGTGCGCGACAAGGTAGGCAATCGAGCCGTCGGGATTCCGGGTCGCCCCGACATGGAAGCGTGCGTTGACCACGCTGCCGTCATCGCGTTGAAAGCGGGTGTCACGAACGAACGTCTGGAACTCGCCGTTCTCGAGTGATCGCAAGCGGCGCTTGACGCCAGGTTTGTGTTCGGGGTGGGCGGCATCGATGAAGCTCCCGACCGTGACGTCTTCGCGCTTCGTGCCGAGCAGGTTGCACATCATCTCGTTGACGTAGACGATCTCGCCACCGGGCCGACCGATCGCCACGCCCACCGGTGATCGTTCGAACACGAGCGCAAAGGGATCAGCTGCGTGCAAGGCACGTGGAATCGCCGCCGACTGCTCGAAGCTCGGGTGATCGGTCGTCATGGTGGGTTCGCCCCGCGTGGGCCGGTTCGCCCGGGACAGGAGCATTCTGGCCGGTGGCTTCCAGGAGTACCAGAGCGATGGGCATTTGGGTCGCCGCTACGCTCGGCGTGATGACCTCCGGGCCCACGACTGTTCTTGCTGCGCTGACGGAACGACTCGCCGATGACCCGGACGGCCCGTACCTCGACTTTGACGGCGATGGCTGGAGCGCACGTGCGGTCAACACCGCCGCGTTGGCACTGGCCGGTACGTTCCTCGACCTGGGTGTCATCCGCGGTGATCGGGTGGCGACCCTGATCGAGAACCGGGTCGAACAGGTTATCTCCTTCTTTGCCGCGCTCCGTCTCGGAGCAATCCAGGTGCCCATCAATACGGCGTACAGGGGCGAGTTCCTCCGCCATGTGTTGGCGGACTGCGGCGCCCGCGTGATCGTGGTGCAGGACGATCTGGCCGATCGGGTGGGTGCCATCGCACGGGAAACGACGCCCATCCTCGAAGCGGCGGTCATTGTGGGCGAGAACCCCGCCGCGGATCTTGGACTCCGCACGCTGAGCTGGCAGGAGGCGCTGGACGCGGGCGCAACCGTCGCGGTCCCGGAGGTTGCGGTCGGCCCGGCGGACCTCGCGTGTTTTATCTACACCGCGGGTACCACCGGTCCGTCGAAGGGTTGCATGCTCCCGCATCGGTACGTGGTCGGGTTGGCCGAGCAGATCGCCCGCGCGTGGGGCCGGCGCGCCGACGACGTGGTGCTCACGCCGCTGCCGCTCTTCCACTTCAACGCCATTTCGGTCTGCGTGGTCGGAACGTTGCTGACGGGAGGACGTGCCGCGATCGTACGGAAGTTCTCGGTGAGCCGATTCTGGCCCGAGGTGCAGCGGACCCAAGCGACGATGCTCTCGATGCTCGGCTCGCTGGCCATTTTGATTGCCAACGCCGAGGATCATCCTGAGCAGGCCGGTCACCGGTTGCGGTTGTGCGCAGCCGCACCGATGCCGCCGGCGACGGATTCGGTGTGGCGGGAGCGGTTCGGGTGTGCCACCTTCAGCGGCGGGTACGGACTCACCGAAGCGTCGTTGATCTCGATGCTTCCTGCGGGAGAGACCAACAAGGCCGGTGCCGCCGGCAAGCCGAACGTGCACGAGTTCGAAGTGCAGATCGTCGACGACAACGACGTGCCCGTTTCGGTGGGCGAGACCGGCGAGATCGTGTGTCGTCCAAACGGTCCGAACCTGATGTTCTCCGGATATTGGAATCGTCCCGAGGCGACCGTCGACGTGTCTCGCAACCTGTGGTTCCACACCGGCGATCTCGGCCGGCTCGATGCCGACGGCTTCCTGTACTTTGTGGATCGTAAGAAGGACTATCTCCGCCGCCGGGGCGAGAACATCTCGAGCTTCGAGATGGAACGCACCCTGATCGGACACGAGGCCGTCGCCGACGTCGCGGTGCACGCAGTGGCGAGCGAGCAGGGTGAGGACGACGTCAAGGTCACGGCCGTCTTGGTTGCGGGCGAGGGGCTCGTCACCGAAGAAGCGTTGTGCCGATGGTGCGCCGACCGCGTCCCGTACTTCGCAATCCCGCGCTACATCGAGTTTCGTTTGGACTTGCCCCGCAACCCGGTGGGCCGGGTACTGAAGTATCAGCTTCGGGACGAGGGCGTCACGGCCGCGACGTGGGACCGCGAAGCGGCCGGGGTCACGTTCGAGCGGCGCTAGGTCACCGGTTTCCCGCTCCTGTTCACTTCGTTCACGGGCCGCTCGGGCCACGGGCGAGCGGAGACCGCGTGCGCTCGATCTGCCTATCCGCTCGCCCTCTTGCCTCTGCGGACTTTCCAAACCTCTTCGGTCGGCCAGCGTCGAGCCCACTCCACGTCGGCGTACTCGTAGCTCGTGGACGCGTCCGCCGGCGCCTGAATCTCGATCAGATCTTCGATCTCGAAGCCGTGCGCGTGGAACAGCCGGATCCACTCGCCGTGCGTCAGCTGGAAGTCGATGGTTCCGTCGCCCCAGTCGAACATGCGCGCTCCGAAGTACGGCGAGTGAAGGCGATCGCTGATCGGTGCATCAGGGTCGCCGATCGGGAAGCACACGAGGCGAAACAACGTCGAGAGATTGAAGACGAGCCGGCCGCCGGGCCGGAGCAGCCGAGCGACCTCCGGCACAGTGTCGTACGGATCGCAGAAGCTCATGGCTCCGTGATCGCAGAAGACGAGATCGAAGCTCTCGTCCTTGAACGGGGTGGCGACTCCGCTCGCACAGACGACCGGTGTTCGGAGTCCGGCCCGTTCCAGGTTCGCGACCGCGTGCCGGAGCTGGGCTCGGGAGAGGTCGAGTCCGACTCGGCGAGCGGCGGCAGACGCGACGCCGATCGTGTGCTGCGCGGCGCCGCACCCGAGTTCCAGCACCGTAAGGCCGTCGACATTCCCGATGACGCCGAGTTCGGACTCCGGTGTTCCCCAGACTCCCCACCGACCGGGCCGGGCGAGCTGTTCCTGGTGCGCAGCTTGATAGTCGTCGGCGTCGTCGTCCCAGAACTCGCGATTCGTGCGCTGGTAGTCGGCGGTGCGGTCCTTCACGGCTCGAGCGTTCGCGCGAGCGTGACGAGCAACTCGCTCACCAACTCCGGACGGGCTGCGAACGGACTGTGGGATGTTGGCCACTCGATGACGTCGTTGCATCGGGCGGCGAGCTGGCGTTGCAGTGCGGGCGCGATCGCGCGGTCTTCAGTGCACACCACGTAGGTGCTCGGTCGTTCTCGCCACGCCACCGCGCGCGGCAACTGCGAGAATCCCGCAGCACCTTCGGGGACCAACTTCGAGACGTAGGTCGCGACTGTGGCCGGCTCGCAATCGGCGTAGAAGATGTCGCCGGCTCTCGCCGGATCCACGACGATGGTCCCGTCCTCGTTGAACTCGATGGCGTCGGCGAGTTCGGCACGTTCGTCGTCGGGGAGATCGTTGGCGATGATGCTCTCGTGGGCGTCAAGACTGAAGGCAGTCAGATATACGAGGTGGTGCACGGAAGGGTGGGTTCCGGCGTCGGTGATCGCGGCGCCGCCGTAGGAGTGGCCGACGAGCACGACCGGTCCGTCGATCGCGTCGAGCGCGGCGCGTACGGCGTCACCGTGGCCGTGGAGGTCGGTGAGGGGTTCGGTGCTGGCACCGTGACCGGGCAGGTCGATCGCGACGACGGGCACGGCCTGCTTCCGGAGTTGGCCGACCACGAGGTCCCAACACCAGGCCCCGTGCCACGCGCCGTGCACGAGCACGACCGTTGCGGTCATGAGGGTGATCCGATCACGGGGAGTTGGGCGAAACCGCGAACGTTGCCCGAGTGGACCCGTCGCGCTGCCGGCTCGTCGATGTCGTAGCGGCCGAGCCGGGGCAGAAGTTCTTCGAGCGCGACGCGAGTTTCCAGCCGGGCCAAGGCTGCGCCCAGACAGTGGTGGATGCCATGACCGAACGCGAGGTGGCCGGCCGGGTTTCGGGTGACGTCGA
The DNA here is from genome assembly GCA_025361725.1 of Acidimicrobiia bacterium. Classification (GTDB taxonomy): domain Bacteria; phylum Actinomycetota; class Acidimicrobiia; order IMCC26256; family JAENVU01; genus JAENVU01. Next base: position 98,521 of record JANYJV010000140.1, on the reverse strand, counting down.
GGATGTCCGCGTCCGCCCACTGCCGTTCGTCGCGATTGGCGGAGCCGAAAAGCAGCAGCCCCTTCATCCCTGCCGGCAACGTGGTGCCATGCAGTTCGACGTCGCGGGTGAGGAGGCGGGCCAGGCTCTGAGTCGAAGTGTCGTAGCGAAGGATCTCCTCGACCGCCATCGGGATGGCCGACGGATCGCGGAGGAGCAGGTCTCGCTGATCAGGAAACTTCCAGAGCCAGTACAGCGCATTGCCGATCAGCTTCGTGGTGGTCTCGTTGCCGGCGATCACGAGGAGGAACAGGAAACCCATGACCTCCTCGGGCCGGAGTGATTGCGCATCGTCCGACGCAGTGATGAGCGCGCTCGCGAGATCAGAGCCGGGTGCGTCGCGCCGAGTGGCAATCAGCCGGTCCAGGTAGAGGTACAGCTGCGTGGCGCCGGCGAGACCGGCCTCGGTGATGTCTGAACTGTCGGCTTCGCGATGCAACATCGCGTCGGTCCAACCGCGTACCTCGTCCTGGTCCGCACGGGGGATGCCGAGCATGGTGGAGATGACCGCCATCGGCAGCACCCCGGCGAAGTCTTCGATCGCGTCGAACTCGGGACCACACGCGGCGAGGAGTTCGGTGGCGAGGGTGCGTGTCGGGGTGGCGAGATTGGCGACTCGCTTGGGTGTGAAGGCCCGGCTGACCAGCGCTCGGAGCTCGGTGTGGCGCGGCGGATCCATCTCGATGAGCATCGGGTCAACTGCCTGCGCATCCCGTTCGAGGGTGATGCCACCGGTCGACGAGAAGGTGTGCCAGTCGTCGATGGCGCGACGGACGTCGTCGTAGCACGACAATGCCCAGAACCCCCTGGTCTCGTCGACGTACGCAGGCGCGTCGTCGCGCAATGACCGGTAGATCGGGTACGGGTCCTCGTGGGTTTCGTACGCATAAGGATCGAACACTGATTTCCCGCTCTCGGCCCTGCGGGCCAGGCCGCTCGGGCCCCGGTTCGGGGGCGCGGACTGTGGCAAGCGCGTGCTTTTGTCCCTCACCTTGGTCTCCCGCTCTCGGCCCTGCGGGCCAGGCCGCTCGGGCCCCGGTTCGGGGGCGCGGACTGTGGCAAGCGCGTGCTTTTGTCCCTCACCTTCGGTTGCTGATTTACGCAGTCGGGGAGAGGTCGGTGATCTTGACCGGGCCGTCGTGGTGAGTGGGTTTCCGGAGGGCGGTGGCTTTCGGGGAGACATCCCAACCGACGGCTTCAGTCCGAAGCGCGCCGACGGTACAGCGTTCGCGCGGACGCGTGGCGAACGGGTCGTACTGGAAAAACCGCATGGCGTTCTCATGCGTCATGGCGTTGATCTCGGCGTCCGTGAGGTCGGTAGTCGCGAACTCCGCGGCGATGACCTCGGGCGCGTCGGGCCAGTTTGCGTCGGAGTGCGGGTAGTCGATCTCGACGGTGATGCGCTCGACGCCGATGTCGCGCGCGAGCTTCACGCCGACACCGTCGTTGATGTAACAGAGCATGACGTGCTCGAGGAAGACTTCGCTCGGCAGCTTGGAACCGAAGTCCGCACCGGTCCACGCTTTGTGGAGTTTGTAGGAGCGGTCGAGGCGCTCGAGGAAGTACGGGATCCAACCGATGCCGCCTTCGGAGAGCGCCACGGTGACGTCGGGGAATTTCCGGAACACGGGGGAGTGGATGAGGTCCGCCGCGCACTGGACGATGTTCATCGGCTGGAGTGTGATCAACACGTCGATCGGCGCATCAACCGAGGTCATGACCAGCTTGCCCGACGAACCGATGTGCATGCAGACGACGGTGGCTTCGTCCGAGCAGGCTTGCCAGAACGGATCCCAGTGGTCTGAATGGAGGCTCGGCAGGTTCAAGGGTTCGGGGTTCTCCGGGAACGTGATCGCGTGGCACCCCTTCTTCGCGACCCGCCGGACCTCGTCGGCGAGTGCCTCGGGGTCCCAGATCATCGGGATTGCCAACGGGATGAACCGGTTCGGCGCGTGGCCGCACCACTCGTCGATGTGCCAGTCGTTGTACGCCTGGACCAACACCTTTGCGGTGTCTTTGTCCTCCAGCGTGGCGAAGAGGCGGCCGGCGAAACCGGGAAGGCTGGGAAAGTTCATCGAGCCGAGTGTGCCGTTGGCGTTCATGTCGAGAATCCGCTTCTCGACGTCGTAGCAACCGGGGCGGATCTCGTCGAAGGAGGTGGGATCGATCCCGTACTCCTCCTTCGGTCGACCGGCCACCGCGTTGAGGCCGATGTTCGGAACCTCGATGGTCTGGAACTTCCAGACGTCCGTGCCATCGTCCTTGCGAATGAGCTTCGGTGCGATGTCCGCGTACTTGGCGGGCAGGTGGGCGTCGAACATGTTCGGCGGCTCGACGATGTGGTCGTCCACGCTCACGATGATCATGTCGTCGATCTGCACTGCTGGCTCCCGGGGTTTGGGGGGCGGATGGGCCTGGATTCGACACGGTACCTACTTTCCCGCTCTTGCGACTTCGTCGCAGGCCGCTCGGGCCCCGCTCGGCGGGTCATCGGCTGGACCTGGTCGCGCTGACGCCTCGCTTCGGCTTTCCTGCCGAGCGGGAACCCATCGCTTGTCGTCTGAGGCCGCTCGCTGCGGCTTGAGACACAAACGCCGGCGGATCGGAGGGCCGGCGTTGGGTCAGGTCCAGGCGACAACGGGGCCGGCGGCGGCGATGAGGTTTGCGGTGCGGGACCAGTCGACGTCGTCGTCCCACACTTCGAGTCGCAGCGGTAGCTCGTGGTGGTGGGCGACGCGCATGACTTCGGCGGTGACATCGTCGACGGGACCCTGCACGACGCCAACGGTGTCGGCGCCCTGTGCCGCCGACACCAACCCGACGGCCGCGCCGATTCCAGGCCGATCGACGGCAGGAACGATCACGCTACCCATGCGGTCCGTGGGGAACGTCCGCGCGATCCAGAGTCCGGCGAGCCCGGGCTGCGCGGTGACCCGCGTGCCCGGCCCCAGTGACTGCTTCAAGTCCATGACCGCACGCGCCGGATGGCGGGGGTACGAGTCGTCCACGTATCCCGGCTGCGCGATCGCGGCCATCCGGGTGTAGAGCTGGTTCGGCTGCGACACCATCGGCCGAGGTGTCGAGGCGGAACGAAGTTGATCGAGCGCATAGGGGCGCATCTCCTCGATCTTCCGGCAGGTGCTCCGGTCCGGCTTCGCTTCGAGGTCGTCGATGCCCAGCATGAGCACGACGTCGAACTCACCGAACCCGAGCAGCGAGAAGTCATCGCGCTGCAGTCCACACGTGCCGATGTGATGAGGGTCATCCCACGGGTAGATGCCCTTGGCGCCCCAGGTGTTGGCCACCGGGGCGCCCAGATGGTCGGCGAGGGCATGCAGTGCCGACTGAGCACCCGTCGCCTCAGGCCCGACGAGGATGACGACGCGTGTGGAGGAGTCCCCGAGATCGGGCAGCGGCCGGTCGAAGAACGCAATGTGATCGTCACGTAGTGGCACGGGCGTCGGTGTGTCCGCGAACGCGTCGGCGAGATCGGAGGACAGAGGGCGGAGCAGGTCGGACAACACGTCGTCGATGCTCCCACAACACGCGGTGACCCGTTTCAGTAGGGTCCGCCGCCGTGACCCGTCGCGTGTGTGTTGCCGGTGTGGGATTGGCCGACGGTCCGAAGACGCCGGACCTGAGCGCGCTGATGCTCCAGGCGCAGGCGTTCGGCCGCGCGGCGGCGGATGCCAACATGACCAAGCAGGAGATCGACGGCCTTGCGTCGGCAGGGTACGGCGGGATGCACGAGGTGCAGCTCGCGGAATACTTGGGTCTTACCCCGCACTGGCTCGACTCCACCAGTTGTGGAGGTTCGAGCTTCGAGTTCCATCTCCTGCACGCGTACCGCGCCATTCAGGCCGGCGACGTGGACACCGTTGCGATCGTCTACGGCAACAACGAGTTCTCGGCGGCGGGGCGGTCGCTCGGAACCGGGCGCGCCGGTGGTGGCGGCGCCGCGGCCATGCCGTATCCGATGAGTTGGGAGTTGCCGACCGGGCTCACCTTGGTGGGCGCATACGCCATGGCCGCACAACGGCACATGCATCAGTACGGCACCACCTCGGAACAGCTTGCGTCGATCTCGGTGCAGACGCGAGAGCACGCGGGGCGGAACCCGAACGCCATGTACCGGGACCCGATCACCGTGGACGACGTCCTGGGCTCGCGTCTCGTCGCTGATCCGCTCCACAAACTGGATTGCTGCGTGGTCTCCGACGGCGGTTGCGCCATCGTGCTGACGACCGAGGAGCGCGCGAAGGAGTCCGGTCGTCCACTCGTCTACGTGCGCGGTGCGGCGGCGGGTATGACTCATCACTCGATCCAGGCGATGCCGGACCTCACCGTGACTGCCGGGGCAGTGACCGGGCCGAAAGCCTTCACCGAAGCGGGCATCTCTCCGGCCGATGTCGACACCTTTCAGATGTACGACTCGTTCACGTACACCGTCCTGGTGTGCCTCGAGGATCTCGGCTTCGCGCCGAAGGGCGAGGGTGGACCGTTCGTCGCGTCGGGCGCGCTTCGGCTCGGTGGTGCGCTTCCTACCAACACCGACGGCGGCGGCCTCTCGGCCACCCATCCGGGGATGCGCGGTCTGTTCCTCATGTGTGAAGCGGTTCGCCAACTCCGCGGCGAGGCCGGCGACAGCCAGGTCGATGGTGCGGAGATCGCAGTTGCGCACGGCAGCGGCGGCTGGCTCTCCACGATGGGCACGGTTGTGTTCGGGACCGAGCCGGCGTGAGCGACACCGGTGTGCCGTCCTACTTGATCCCCCGGGTCTCACCGGAGGCGGCTGAGTTCTTCGCCGGGGCCTTGCGAGGTGAGTTGCGCATCCAGCGTTGTCCGAACTGCGGACTTCATCACCACTACCCGCGCCTCGCCTGCCCACACTGCGGCTCGGAGCGTCTGGAGTGGATCACGGCGACCGGCCTCGGCTCGCTGCACTCATTCACGGTGATCCGTCAGAACGGGATCCCGCCGTTCAAGGAGCAGGTCCCGTTCGTGGTTGGGCTCGTCGATCTCGACGAACCCGGTGCGCGTTTCATCGCCCAGTTGCCGACGGTCGCGCCCGAGGATGCGGTGATCGGCATGCGGCTTCGCGCCACGTATCGTCCAGCGAGTGATGAGGTGGCGTTCGTGGACTTCGGGCCCGATGCCTGACGACGGCGCCACCACCGTTGCCCTTGATGGCCGGCCATTGGGGCGGCGCGGCGCCGAGACTCGCCAGCGACTCCTGAATGCCACCGCACAGTTGCTCGAGGACAACGGTCTGCGCGAGCTGAAGGTGGTGGACATCGCTCGGGCCGTCGGACTCTCGCCGGCGACTTTCTACCAATACTTCGGTGATGTGGAAGCGGCGGTGCTCGCGCTCTCGGCGGCCGTCGGCGAAGAGACCGCGTCGCTGAGCAGACTCCTCAGCCAAGATTGGAACGGCACCAACGGTCTCGACTGCGCGCGCCAACTGGTGGAGGTGTTTATCGCGAACTGGGATTCCCATCGCGCGGTGTTGCGTACTCGCAACCTCGCTGCGCAGGAGGGTGACGAGCGGTTCCGTGCGGTGCGTAACGCCGCGCTCCGGCCACTCACCGAAGGCATCGGCGCCAAGGTCGCGGCGCGGGTCGACTCCGGTCTTGCTCCCTACGCAGCTGCTGCGGCGATGGTCTCCATGTTGGAGCGCATGGCGGCCTTCCACGCTGACCTCGGAGCCTACGGAACCTCACGTGCCGATGTGGTGGAGACCACTGCTCGCATTCTTCACCACACGGCGACGGGTCTCTAGCGCTGAAGTTCAGCCGGCCGGGTGGGCGGTGAACTCGACTTCTCGGGAGAAGGTGCGCTCGAACAACTCCCGTTTGCGACGAGCACCCCAGAGTTCGAGTTCGGGGTCGCCATCGGAGCGGATGGGGAGCAGAACCAACTCGGGGCCGAGCCGAACCTGGACCCCCGTCACCACTTGCTTGCGCCCGCGGTCGAGGCCGTCGGCGATGCGGAGGATGGCCGCGAGCCGGCGGACGCGGTCGCGCTGGTCAGGGTCCAAGGTGCCGACAAGATCGTCGTTGGGCTTGGGGTCCCCACGCCGGTGCCAGCGGACGAGACCGGTCAACACGCTGATGGCGGCGGGTGTGAGGCCGCGCAGGTTGCCGTGGTGGACGAGATACGCGGCGTGGCGATCGTGACCTTCGTGCGCGACGTGTTCGCCGATGTCGTGGAGCAGTGCCCCGTACTCGAGGAGTTCCCGATCGTCGTCGTCGAGGTGGTGGAGCTCACGCGTCTGATCGAACAGCTCGAGCGCGAGGCGGGCAACGTGACGAGAGTGGGCTTCGGGCCACGAACAGCGCCGAGCCAGTGACTGGACCGACGCCCGGCGGATCGCGAACGGATCGTCGGACCAGTCGGCTTCGTCGTGGCGGCCCACGGCATCGAGCACCATGCCCTCTCGCAGCGCCCACTCGCTGACCGTCATCTCGGCGACATCGAACAGCTCCATCGCGATGCTCATGAGCTCCGCGCCGGCCACGATCAGGTCGATCCGCTTCGCGTCCAGACCGTCGAGCTTCTTGCGTTGGGCACTCGTGCAGTCAACCAGCACATCTCGCAACTCGTCGAGTTCGTCGCGGGTGAACGAGAGGTGGTGAAACGTGCGCGGCATCTTGGCGTCGCGGCGGGCGGCGATCATGTGCCCGAGATCCTCGATGGTGCCGCTGCTTCCGATCGCCATCTTCGGCTCGAACTCTCCCGCGTCGATCGCTCGGGGTCCGAGCACGCTGAGGATGTGTTGACGCAGCCGCCGGCGATCAGCTTCTGAGATCGGATCAGAACGCACGAACTCCGCGCTCAGACGCGCGACCCCGAGCCGTTCACTCGCCGCCCACGTGAGGCCACCGACATCGCCGACCATGATCTCGAGGCTGCCGCCCCCCAAGTCGAAACATACCGCCGGCGACGGGTCGATGGTGACGGCGGCCCGGATCGCCGTGAAGATCAGGCGCGCTTCTTCGAGACCGTCGATCACGTCGGCGGTGATGCCCGCCTCACGCTCGATCCGGTCCAGGACTTCGGCGCCGTTGCTCGCACTGCGGAGTGCGCTGGTGGCGCACGCCAGGATTTCGGTGGCGCCGGCGGCCTCGGCGATGAGACGGAATCGGCGCATCGTGGCCACGGCCGCGTCGGCGGCTTCGAGGGTGATCATCCCTTCACGACTCACGACGTCGCCGAGCCGCAGCATCTCCTTCTCGCCGCTCACCGGCGTGAAGCTGCCATCCGGGTGGACGTCCGCGATGATGAGGTGGAACGAGTTCGATCCAAGGTCCACCGCGGCGATTCGCACGGGGAAATGCTACGGCGCGCCCACCGCATGCCGTGACCATCTGCGCGCCGAACTCTGGGAAGTCGCGTAGTGTGCCGCCGCGGTCGGTCGTGCGGTCGGCCCGTCGGAAGGAGCAACTATGACGGTCTCGGGTGAAGCGCGCATGCTGATCGACGGTGAGCTCGTTGATGCCGCGTCGGGGGCGACGTACGCCAACATCAACCCCGCGACCGAAGCCGAAATCGGCCAGGTTGCCGACGGCGGCGCCGACGACATGGAGCGTGCCATCGCCGCGGCGCGTCGAGCATTCGACGACACCGAGTGGGCGAACGACCCGGAGTTGCGCAAGCGCGGTCTCCGTCAACTCCACGAGGCGCTGGGTAAGGAGCGGGAGACGCTCCGACCCCAGATCGTGGCGGAGGTCGGTGCTCCGTTGATGCTCACGTACGCGGTTCAGCAGGACAGCTGCATCGACGACATGGAATGGGACATCGACTGTATCGACCGCGTCGAGTGGGAGTACGACCTCCCGGTGCATGAGTTCTTCGGGATGACCAGTGCCCGGCGGGTGGTGCGTGAGCCCATCGGTGTGGTGGCGGCGATCACGCCGTGGAACTTCCCGTTCATGCTGAACCTCTCGAAGATCGTGCCCGCCCTCGCAGCCGGGAACACCGTGGTGCTGAAGCCGGCGCCGGACACGCCGTGGAGTGCGACGCACATCGGCAAGCTGGTCGCGGAGTACACCGACATTCCCGCCGGAGTCCTGAACATCGTGACGTCCGCCGACGCCGCCAACGTCGGTGAGATGCTGACCGCGGACCCGCGCGTGGACATGGTCTCGTTCACCGGATCGACCGCGGTCGGCAAACGGATCATGGCGCGCGGCGCGGAAACTCTGAAGCGGGTCTTCCTCGAGCTCGGAGGCAAGTCCGCCAACATCGTTCTCGACGATGCCGACCTCGAGGCCCAGGCCGGCGCCGGCGCCATGGTGTGCATGCACGGTGGCCAGGGCTGCGCGATTACCACCCGCATGCTCCTCCCTCGCTCGCGGTACGACGAAGGGGTCGAGCTGCTCACGGCTGCGTTCGAGAACTGGAAGTACGGCGATCCCAGTGATGCGGAGAACCTCCAGGGTCCGCTCATCAACGCCCGCCAGCGCGAGCGCGTGCTCAGCCACATCGAGCAGGCCAAAGCCGATGGTGCTCGACTCGTCGTCGGTGGTGGCCGGCCGGCGCATCTGGAGAAGGGGTTTTACGTCGAGCCGACCCTCTTCGTGGATGTCGACCCGGACTCCGCGCTCGCGCAGGAGGAGGTCTTCGGCCCGGTCCTCGCGGTGATTCCCTACGACACCGACGACGACGCGGTGCGGATCGCGAACAACTCGAAGTACGGGCTGTCGGGCGCGGTGAACGGCACGGACCTGGAGCGTGCCTACGGCGTCGCCCGCCGCATCCGGACCGGAACCATCGCCGTCAACGGCGGGCAGTGGTTCGGCCCCGATTCGCCGTTCGGCGGGTACAAGCAGAGCGGCTTGGGTCGCGAGCACGGGGTGGCCGGATTCGAGGAGTACCTCGAGACCAAGACCATCGGTCTCCCCGGACCGGCGTAGCGCGTTGACCGAACTGCCCGGCCTCTAACCTGCTCCGTCATGTCCACGCTGATCCTGCTCCGTCACGGCCAGAGCGAGTGGAACCTGGCGAACCTCTTCACCGGGTGGGTCGATGTGGGGCTCACGGCGAAGGGCGAGGCGGAGGCGGTGCGGGGCGGCGAGCTGCTCGCGGAACACGACGTCCTCCCGACCGTGCTCCACACGTCGTTGCAGAAGCGGGCGATCCGTACTGCGGAACTGAGCCTGGCTGCGTGTGATCGGAGTTGGGTCCCGGTGCGGCGGTCGTGGCGGCTGAACGAGCGTCACTACGGCGCGCTCCAGGGCAAGGACAAGAAGCAGACCACCGAGGAGTTCGGCGCCGCCAAGGTCAAGATCTGGCGCCGTTCCTTCGACGTTCCGCCGCCGCCGCTGGACTGGGATGTGTCGGCGGACCCACGGTACGCAGCCATTCCGCCGGACGCGATCCCGAAGTCCGAATGTCTCGCGGATGTCATCAACCGGATGTTGCCCTGCTGGTACGACGCAATCGTTCCCGATCTCGTCGGCGGACACGTGGTCCTCGTGGCCGCGCACGGCAACTCGTTGCGCGGGCTGGCCATGCACCTCGAAGGGATGACGCCCGAGCAGGTGCTCGAGCTCAATATCCCCACTGGTCAACCGCGCGTCTACGAACTCGACGACGACATGCGGGTGCAGAGTTGGCGATACCTCGATCCTGAAGGTGCGGCGACGGCCGCCGAGGCCGTCAGCACGCAAGCCGGCTGACGTGCCCGGCTGCGACTTCACTCGCCGCGAGTTTCTCCGGTGGTCCGGCGTCGCCGCTGCGTCGCCGTTCCTCGCCCGGCGCCAACTACTCACAGGCGTCACCCAATCTCGGTCGGCACGGACGTCGGTCGCAGCCGTCAACCTCGAGCTGGTCACCTTGACCGAGGGCTCCGCCGTCATCACGTGGTACACGGGTCACCCGGGGACCGACGACGGCTTGGGTCGCATGGAACCCGCTCGCTCCGATGGTGAGGTGCAGTGGGGAACGCACCCCGATCGCTTGCGGCGGACGACTCGGAGCCGCGGTGACGACACGCCGTACCACGTCGTCGAACTCACGGGCTTGGAGCCGGGGGAGACCTACTACTACCGGGCCCGCTCGCAGGGAACCGACGCCCGACCGACGCCGTTCGACCTGATCGCCGGTAACGCCGTCGGCACGTCGGACTTCGGTCTGGCTGCGGGTGGTCCGTATTCCTTCACGGTGCCGAAGCCGCCGCCGGGCCGGTTCCTGTTCTCGATCGCGTTGTGCAACGACCTGCATATGGGCGAGACCCAGGCCGGGTTGGTCGGAGGTATTCCGCAGATCAAGGGCGTGAGCCAGCTTCCCGGCCGACCGCCGTATCCCGAGGTCATGCTCGAGTCCATGGTCGAGGACGCTCGCGACGCCGGGGCGCGGTACCTGTTCGCCGCCGGCGACATCACCGCCGAAGCGGTGCCCCTCGACCTCAGCCGCGCGGGCAAGCTCCTCAACCGGTTCGGTCGCCATCAGCACGACTACTTCGTGACGCGTGGCAACCACGATCGATCCCACGCGGGTACTGAGTACGCGCAGTGCCGGGTCGGGGCGTGGGAGGGCAACGACTGCTTCCATGATCAGTTCTTTCCCGGTGACCAACCGACGTACTTCAGTCGCTCACTCGACGGCCTCCGCGTGCTCGGGATCGACACGTACGACAAGGCCGGGCGCGGCAGCGATCCGGGCGCACTCTCAACCGATCAGTTCGAATGGTTCCGCTCCGAGCTGGCCAAGCATCAGAACCAACCGATGATGGTGTTCGGTCATCACCCGTTGATCGTGAAGGAGAGCCCGTTCCCGATCACACCGAGCAACACCCTCGACACCACGCAGACGGCGACCGTTCTCGGCGACTACGCGAAGAGTCCGGGCCTGTTCCTCCACCACGCCGGTCACACCCATCGGAACAAGCGAACAGTGAGTCCGCTGGCGCCGGCGGTGACATTGCAGGAGATTGCCGCGGTCAAGGAGTACCCCGGAGGGTTCTCGCTCCTCCGCCTCTACACCGGCGGCTTCGCGCTCAACTTCCACAAGACCCGGAGCCCACTGTCTCGGGAGTGGAGTGAACGCAGCCGCCAAGAGATTTCCGGCGCGTGGCCGCAGTTTGCGCTCGGGAGTTCGGTGGCGGATCGCAACACTGTGGTGAAGCACGACCTCTCGGACCTCCGACGACCGTCGAAACATTCGGGTCGGCCATAAGCGGGGGCTCAGTTCCCCTCTAGTTCCGCGCGAGCGCCGCTCACCGCCTGGCGAACAATTTCTTCGACGTGTTCGACGTCGATGCCGAGCGCTTGGCCAATGTGGACGGACCAGATCTCGGAACGCAGGTTTGTCTCGAAGTCCAGGTCGCTGCGGATGTCCGACCGGCGACCCTGACGATTCTGGGTGACCATGACGAACGTCGCCAAGAAGATCGCTTCGAGGCTCACGACCATCGTCAGAAGACCGAACGGGAACTTGTCGAACTCGCGGCCGACGCCGAAGACGCCGACGTTGAACGCGATCCAGATGGCGAACCATGCCGTGTGGATGTAGACGAAGCGCAGGGATCCGGCGAAGTTGGTGATTCGATCGGCGACCCGGTCCTGGGCGCGCATGACCTTTCGAAGTAGGACACTTTCTCGGCGAAATTGATAGTGCCCGATCTTGTAGAGGTTGCCGTCTTCGACGCCGTCCGCTCGATCGATCGCTCGGCACGCTGGGCAGGTCAGTGGTGGGTTCGTCGCCATGTGAATACCGTTGCACACGACGTACGTCGCCGGGTGCTCTCTCCGACCACGGTGCGCGGCGGGTGCGGGACCCATCCAGGATGCTCACCGAGGCGTAACCTTTTGAGCATGGCGACGACTGATATCGAGATCCCGACGTTCCCGGAGAACCGTACGATCGAGGAGGAACGGCTATACCGCAAGCAGCGGCTCGCCGCCGGGTTCCGATTGTTCGGCAAGTTCGGATTCGACGAGGGCGTCGCCGGGCACATCACGGCCCGGGATCCCGAACTCGAAGACCACTTCTGGGTCAACCCATTCGGCAAGAGCTTCAAGCAGATCCGGGTTTCGGATCTCCTGCTGGTGAGTCACACCGGCGAGGTCGTCGAGGGGAACGCGCCGGTGAACGGTGCCGCATTCGCGATCCACTCGCAGGTGCACGCGGCCCGGCCTGACGTGATCGCGGCGGCACATTCACATTCGATCTACGGCAAGTCGTGGTCGTCCCTCGGCCGTCGCCTGGACCCGATCACCCAGGACGCGTGCGCCTTCTTCGACGATCACGGGCTGTTCGACGACTTCACCGGTGTTGTCCTCGACGTCGAGGAGGGCCGGCGTATCGGTGGGGCGCTCGGCGAGAACAAGGCCGTGATCCTGCGAAACCACGGGCTATTGACCGTCGGCCATTCCGTCGAGGAGGCGGTGTGGTGGTTCATCACGATGGAGCGGTCCTGTCAGGCGCAGTTATTGGCCGAGGCGGCGGGTACCCCGGTGCTCATTGGCCCGGAGATGGCGGCTCGCACGGCTGAGCAGGTGGGTTCTCACGTCGCCGGTCGTTTCTCGTTCCAACCCCTCTGGGACGTCGTCACCGCCGAACAACCCGACCTCTTCGACTGAGCCCGGCGCTCCAGCAACCCCTTCACCGTTTTGGCGTCCAGAAGTGCTGTGACACAGCACTTCAGGACGCCAAAAGCGGGCGTCGAGCGTCGATGTCGCACCCAAGTGCTCGAATACGACGGATGGGACACCAACCGACACGCACACTTGCTGCGTTCGCTGCCCAGCGTCACGGGCTCTTTCTGGTCGCGGACGCACTGTCCGCCGGCTTTACCTACTCCCAGATCCGGCAGCGACGCGCCCGGGGGGAGTGGTTGAGCGATTACGAAACCGTCCTGCGCTTCGCCGGTAGCCCGGACACTCATGAAGGCCGTCTCCTGACCGTCTGCCTGGCCGCGGGGTCGAGAGCGGCCGTCTCTCATCGAGCGGCGACATGGCTCTACGGTTGTCCGGGAGGGAGCGCAACGCTCCTCGAGATCTCGTGTCCTCGGTGGCGTCGTTCCCGACTCGACGGTGTTCGTGTGCACGAGACCAAGGCGCTGACCGACGCCGACGTCACGATGATCGGCGCAATTCCGGTCACGACCATCGAACGAACGCTTTTGGACCTCGGCGCAGTGCGCGGGTTTCGTACTGTCGAACTCGCACTCGAGAATGCACTGCGCCGGGAACTGACCACGTTGGCTGACTTGGATCGTGCGATCGCCCGGTTGGCGCGCTCAGGTCGGCCCGGAGTGCGGACACTCCGAACCCTGGTGCAGGCTCGCCTGGCGGCGCCGACAGTACCGACCGAAAGCGAGCGCGAAACGATCGTGATGCAGCTCATCCGGGACGCTGGTCTACCCGACCCGACGCGCCAGTTCAAGATCTACGACGGCTTGGAGTTCATCGGTCGAGTCGACCTCTCGTACCCGGACGCTCGGATCACCATCGAATACGACTCCGACGAGTTTCACACTGGTTTCGTCGCGACCGCAGCGGATTCGAACCGTCGTCATCGGCTCATCCAAGCGCACTGGTTGCCGATCACTGCCGTCACGTCCGATCTCGCCGACGGCGGGCGTCACTTCATCGGCGCCCTCCGGGTCGCCCTCAGGGACCGCTCCACGATTTTGGCGTCCTGAAGTGCTGTGGGGCAGCACTTCAGGACGCCGAAACGGACGTCAGGGGGTCGTTGCGGCCTGATCCCTGGCCCAGGAGACCGTGCCGGCGAGGAATGCGCCGGTGTCGGGGAACTTGCCACCGACCACGTCGGCGAACCAGCCGGGCACGTAGATCTCGAAGGTGCCGTCGTCCAATGCCGTGAGGACCGGGTCCACCATCGCTCGGGTCGGCAGCGCTTCGATCTGCGCAAGTGACGGGTCGTTGTCCGGCAGGTGAAACAGACGCGTGTCGATCACGCCCGGGTTCACCACGTGCACGCCGACATCGTGACCGGCGATGCCCAGATCCACCTGCATGGATTCGGAGAAACCGGTGAGTGCAGCCTTGGAGGCGGTGTACGCAGCTTCGCCCGGCGGACCCAGCCGAGCAGCAACGGAAGAGATGTTCACGATCCGGCCTGAGCGTTCAATCAGCTCGGGGAGAAACGCGAGGGTGAGACGAACCGGCGAGAAGTAGTTGATCCGCATCACGGCTTCGACGATCTCGGGCGTGAGCGCGAGGACGTGCTTGCGCTTGGGGATGCCGGCGTTGTTGACCAGGACATCGAGGCCACCGAGTTCGATACTGACCTCCGCGGCGAAGTCATCCAGCCCGTCGAGGTCGTCGAGATCGATGATCCACATGCGTGACTCCGGCGCATGCTCCCGGACCTCGGCGAGTACCTCGGCCAGTTCCTGCTCTCGGCGCGCACAGATGCCGACCGTTGCGCCGGCCTGGGCGAAGCCGATGGCGAGTGCGGCGCCGATTCCGGTGGACGCGCCCGTCACGAGCACGTGCTTGTCCTTGACCGAATACGCCATTCGTCAACCTCCTGGGTGGTTCCGGTTCGAGAATCGTACGGCGGCGATAGCGTCTGCGCCCGTGACGCTCTCTCCCGAATCAGTTCACCTCGACGGCACCGTCGCGATCGTGACCGGTGCCGCGGTTGGGATCGGCCGAGCCTGCGCGGAGGCGCTCGCAGCATTTGGTGCGACGGTCGCGGTCTGCGATCGAGACGAGTTGAACCTCGCGAAGTGTGTCGCGGAGATCGAGGCTGACGGTGGTGACGTCTATCCCGGAGTGCTGGACGTCCGAGATGGCGACGCGGTGCGCACCTGGGTGGGTGAAGTGGTCGCACGATTCGGAACGATCGAGATCCTGGTGAACAACGCTGGTGGGGGATTCGCCGCCGAGTTCCTCGATGTCACCGACAACGGCCAGGACGCGTTGGTGCGGGAGAACTTCCAGAGCGTGACCAACTTCGTCCGGGCGGTGGTGCCGCACATGCCTGACACCGGGGGGTCGATCATCAACATCACGTCGATCGAGGCTCATCGTGCTGCTCCCGGCTACGCCGTCTACAGCGCGATGAAGGCCGCGGTGGCGAACCTCACCCACACCCTGGCCCTCGAACTCGGTAGTCGCTTCATCCGCGTGAATGCCGTGGCCCCAGACGTGATCCCGACCCCGGGCATCGGTCCCATTCCGGTGCGGACCCCGTTGCCGCGGGCGGGGCACGTGGACGATGTTGCGGCGGCCGTCGTCTTCCTTGCGAACGAGAACCTTTCCGGATTCATGACCGGCACAACCCTGCACGTGGACGGCGGCAACCACGCGGCCGGTGGTTGGCGGCGAACGGACGACGGGACGTTCACGACGTGAAGTTCGGCGTTGCGCTGGGTGCGCTCAACCCGCACTTCCACCTCGAGTGTGTCGACGCAGCCGAGCGGCTCGGGTACGAGTCGGTGTGGTTGCCGGAACACTTGGTGTTCCCGGTGGTGATGTCTCGCTCTCCGCGGTCCGGTGAAGATCATCCGCCGGTCCCGGCGGACACGCCGGTCCTCGACGCCTTCACCTATCTCGCGTTCATCGCCGCTCGCACCACCACCATCCGCCTCGGCACGCACGTGTACAACATCGGTCTGCGGCACCCGTTCGTCTCGGCGCGCGCCGTCGCGACCTTGGACATCCTGAGTGGTGGCCGCTTCGAGTTCGGGATCGGCGCGAGTTGGCTCGAGCAAGAGTGGATTGCGGCGGGGCTCGACTTCTCGACCCGCGGCCGCCGCGTCGACGAGATCATCGGGGTGGCGAAGCGCTTGTGGTCCGAGCCCACGGTCGAGCACCACGGCGAGTTCTTCGACTTCGAAGCCGTGGCGTTCGAACCGAAGCCCATGCAGAAACCGTGGCCGCCGATACTCGTCGGTGGCGAGAGTGCGGCCGCACTCCGCCGCGCGGCGCGACTGGGCGACGGTTGGATCGGGATGGGGCACACCGTCGAGTCGGCCGCTGCGTCGGTCGGTCAATTGCTCGAGTTTCGGCACGCGGCCGGGCTCGCGACCGAGGGTTTTCAGATCTGTCTCGGCGCGCGGATCGAGTCTCGGTCCGACGTCGAACGTTTCGAAGCGCTCGGCGTCACTCGGCTGATCGTGTCGCCGTGGAAGCGCTCACCGGATGCCGTCGAGGGACTCTCGCGACTCGCCAACCTCGTCTCACTCTGAGGGAGGCCGATCGAGCAGGAGGGCGTCGGGATGACGGCCGAAGTCTCGGATGGTGCCACGGGAGCGGAAGGCCACCGGCATGATCTCCGGCTGCATCGAGTAACAGACGCCGGTCATGATGCCGGCGAGTTCGACGGCGGTGTCGATGGCTTCGAGATCCATCCCGCGTCCCATGCCGATGTCGCAGGCGCGGCGCAAGACGATGGCGGCCTCCGCCTCGAGGGGTGACAACGTTTGGTCGGCCCAGCGGATGAAGCCACCCTTCCACGGGGCATCGGTGAACGGTGGCGGATCGATCAGCGTGCGACCCATCCCCGGTCCGGCGAGCGTCCACTCGTGCAGCAGCTCGCCGTCGCGCCACAGACCAGGACTGACGGTTTCGCGTCCGACGTTCAGCTCGACGTCGTACACCCGGACTTCGGTGCCCCGTAGGGCATGGGTGACACAGAGTCCGGCGAGATCGAACTGGTGCGTGCACTGGAAGTGGGGGTCCGCGACCGCGGCGACGGCGGTGCACCGATCGGAGAGGTCCATGCCCACGAGGAGTTGCAAGTTGGCGCCCGCGTCCGGACACGTCGCCCACGGCCAGCGCAACGCTTCCATCTCGATCTGCGTCACCTGCTGGCCATCATGGGCGAGCGTGACCTCGAAGTGATGGAAGTCGTCTTCGAGTCCACCCCACACCGTTCTGGCGTCGATGCGGTGGAGGCGGATCCGCCGCCGGTACGGGAGCGCCGGATCGCCCTGGCGGACCGTCGGCGCGAGTTCGTGTCCGGAATCGGGGCGAGTCACGCGTCTTCAGGCACCGGGTCGCCGAGAAACACGATGGTGCGGGCGGCGAAACGCCAGCGATCGGACTCGCGCACGAGTCGGTCGTGGTAGCGGCCGGCATTCGACGTGCGGAATCCGTCGTCCGTCTTCGACATGTAGAGGAAGTCGGTCCAGGCGCGCGCGGTGGACCCGTCGTCGGCGATGTCGATGACGGAGTTGTACGTCACGTGTTGGCCGGGCGGCATGCCCGGCCGCTGGCGGCCGATGTTGTCGTGAATGGCCTGACGGCCGCGATGAGGGGTGCCGAAGACGTTGAAAGTTGCATCATCGCTGAAGAGGGACGCGAACTCTTCCGACCGACCGTCGTCGTAGTACTGGCAGTACTCGGCGATGAGCCGTCGTATCAAAGACTCGTGAAGGAGCGTGTCGGTCACGGGGTGAGGATGCCACGATCGTGACGGCCATGTCAGGATGAGCGAATGGCCGCGACGATCGAATCGAACGTTCCCCGTCATGACATCCCGACCGCGGGCCGCAGTGGTTTCGTCCTGGTGGACGACAGGCAGGTGCACTACCTCGAGTGGGGGCGCGCCGGTGCACCGCCGGTGGTCTGTCTCCACGGCGGTGGGCAGACGGCGTACATGTGGGAAGCACTCGGCGCTGCCCTCGGGGCCACCCATCACGTGCTGGCGCCCGACCTCCCGATGCACGGCGATAGTGATCCGGTGGGCGAGATGTCTCGCCAGGCCTTGGCCGCGACGATTCCGGCGTTGCTCTCCGAGTTCGGCTTCGATCGGGCGGTGTTCGTGGGTGCCTCGCTCGGCGGTCTGGTGTCGATGACCGTCACGGCCGTTCATCCGGAGTTGGTGCGCGGCATCGTGTTGGTGGACATCGCGACTCGCCTCGAAGACAAGGGCGTGGAGCGGATCGTCGAGTTCATGCGGGCGCACGAGTCGTTCACCGATTTGGCGGAGGCGGCGGCCGCGATCGGGGCCTATTTGCCGCAGCGGAAGGCGGGGGACCCGTCACGCCTGACGCGGAATCTGCGCCAGCGTGCCGACGGTCGGTGGGAGTGGAAGCACGGCTACACCCGTCAACTGCGCGACGGGGGCGAGCTGGCGAACGGTGGGGGATGGCGACAGCTGGTCGGTGACCTCGCCGAAGATGCCGCGAAGTTCACGTGCCCGGTGTTGGTGCTCCGGGGTGGCGCCTCCGACGTGTTGTCGTCCGAAGGCGCGGACGAGATCGTGGGTTTGATCCCAGATGCTCGCTTGGCGACGATCGCCGCCGCCGGTCACCACGCCGCCGGCGACAACCCCGAGTCCACCGTCGGACTGGTCACGAGTTTCCTCGCCGAGATCGCCTGGTGAGCCGCCCCGGGTGCCCCGCCGCCTTCTACTGCGTTTGTCGTTTGCGCCACCGCTGAAGCGTTTGCGGCGACAAACGCGACGGGTGGGGGAGCGGGCGAGTGTTACTCCGGCTTGGGTGGGCGGCAGTTGATGACCAGCGTGAAGACGTTCTTGACGACGGGGTCGCCGGTGGCTCGATCACGCCAGGTGGTTTCCTGCACGTAGAACTCGAGTTTCCCACCGCTCGACTTTTCCTTCTCGTACACGTCGGTGATCTCTGAGGTGCCGACGAGGACGTCGCCGACCTTCGGCCACCGGAAGTACTCGAAGCCCTGCTCCCCGTGGAGGATGGCGCGGCCTGGCCCGCGGAGTTTCTCGATTGGGAGGCCGGCGGCACCGCCGGACCCCTCCGAACCCCAGAACGGCATCACGAATGGGAACGTCGGTGGCACGGGCGCATCGGCGCTGTCGTACACCGAGTCGCCGTCCATCAGCGCCTGCGCGAACACGCGCACCGGGCCGCGCTCGACGCGCACCGTCTGGGTCGCACCGGTCGTGCCCTTCAACTCCGTGAGCGCCACGATGTTCTCCTGATCTCGTCGGCGTCAGATCCGGCCGGGGAACCTATCGCGGTGGACGCCTGACGCAGCAGGTGCCGGGTCAGACGGATTGGGCGCACTCACCCGTTGCCGAGTTTGTGTTTCATGACCTTGCCGGTGGCGTTGCGGGGGAGTTCGTCGACGACGTGGAGTTCGCGTGGTCGCTTGTAGTCGGCGAGGCGCTCGGCGCAGAACGCAAACACGGTGTCGGGATCGAGTGCCACGCCCGGTCGGGCCACGACGTACGCCGCGATGTCTTCGCCGAGCACCGCATGGGGAATCCCGACAACGGCGGCCTCCTGCACATCCGGGTGTTCGAGCAGGACCGCTTCCACGTCGGTGGGGTACACGTTGTGTCCACCGCGGATGATCATGTCCTTCTTCCGCCCCGCGATGTACAGGAAACCGTCTTCGTCCAGGTACGCGAGGTCGCCACTGCGCAACCACCCGTCGACGGTCCAGGTGCTCTGCGTCGCTGCCGGGTCGTTGTAATACTCGCGCTGCGCGCCTTCCATCTTGGTGAGCAACTCACCGACTTCGAGCGGCGCGCACTCGGTGTCGTCCTCGCGCACGATCTTCAGCTGCATCGGACCGATCGGCTTCCCGACCGAACCGATGCGTTTGGTCACCTCGTCCTTCGGCATGACGATGAACGCAGGTCCGGCCTCGGTCATGCCGTACGAGTTCGAAACGGTTGCGTCGGGCAGCCGCGCCTGCAGGGTCAGCAACGTCTGCGGCGCGAGCGGTGCGCTCCCGATCGACACCGACGCAAGGCTCGTGAGATCCGGGTCGCTGAACCGCGGATGCGCAACCAAGAGTTCGGCCATGGCCGGCACGAGAAACGCCATGGAGGGTCGTTCGATGGCGACGATGTCCAACCAGCGGCCCGCGTCGAACTTCGGGAGGTACAGACCGACGAGTCCCATCTTCATCGGGTTGAAGATGAACGCGATGCCGGCGAAGGTGAACATCGGCGCGCCGTGAATCCACCCGTTGGCGCTCCACGTCGGCTCGTGGTTCGGGATCATCGCCACGTTGCGATGCCGGACCGCCACTCCCTTGGGGCGGCCGGTGGTGCCCGAGGTGTACATGATGTCGGCGAGGTCGTCGAGCGTGCGGGGAACCTGCACGTCTGAGTCGTCGTCGGAGAGGAACTCGGCTTCGTCGATCACATCCGGGTGCTCGCCAGCTCCCGTCAGCGCCACGACGAAGCGGATCGACGGCGTGCGATCGCGGACTGCACACGCGGTCGGGACCAGGTCTCCGGCGGTGATCACGGTCGCGGCCTCGGAATGGCCGAGGATCGTGCTCAGCTCGGGGAGGGTGAGGCGGGTGTTGGTGGGCACGGCCACGGCACCGGCCTTGTGGACCGCGGCGTAGGCCACGATCCAGCGCAACGCTTCTTCTCCGGGGAGATAGATCGAAACCCGTTCGCCGGGCGTGATCCCAGCGTCGACGAGGCCGCGAGCCATCTGGTTCGACGCGCCGTCCCACTCCGAGAACGTGATCGAGGTCCTCGAGTCGAGATCGCGGTAGGCCGTTCCGGATCCGTGCTCGCGCGCCATGAATCGAAGTTGGTCGACCTGCAGATCTCCCCAGTCGGGCATGCGCGCACCTCCCCATCGAGTGCGGGCGGCACGCTACCGGGCCACGCTGGGCTGCGAGCCGATCTCGGTGAGTCCCGATGAGCCTGGCGTGGTCTGGCAGGCTGGACCGATGCGCGTCACGTTCCTCGGTCACGTCGGTATGTACGTGGAGACCGAGGGCGGCTCGGTGTTGTGCGATCCCTGGTTCAATCCCGCGTACTTCGGATCGTGGTTCCCGTTTCCGCGCAACGACACTCTCGAGGTCATGCCCTTCGCGACGCCGGACTATCTCTACATTTCGCACCTCCACCGCGATCATTTCGACCCGCAGTGGTTGACGGCCAACGTCGATAAGAGCACCACCGTCCTGTTGCCGGCCTTTCGCGTGGACCACCTCGAGCGCGCGCTGCGCGAGTTGGGGTTCACGAAGTTTGTTCGCACCGACCACGCCGAAGCGGTTCGGCTCGACGGTCTCGAAGTGGTGATCCTCTCCATGACCGCGCCGGCCGACGGTCCGGCCGGCGACTCGGCGCTGATCCTGCGGGATTCGACCGCCACCTTGTTGAACCAGAACGACGCCCGACCCCGCGACTTCGATGAACTCGATGCCTTCGGACCGTATGACGCGCACTTCACGCAGTTTTCCGGCGCAATCTGGTACCCGATGGTCTATGACTTCCCCGCGGTGGAGAAGCGCGCGATGGGCGTCGCCAAGCGGGCTGCGCAGATGGACCGAGCGGTCCACTACCTGACGGACGTCGGCGCACCGCACCTCTTCCCGGTGGCGGGTCCGCCGTGTTTCCTCGACGACGATCTCTGGCAGTTCAACGACTTCGGCGCCGACCCGGCCAACATCTTTCCGGACCAGCTCACGTTCCTTCGCGAGTTGGATCAGCGAGGGATTCCCGGCGGTCGATTGTTGGTTCCCGGGTCGGTCGCGGTGATCGATCACGAGGGCGTTGCGGTCGAGCACCCACCCGGCGCGTTACATCCGGACGCGATCTTCGCCGACAAACGTGTGTACCTCGAGCAGTATCACGACGACTGGGCGGAACGACTCGCGGCTGAGAAGCGATCGTGGCCGCGCGACCGGTACGACATCACGGCCGAGTTGGCGCGCTGGTTCGAACCGCTGTTGGACCTCGCTCCATACACGCGGCGCGGGATCAACGGGAGTGTGCTGATTCACGTGGGTGAAGGCGGGACGCTCATCGACTTCCCGGCCGGGGAAGTGCGAGTGTGGAACGGTGAGCCGGTCATGCACCGGATCGACGTGGATCACGCGCTCGTCGAGTCACTGATCGAACGCCACGTCGAGGACTGGGTCAACGAGCTCTTCTTGTCGTGTCGGTTTCGCGCGCATCGAGAAGGTCCGTACAACGAGTACGTGTACACCTTCTTCAAAAACCTCTCGGTGGAACGGATCGCGTTCTGCGAGGGCTACTACGCGACGCTCGCCGAACCCGTCGACGAAATGTTCCAGTGCGGCGAGTACCTCGTGCAGAAGCGCTGCCCTCATCTCCGAGCAGATCTCGAACGCTTCGGCACCGTGACCGACGGCATGTTGGAGTGCAAGGTCCACCATTGGCAGTTCGATCTCGCCACCGGCCGCTGCCTCACCTCCGACGAACCCGAACATCACCTCCACACCGAGAAGATCGAAGCCGAAGCCGAAGGTGAGGGGAGCGGGCACGCGGGTTCAGGAGTCCGCGCTCCCGAACCGGGGCCCGAGCGGCCTGGCCCGCAGGGCCAAGAGCGGACATGAAGTGATCATCGATTTGCACGCGCACACGGCGTCGCGGTCGAACTGTTCTCGGACGACGCTCGAAGAACTGGTCGAGACGGCACGTGCGCGCGGGTTGGATGCGTTGTGCATCACCGAGCACGACGTCCGCTGGCCCGCCGATGAACTCGCCGACGCATCCAGATTGCTGGACTTCCCATTGATCCCCGGCGTGGAACTCACCACCGACGTCGGCCACGTGCTCGCGTTCGGCGAACTCCGCAAGCCGCTGTGGATGGGATACACGCTCGCGGAGTTGGTCGAGGAGTGCGAAGAGTCGGACTCGGCGCTGGTCCTGCCCCATCCGCTGCGCCGGTTCGCGGGCGAGCGTGCGATCAAGGGCGGTCGGGTTCCGCCGACGGCAGCCGAGATCGTCGCGCTCCCGCAGTGGGTGGTGGTGCACGCCATCGAGGCGGTCAGCACCCAGACCACCGCGTTGGAACACGCCCTCACCGCGGCAGCACTGGCGGAACACCCGCGTCCAAGTGTGGGTGCGAGTGACGCCCATGGCCCCGGACGCGCGGGCACCTACGCCACCGAAGTCGACGGTCCGATCAAGACGGCCGAGGACCTGGCACGCGCTCTCCGCGCCGGTCACGTTAAGCCCGTCCTCCCCTGATCTCGCTCGCTCCCTCCCTCCCAGGAATACTCCTCCCCGTCGCGACTTTTTGGCTGTGGGGTTGTGTTTTCCGCAACCCCACAACCAAAAAGTGGAGGAAATGGGCGGGAAATGGGCGCGAACTGAAAACGGGGTCAACTGACGGTCTCGGGGGTTGGTGATCGCTGTTGTTGAGGGGTTGGGGTGGGTGCGCACGTCGTCTGCTCCCTACGTTGCCTTGCTCTCTACACACGACAGCGAGGAAGAGACGACGTGCGCGTCAGCAAGGTACTCAAAGCGATCTGCGGGTTCGACCGCGAGACGGTGATCATCGGGACCGTGCTCGTGCGCGGTTACCGTCCCCTGCTCGAAGTCCATGTCCGAGCGAAGGTCCGGCGCCGTGGGCGCTGCGGCCGTTGTGACGTGTCGAGTCCCTGGTTGGACAACGGTGGTGGTGTCCGCCGATGGCGGCACCTCGACGCGGGTTATGCCACCGTCATGCTCGTCGCGGTGGCCCGCCGCGTTGAATGCCCCGAGCATGGGCCGACCGTCGCCACGGTCCCATGGGCCCGTCACGACACGATGTTCACCCGCACGTTCGAAGACCTCGTGGTCCACGATGCGATCGTGGGGAACAAGACCGCAGCGGCGCGACGGTATTCGGTGTCGTGGCGGGCCGTGGACCATATGTGTGTCCGGCTCGTGCGCGAAGCCCTCGACCGGGTCGATCTCCTCGACGGTCTCGTCGCGGTCGCGATCGACGAAGTGAAATACAAGAAGGGTCACCGTTACCTGACCGTGGTGTGTGACCACTTCACGGGCCGGGTCATCTGGGCCAGGAAAGGCCGTTCGAAGAAGACTGTCGGCCGGTTCTTCGACGACCTCGGCGAGACACGATCCGCAGCGTTGAACTTCGTGACTGCGGACGGCGCCGAATGGATCCACACCGTCGTCGCGGAACGGGCCGAGCACGCGATCGTCTGCTTGGACACGTTTCATGTGGTTGGTTGGGCGACGAAGGCCCTCGACGAGGTTCGCCGCCAAGAGTGGAACCGGCTCCGTGAGGCCGGGAACACGGCCGGCGCGAAGCAGTTGAAGGGCACCCGCTGGATCTTGTTGCGGAACTGGGAACACCTCACCAGCGCCCAGATCGATGTGATCCGCGACCTCGAAGAAACGAACCTCCGTTTGACCCGCGGCTACCAACTCAAAGAAGAACTTCGTGAGATTCTGCGCATGCCGCTCTTCGCCGCGCGTCGCGCGTTGACGGAGTGGCTCGCGTGGGCGAGCCGGTCGCGGCTCGTACCGTTCGTGAAGTTGGCGCGCACGATCCGTCGTTACCGCACCGAGATCGAAGCGACCATCGAATGGGGCCTCACCAACGGGATCGCAGAATCGAACAACGCGTCGATCGGCCGGATCCGCACCAACGCCCGCGGGTTCCACGACCCCGAAGCGTTCATCACCATGATCATGCTCGACCGAGCCGGACTCACACCCCAGCTCCCATGGGCCGCCGCATGACCCCCGAGACGATCAGTTGTCCCTGAAAACGGGTGGGCGGGAAAGAACGGGCAATGGACTCACACGAGCATGACGGACGGTTGATCCGGGCGTCGATCGACGATCCGGACCGGTTCGCGGCGATCTTCGAACGCCACTACGGCGCCATCGACCGCTACTGCGTCCGGCGAATCGGACCCGACGGTCATGACGTGAGCGCAACCACGTTCGTGGACGCGTTCCGGCTGCGCCACCGATTCGACGACGAGCGAGCTGACGCCCGTCCGTGGTTGTACGGCATTGCCGGGAACGGTCTGCATCATCACCGGCGCGCCGAGGCGCGGCGCTGGCGAGCGTACGAGCGGGTCATCCCGTCCGGACCGTCGACCTTCGACGTCGACGAGCGCATCGACGCCGCGGTGGTCGGGCCGAAACTCGCGCACGGACTGCGCCTGTTGTCGGCGCGCGATCGCGATGCGCTGCTGCTTGCAGTGTGGGCCGACCTGACCTACGCCGAGATCGCAGAGACGTTGGCGGTTCCGATCGGAACGGTGCGGTCCCGGATCGCTCGGGCCCGCTCCCGACTTCGCAACGCGCTCGGCGAACTCGCCGAACTTCACACCGAGAATCTCTCTCGATCTCAGCTCCGAGGTGATGACGAATGAACGAACTCGATCTGCTACGGCATTGGCATCCCGAACCCGATGTCGTTGCGAACCCGGATGAGCCCGAGCGAGCCCGCGTGCTCCTGACCGATGCAATCGCGTCGGAGGATCTCGCGGTGGTCACGACGGTCCGATCGGCCCCTCGCTGTTTCGCCGGACGTGCGCTCGTGGCCGGTGTCCTGACCGTCGCGGTGGGACTGGGGCTGTTCGTCGTGGCGAATCGTGCCGTCGACGACCGGATCTCGCGCATCAAGCGCGTCACGCTTCCGGCCGGCTCGCTCGACTCGTCACCTCTGCAGATGCCGATGACGATCTTGGTCGTGGGGAGTGACAGTCGAGCCTTCGTGAGCACGCCGGAACAGGCCCAGGCCTTCGGTTCGCCGCAAGCTGTCGACGGGAAGCGCGCCGACACGATGATGCTGGTTCGCGTGACCAAGCACGAGACGATCGTGCGTTCCATTCCGCGTGATCTCGTGGTGTCGGACGGCAAAGGCGCCATGATCCAGCTGAACGCCCTCCTCGACCGCGGTCCGGCGCCGCTGATCGACGCGATCACGGCCAACTTGGGCGTGACCATCGATCACTACGTGCAGGTCGACTTCCCGTCCTTCATCAAGGTGGTGGACGCCGTCGGTGGTGTGCCGGTGGAGGTTCCGAGTCGAGTTCGGGACGCGTTCTCGGGGCTCGCGCTCGAGGCGACGGGTTGCACGACGCTCGACGGCGATCAGGCGCTCGCAATGGTGCGGTCTCGTCACCTCGAGGCATGGGACGGGAGTCGGTGGACCGACGCGAGCGGTCGGTCTGACCTCGACCGGATCGACCGCCAGCAGCGGTTCCTCAGCGCTCTGGCAGCACACGCTCGGAAGGTGGTCGGCGACGATCCGACGAAGGCCGTCGAGCTGAGCGACCGCGTGGTCTCGTCACTCACCGTTGACAGCCGGATGTCCAAGCAGTTGATCCTCAGCCTCGTCGCTCGTTTCGTCCGCGATGGCACCGACGGCTTGTCCTTCGCCACAGTGCCGGTGATGGCGAGTCCTACCAATCCGAACCGCCTCGCGCTGAGTGCGCCTGGGACCGACATCTTCGCCCCGTCGCCGGCGGCTCCCGCACCTTCCAGCTCGACCGTTCGGTCGGGCAGTTCCAACGCTCTCGTTCCACTTGGGACCGCCTGCTGAGCCCGATACCGGTCGGGAGTGGGTACGCTCCGGCGCCCTACTCCCACACACCGGAGGATCACCGATGGGTGACGCCGTCATCGTCTCGACTGCACGGACCGCCATCGGCACCGCGCGCAAAGGCACCTTGCTCGACGTCTCCGCCTTCGATCTGGCGAAGTACGCCGTCGGCGAAGCGCTGAGCCGCTCCGGTGTGGACCATGGCGACGTCGACGACCTCCAGATGGGCGAGTCCCTCCAAGGCGGTGGCGACATCGCTCGCTACGCGGCCGTGGACCTCGGCCTGCTGAACGTTCCCGGCGTCGCCCTGAACCGTCACTGCGCGTCCGGGATGGCGGCAGTACAAGGCGCGGCCGCGAGTATTCGCGCCGGCATGGATCGAGTGGTGATTGCCGGTGGATCGGAGTCCATCTCGAGCTCACCGGCGGCAATGAAGCGCACGATGGGCACCGACGACATGGCGCCGTGGATGTCACCGAGTCACCCGGCTACCCCCGACGCGCCGGCGTTCGACATGTCGATCACGGTCGGGTGGAACAGCGCGCAGAAGGCCAACGTGACGCGCGGAGAGATGGATCACTGGGCGTACGAATCGCAGCTGCGAGCCGTCGACGCGATCGATACCGGGAAGTTCGAGAAGGAGATCTTCCCGATCGAGGTCACGCGTCGCGACGGTGAGACCGTCACGTTCGCCACCGACGAACATCCGCGGCGCGGGACGACCATGGAGAAGCTCGGAAGCCTCAAGCCGCTGCACCCGGAGATCGAAGGTTTCAGCATCACGGCCGGGAACTCCTCGGGTCTGAACGATGCCGCGGCGGCGATGATGATCGTCGACTCGGAGTACGCGAAGGCGCACGGCCTCACACCGATGGCGACCATCAAGAGCTGGGCTTCATCCGGTGTGCCACCACAGGACACCGGCCTCGGACCGACGTACGCGATTCCGAAAGCTCTCGATCGTGCGGGACTCGCCCTCACCGATGTCGACCTGTTCGAGATCAACGAGGCGTTCGCCGCGATGTGTGTGGCGAGCACTCGCATCCTGGGCATTGATCACGCGGTCACCAACGTGAATGGCAGCGGATGCAGCCTCGGTCACCCGGTGGCCGCGACGGGCGCGCGCATGATCGTCACCCTCGTGAACGAGCTGGCCCGCCGTGGCGGCGGCATCGGAGTTTCAAGCATGTGTGCCGGCGGCGGCATGGGCTCGGCGACGGTCCTCGAGGTCATGCCCGCCTGAGCGAGGCCCGACCGGCGGGGCCGGGAGCGGGAGGCGTTCAGCATCCGAGACGGAGTTCCTGGGGGACCGGTGGCGGTGCGTCACACGCAACGTGATTCGTCGCGTAACTGCGTACCTGCCAGATCGAACCAACTCGCTCGAGTGCGACCGTCAAAGGAATCACACCCGTCCCGGGGTTGGGGACGAGACTGACGGCCGACCAGATCTGGTTCGAGTTCGCGATCCGACAGTCCGAAATCGTGTACTTCGCAAGCGGCACCGGCCCGAGATCGCCGCCTTGGACCGCAGCGAAGATCGCACCGGCGCGTGCGTCACACGTCCCGATCGTGGGTGGCAGCGTGGTCACCGAGCTCGGCGCCACGGTGGTCGAGACGACCGGCGCCGCGGTCGTGGACGACGTAGCGGTCGACGAGACGGTGGTGCTGCTCGTGGTGGAGGTGTGCGGCTTGGTGGCGGCTTTGGATGATCCCGAGTCACACGCTGCGAGTCCGACCACGGCGATCAAGGCGAGTGGGACGACGAGGCGTGCGTGCAGCATGCTGACCAGCATGACCCACCACCAGGCGCGAGGTTCGTCAATAACGGACATCGCCTCCGGTAGGTTCTTCGCATCAACCCCGATCTCGCGCTCGCCCTCGAACTCGCCCACGCCGCCGATGCACTCACCATGGCTCGATTTCGAGCCGAAGACCTGCGCGTCGCACGCAAACCGGACACCACCCATGTGACGGAGGCCGATCGTGCGGCTGAGGTGCTCATTCGTGAGGGCATCCAGCACGCGCGTCCCGGCGATGCCGTGCTGGGTGAGGAGTTCGGTACCGAGGGCGAGGGCCGCCGACGCTGGATCGTCGATCCCATCGACGGTACCGCCAGCTACGTCCGGGGACTTCCGATCTGGGCGACGCTGATCGCGCTCGAGGAGGACGGCGAGCTGACCGTGGGCGTGGTGTCCGCGCCGGCGCTGCACCGCCGCTGGTACGCGGCTCGGGGCGAGGGCGCGTACGCGAACGGCGAGCGGATCACCGTGTCGAAGGTTGGTGATCTCGCCGACGCGCAGCTCTGCTACTCGGATCTGGCGTCGTGGACGAAGTACCGGTCGAGCGCGCAACCGATGATCGATCTACTCCACTCGGTCTGGCGGACGCGCGGCGTCGGTGATTTCTGGCAACACATGCTCGTGGCCGAAGGAACTGCCGACATTGCGGTGGAACCCATCGTCAACCTGTGGGATCTCGCCGCGCTCCTCGTCGTCGTGGAGGAGGCCGGAGGGCGCTTCACCACCCTCGAAGGTGTTCGCACCGCTGACGGCGGCAGCGCGATCTCGAGCAACGGACTCCTCCACGAGGAGGTCGTGGCCGCATTGGCCGAGGGAACGCCGCCCCGTCCATGACCAGCGGACCCGTCACCGTCGGGATCGACATCGGCACGTCCTCGGTCAAAGCAGTTGCGGCCGACGAGGACGGCACCGTCGTCGCGCAGAGCCGGATCCCGCACGCCATCGGGATTCCGGAGCCGGGTCATTTCGAACACGACGCCGCGGCGGCGTGGCGCGACGGGCCGCGTGCTGCACTCGATGCGCTCCAACTCGAGGACGCGCCGGCCGGCGTGAGCGTCAGTGCGATGGTGCCGTCGGTGGCGGCGGTCGACGGCGCCGGGAATCCGCTGACGCCGGGGCTGCTCTACGGCGACGCGCGTGGGGTGGCAGCCGACGGGGGAGAGGTCGGCGACGGCGGTAACCCCGCCGAGACCGGCGAGTTCGTGAGCTTCCTGCGCTGGGCCGCCCGGACGGCGCCCGATGCCCTCGGCTTCTGGCCGGCCACCACGATGGCGAACCACGCCCTGGCCGGCGAGGCGGTGATCGACACGACGACGGCGAGCGTCACGTACCCACTCTTCGATTGGCGGCAGTGGGACCCGGCGGTCGCGTCCGAACTCGGGATCACGGTCGAGCAACTGCCGCGAATCGTGCCGACGGGTTGGGCGTGCGGACACGTGGGCGGACCGGACGGTCCGGTGCTCGCGCCGGGATGCATCGATGTGCTCACCGACCAAATCGTCTCCGGTGCGAACGCGGTCGGCGACGTGTTGGTCCTCATGGGTACGACCTTGATCGTGAATACCGTGACCGCGCGTCATGACGAGGTTCCGAGGTACTGGGTCATGCCGTTCACGGAGCCGGGACTGTTCCTGGCGGGTGGCCCGAGCAATGCCGGTGGGCTGTTCATCAACTGGGCCACTCGCACCTTGGGTGCGAGTGGCGGTGGACCGGCTCCGCATCCCGATCGGATTCCCGTCTGGGCGCCCTACCCGCGCGGTGAGCGCGTCCCGCTTCACGACCCCCATCGAACCGCGGTGCTCGCCGATCTGGATCTCACCCACGACACGGCCGCAGTGCGGCGTTCGATCTTCGAGGCATCGGGATTCGTTGCGCGGCGGATGATCGAAGCCGCCGCGAGCGCGCACGGAGTGACGCCGCGCCGAATCGTCGCGACCGGGGGAGGGACGCGAGTCGACGAGTGGGTCCAGGCGCTCGCCGATTGCACCGGTGTGCCCGTGCAGTGCACCAAGGTGCCCGAGGGCGCGGCGCTCGGTTCGGCCTACCTCGCCCGCCTCGCAGCCGGGCTCGAAGCGGGACAGATGACCGATGCCCGACGTTGGGCCCGACCCGGCCGCGTGATCGACCCGGACCCGCGCTGGTTCGAGGCGCTGGACCGACGGTACGAACGGTTTCTCGCCCTCTCGGGTGGCGAACCGACGTGAGCGCCCGGACCGGACCAGCCAGGTTCTAAGGTGACACGCATGTCAGGTCGTGCCACCGCCGCTCCGTTCGATCCGATGGCGCAGTTCACTGGCGTCGCCGGCGACGTTCGTGACCCGTACCCCGCATTCCACGCCAAGCGGCGCACGCAGCCCGTCGAGCTGATGGCCGACGGCGGGTACGAGATCTACTCGTACGAGTTGGTTTCGCAGGTGATGCGCGACAACGTGACGTTCCCTTCGGGTTCGATCCGCGAGTTCATGAGCGTGGTCATGGGGCCATACCCGCTCGTGGGAATGGACGAACCTGAACACCGGCGGTTGCGTGCGTTGGTGGCGCAAGCGTTCCGGCAGCGATCTCTCGCGCATTGGGACCAGGATCTGGTCGTGCCGGTGGTCGACGACATGATCGACGGCTTCGCGGCGCGCGGTGAGGCGGATCTCGTGAGCGAGTTCACCTACCACTATCCCGCACAAGTGATTGCCGCAATCCTCGGCCTGCCGCGTGAAGACCACGCGTTCTTCCATCCGCGCGCGCTGGCGGTGATCAATGTTGCCGTGCGCCCCGAGGAGGGGATTCTCGCGAGCGAAGAACTCCGCGAGTACTTCGCCGGCATCATGGACGAACGTCGTGCCCATCCGGGGACGGACATCATCAGCGAGCTCACGGTCGCCGAACTCGACGGCGAACGCCTCGGCGACGAAGAGATCTTTTCCTTCTTGCGGCTGCTGCTCCCGGCCGGGGCGGAAACGACCTATCGCGCCACCGGCAGTTTCCTGCACGGGTTGTTGTCCAACCCCGACCAGTTCGCCGCATTGCGCGCAGATCGCTCGCTGATGCCCCAGGCGATCGAGGAATCGATCCGGTGGGAAGGCCCGCTGCTCATCACCTCGCGCGAGTGCGCCACAGAGACGGAGATCGCCGGCACCGTCATCCCCAAGGGTGGTTTCGTCACCGTCAACATCGGATCCGCGAACCACGATGAGACGCGGTGGGACCGACCCGAAGACTTCGACATCTTCCGTGAGTCGCAGCCGCACATCGCGTTCGGACACGGTGTCCACATGTGTCTCGGTATCCACCTGGCCCGCATGGAGATGGCGACCGCAGTCAACCGCCTGTTGGATCGGTGCCCGAACTTGGCACCGGACCCGGACCGGTGGGAAGGCGATGACGTCCACATCCACGGCGAGCGGTTCCGTTCGCCCACGACCCTTCCCGTCGTGTTCGACGCAGCCTGAGCAGGCGTACCCGATGGACTCGCCCGAGACCGCTTCCTGCATGCCGTGGCGGATGATCGCCCTGATGGGCGGCGCGGGTGTTACCCACTTCACCAACCCCGGGTTCTTTGACCCGATCGTCCCGCGATGGATGCCTGGGAAGGCGCGCACGTGGACCTACGCCAGCGGTGCGGTGGAACTCGCGTGCGCGGGTCTCATGATGCGTCTCCAGACCCGCAGGATCGGCGGCGCGGCTGCGTTCGCCACGATCCTGGCGGTCTGGCCCGCGAACTGGCAGATGGCACTCGACGGGGGGATGCCGGATGCGAAGCCGCCGATGGACTCGGCTGCGGTCGCGTGGGCTCGGTTGCCACTGCAACTCCCCATGTTGTGGGGCGCCGTGAAGGTCGCCCGCGGTTCCTAACCGACGCGGCGGTCCGGGGTGTGAAGCGCTCGGAGCCCAACGGCGTGGGGGCTCTCCCGTGGTGGAAGCGGGTGACGGAACAGCTGCGCCGCATTCTCGTGACTGATCTTCGCGATCTCGTCGGCCGGAAGTTGGCCAAAGACGTCGGCGAAGACGCGTTGCGAATCGGGCCAGGTGCCGTCGCCGTGGGGATAGTCGGTCTCGAACATGATGTGGTCGACGCCGATGGTCTTGCGAGTGACCAGCGTGGACGGGTCATCGATGGTGCAGAACCAGAAGTTCTCCCGCAGCACGTCGGCGGGGCGGCGGTCGCCGGGAAAGTAGTGGCCGTACCCGGCCCGATCGACGATGTTCTCGAGGCGGTCGTGCAGCATTGCGACCCAACCGATCCCGCCTTCGCTCATCGCGATCTTCAAGTCAGGGAACCGAACGGCATAGCCCGACCACAACCATTCGGCGCATGCCGACAGCGACAGTTGTCCGAACAGCGTGGCCGCGAGTGGCACCATCGGCGCGTCCGGCGGCATCGCGGTGACGCCGGTGGATCCGACATGCAAACAGATGACCGTTCCCGTGTCAGCGCACGCGGTGATGATCGGATCCCACCAGCCGGAGAAGATCGACGGTAGATCGATGCGATGCGGCTGTTCGGGAAGTGTGACCGCGGTGAAGCCGCGCGCCGCGTTTCGGCGGATCTCCTCGGCCCCGAGGTCAGGATCGCCGAGGAACGTGATGCCCATCGGCACGACCCGCTCGGGATACGACGTGTGCCACTCGTCGAAGAACCAGTCGTTCCACGCCTGGGTCACCGCGAGTCCGAGTTCGGGGTCCGATACCCGTGAGAACACCGATCCGCAGAAGCCCGTGATCTGGCTCGGGAAGTTCACCGACGCCCAGACGCCGTTGATGTCCATATCTGTGATTCGCGCGTCGATGTCGTAGCAACCCGGTCGCATGTCCTCGAAGCGGGTCGGTTCCACCAACCAGTCGCGACGGTCCCGACCGACCACCGCGTTGAGACCGACCTGGAAATGCACGCGCCCGTCGAACTCCCAGACCTCATGGCCCTCCACGGTCTCGACGACCTTCGGTGACTGATCCTGGAATCGCGCTGGGAGCCGGCCGATGAACATGTCCGGCGGTTCGACGAGGTGGTCGTCGACCGAGATCAAGGTGTGGCGCATCGGTCGAGGAGCCGGATCGGGGAGTAGCGCATGCGCCTCGGATCGACGCCAGTGCAGATTCCACGGGTTCGTGGTCATTTCGAATGCCCCACCAACGCAGTCTGGCACCGATCCGCGCGACCGAACGCGAGGCCGCCTACGGTGCGCGAGTCCGGCTGGCGAGTTCCGGGAGCTCACCATGATCGAGTCGATGTCGCACGGTGTGAGGGTTGGATGCAGACGTGTGGTCGCATTCGGCGTGCTCGCCGCCGTGGGCGGGTGTGGGAGCAGCGCCGCGTCGAAGAGTTCGAACGAACCGAAGCAGCTGTCGACAACGTCGAACTCGAGCGTCGACGGCGCGAAGAACTCGAAACCCAAGGATCTCTGCGCAGTGATCACCGCAACGGATGCGGCCGGGCTGTTCGGCGAGTCCGCCGAGCCGACGCCTTCGTCGGGGGCCGAGAAGTTGGTGTCGGGTTTATGTCTGTACCAGCATGCCGGCGACGACCTCACGGTCCGCAATCTGCTCCAGATCCGCAGCTATCCAGGAGCTCAGTTCTACGGCGAACGACTCTTCCCGAAGCGAACGGCGATCGCGGGGCTCGGCAGCAAGGCCTTCGAGGACGTGAACACCACCTCACACAAGGTGGTGATCCAGTTCGTGAAAGGCGGATCCACGGGCGTCGTCGACTACTCGACCGGCGCTGGAGTCGACGTCTGGTCACGCGCGTCGGCGGTTCGCTCGCTGGCCAAAAAGCTCGCGGCATCCATGTAGGCGCGCCACTCGCCGCTAACTTGCTCCAGGTCATCGAGAAGGGAAGGTCCGTGGCACTGTCGATCGAAATCAACCGTGAGGTCTGTATGGGCTCGGGCAACTGCTCGTTCTGGGCGCCGGCCGTCTTCGACCTCGACGACGACGGCGTTGCGATCGTCCTGGACCCGGCCGGCGACTCCGAGGACAAGGTGATCCTCGCCGCGCAGGGATGTCCGACCCAGGCGATCGCGGTCTTCCGAGACGGCGACAAGATCGTCTGAGCGGCTCCCGCTCGGAACCAGTGGTCTGCTGATGGCCGAACTCGACGTCCCCCGGCTGGTCCGGATCGCGCGCACGAACCTGCGGCGCCGAATGGCGCGCCGACCCATCGCCTTCGTCTTGAGCGGCGGTGGCTCTCAGGGCAGTTTCGAAGTCGGTGTGTTGCGGTTCTTGTACGACGATCTCGGGCTGCGGCCTTCCATCCTCGTGGGGTCATCGGTCGGCGCGATCATTGCGGCCAAGCTGGCCGAAGGCGAAGACGATGAGACCGGTCGGCGTCCCATCGACGACCTCGAAGGCATCTGGCGGGGTTTGAAGACGAACCGAGACATGTGGCTCACGGAGCCGTGGTTGGACAAGCTGCGGTCGCAGGCCACGTGGGCGTCCGAGCTTCGTGGCCGCGCCGGGGAGCACGGGAGTGCCGGCAGTCAGACTCGGGTTGTCATGCGGATGCTCGGAGAGATCGTGCGGCACCCGCCGACCGCCGACGGCACCGTCGAAGCATTGCGCGCGGCACTCCGTGCGAAGTCACTGCTCAACATGGACCCGGTCCGCCAGATCGTCGCCGAGCACGTTTCGCCGGAGCTGATGCAGCAGTCCGGCCTGACGCTGCGCGTGGGTGCAGTCAGCTTGGAGACCGGCGACCTGCGTTACATCGACGAGCACGGACGGTTCTACGGCCGCAAAGGCGAGGCCCTCGACGTCGAGCCGGTACCGGTGCACGACGCCATCCTCGCGTCCGCGTCCATCCCGGTCGTGTTCCCACCCATCGCGCTGGGTGGCGAGCACTATGTGGACGGTGGCGTTCGGGAGATCCTGCCGCTCGCGCTGGCGTTCAACGGTCTCGGCGCCGGCCACATCTTCGCGGTGGTGGCCTCTGCTCCCGGGGTCGATCCGTGGTCGGACGCCGGTGATCGCGGACTGCTCGAGATCGCTCGACGCGTCTCTGCGGACATTGCGCCAGACGAGACACTGTTGAAGGAGATCAATCCACCGCGCGGTTGGGGTCGGCGGGTCACTGTGATCGTGCCCGAACTCGATGTGCACGACGCGTTGACCATCGATCCGGAACTCATTGCCGCGTCGATCGACTACGGGTACATGCGCGCCGCAGATGTGTTGCTGGATCTCGACGACGAGCAGTGCGCGCTGAGTGCGGAGATCGCGCGGACCCGAATGCGTTTGCGAGTGGCCCGAGGACCGGTGCCGGGACTGCTGCAATCGGACCTCGCCGCCGCGCTCGCCGACCCTGATGCCGAACGACGCGAGTTGGCGACCCTGGCGCGTCTTGTTGAAGCGCGCGTGACGGCGGGCGCACCGTTGGCTCCCGGTGGCTGCGGTCTGACCGCGTGATCTCACGACGAACCGCGTACCGGCTCACCGCGCTGACGCTGGTGGCCTCGGCGGCGCTGCAACTCGCGGTCTACCGCCATGGCGGGCACACCGCGCTCGGAGACATCCCCGGTCGGTATTTCGCGTGGCATCTCGGACCTCACGCGTTGCCGTACCTGGACCGCCGAGTCGAGTATCCGGTGGTCATCGGCATGGTGGCGTACCTGACCGCCATCGTCGGACGGTCGGCCACCACGTTCTTCGTACTGACGGCGCTGATGAGTGCCGGCCTCGCCTTCGTCATGACGCGCCTGCTCTCGTCCCTGGCTCCTGCGCGAGTGCTCCGCTGGGTGATTGGACTCCCGGTGCTGTTGTACGCATTCCACAACTGGGATCTGTTCGCGATGGTTCCGGCGGTCTTGGGGATCCTCGCGTACGGGCGCGGTGAGGATGTGAACGCCGGCGCGTGGCTCGGCCTGGGCCTCTCGACCAAGGTCTTTCCCGGTCTGATCCTGGCGCCGTTGGTGGTGCGACGCTGGTTCGACGGTGACCGGCGGGGAGCGATCCGAATGGCCGCGAGTGGGGTTGCGGTCACCGTGGTACTGAACGCGCCGGTGGCTCTGGCCACCTGGACAGGTTGGAGCTACCCGGCGAAGTTCCAGGGCGCAAGGCACGCAACGTGGGGGAGTCTCGTCTCGTGGGTCACGTCACCGCCGTGGGGCATCACGCGACTGGCGGAGTTCTCGGACCCGGCCAAGGTCGCGAACACCGTCGCGTTCGCGCTGCTCGCGCTGGGCTTGATCACGATCTCGGTCCTCGGAGTGTGTCGCCGCCTGGACGCGGCGGCGGTCGGCGCTGCGGTCGTGGCCATCTTCATGCTGAGCAACAAGGTGTACTCACCGAACTACGACGTGTGGCTGGTGCCGTTCTTCGTGCTCGTGCCGTTCTCTCGCCGCCAGTGGGTCGCGTTCTGCGCGGCGGATCTCGCCATGTACGTCGTGGTGTTCGGGCGCTTCCACGGTCTCGTGGACTCGAGCGTCGCCGGGAATCTCGTCCCTGTCATCGTCGTGGTCAGAGCCGTGGTTATCGGCTCCATGATCGTGACCGCGCTCGGCGGCTGGGAATCCGGCGCCCGTGCGCTACGGCGCCTCGGGGGAGTTCAGCGTGCTCCGCGGATGAGCTGACCCGGGCGCGCCCCGGTGTCGGCACCGTGTTCGAGCGTGACCTGACCGGCGAGGATCGTGGCCACATACCCGTCGGCTTTCTGGATGAAGCGCCGGGCGTCACCGGGCAGGTCGTGTGCCATTTCCGGCGCGTGAAGTTGCAAACCCGCGTGGTCGATCACGTTGAGGTCGGCGCGCATCCCGGGTGCCACGACACCGCGGTCGCCGAGGCCGTAGAGCGAGGCCGTTTCTGACGTCATCTTCCGCACCACCCACTCGAGCGGGAGCTGATCGTGGTCTCGATCGCGCGCCCAATGGGTCAGCATGAACGTGGGAGTGGACGCGTCGCAAGTGGTGCCGCAGTGCGCGCCACCGTCGCCGAGTCCCCACGCACTCGTGGGGTGCAGCAGCATTTCGCGCACCGCGTCCAGGTTCGAGTCCGTGTAGTTGAGCAGCGGACGCATGATGAGCGCGCGGCCGTCGTCTTCCATGAGGAGTTCGAGGTACAACTCGTGGACGTTCCGACCGGCCTGAGCAGCGCGTGCGGCCACACTCTCGGACGGGTGAGGCTCGTAGTTGGGCGGGTCGCCGAGCGGGTACGCGCGAGAGGGATCGAGGAACTGGGCCATCGCCGGGTCGGCGTGCTCAGCCTCCGCGATCAGGCGGGCGCGCAGCTCCGCATTGGCACGAAGGGTGCCGACCCGATCGGCGACGGAGAGCAGCCCGATCTCGGCCCAACTCGGACAGTACGCGAAGGGGTGGAACGTCTGGATCCCGAGCAGCAGTGTGACCGGACGGCCGGCCACTTGCGGGCGCACGCGCGCACCCTCGGCCCGAGCGTCACCGGCCAACTTCAGCATCGACCGCCAGCTTTCGGGGTCGTGGTCGTTCTGGGTGAGTGCGAACGTCACCGGGCGCCCGATCGCGGCCGAGAGCCGCCGCATCCAGTCCATCTCTCGGTCCGGCGCTGCGAGGTCCTCACCCAGGGCGCCGGCGGGCGCCAGCTCGAAGAGGCCTGCGCCGGCCTCGGCGAGGGCGGCGCCGATACCGAACAGCTCGTCCTCGGCCGCGAA
This sequence comes from Acidimicrobiia bacterium, assembly GCA_025361725.1. GTDB lineage: Bacteria > Actinomycetota > Acidimicrobiia > IMCC26256 > JAENVU01 > JAENVU01. The sequence goes on along the minus strand of JANYJV010000140.1, from coordinate 60,879 downwards.
GGTACCGGGCACGGGCTCGCCGTCGATGGCCATGTGGGCAATCGTGCGGGAGGTCGAGACGCCGAGCGCGCCGGCCAAAATCGCGTCTCGGACGATTTCGGCCATCGCCGCGATGTCGTCGGCGGTGGCCGGTTCGTTCTTCGCCCCCCGTTCACCCATCACGTACGCGCGGACCGCCCCGTGAGGGATCTGGGAACCGATGTCGATGGCCTTCGGTAGTTGATCAACGGCGTCGAGGTACTCGGGGTAGGTCTCCCAACCCCACTGGATGCCCTCGGACAACGCGGCACCGGGGATGTCCTCGACGCCTTCCATGAGGCCGATCAGCCACTCATGCTTGTCGGGCTGCACTGGAGCAAAGCCCACACCGCAGTTCCCCATGACCACGGTGGTCACGCCGTGCCAACACGACGGCGTGAGCAGCGGATCCCACGTGATCTGGCCGTCGAAGTGGGTGTGGATGTCCACGAATCCGGGGGTGACCAGCAGGCCGTCGGCGTCGATGGTGCGGGTGGCGTTGGTGGCGCGCAAGGAACCGGCGTCCCCGACCTCGGTGACGCGGCCATCCTCGACCGCGATGTCGGCGAGGCGAGGCGCCGCCCCGGTGCCGTCGACCAGTGTTCCGCCGGTGATCACGAGATCGGCCATGGCGTCCCTCCCAAGAAATGTTGAATCGAGTCGGCGCAGCCTATTGCGGGGTATCGCAACGGTCAGCGAGTCCGGGCGGTCTCGCATCTACTCCTGCGCCGCAGGCGGGTCCGAAGGGCCGGAGCGGCGCCCGTACGATCCCCGGATGCCGATCGGGATCAGCGAAGACCACCAGCACCTTCATCGAGCCGTCCGGGGTTGGGTCGAACGCCATTGTCCGCCGGCGGTACCGCGTGCGCTCCTCGACGCGCCCGAAGAAGGACTTCCTTCGTTCTGGTCCGAGCTGACGGGCCAGGGCTGGTTGGGCCTGGCCGTCGACGAAGCCCATGGCGGTGAAGGTGCATCGTTCGAAGAGGTGGTGGTGGTGCTCGAAGAGTTGGGTCGGGCCGGCGCGCCGGGTCCCTTCCTCGCGCACGCGCTCGCAGTTGCAGTGTTGGTTGACGCGGTCCGCACCGGTGAGACCGAAGTACGAGAGCACCTCGAATCCTTGGCCGCCGGCGGACTCGTCGGCGCCGTCGCGCTGAATGGCTCACTGCAGGTGATCGACGGTGGGGGTGCAGAGGAGATCCGCGTCGACGGCGAGCTGAGCTCGGTGCTCTCGGGCCACCTGAGCGGTCTCCTCGTCGCGCCCACGGAGCGAGGGTGGGTCGTGCTGCGGGCCGGAGAGTACGAGGCCGCGGAGGCGCCGACCGTCGACCCCACGCGTCGGGTTGCGCGTGTTGCTGTCGGCGCGACGGTTCCGGCGTCACGACTGTTCGTCTCGGTGCCGACGGACCGCGTGCGAGATCTTGCCGTCGTGATGTTCGCCGCGGATGCGGTGGGCGCGTCGCAGTGGTGTGTGGACACGGCCGCGGATTACGCACGTGACCGGCGCCAGTTCGGACGCCCGATCGGCCAGTTCCAAGGAGTGAAACACCGGTGCGCCAACATGCTGGCGCGCACCGAGTTGGCGCGGGCGGCCGTGTGGGACGCGGCGCGGGGCATCGACGATCCAGAGACTGCGGCGTTCACTGCCGCCGCGGCCGGGGCGCTGACGATCGACTCCTTCTTCGAGACCGCCAAGGACTGCGTGCAGGTCCTGGGTGGTATCGGGTTCACGTGGGAACACGACGCCCACGTGTACCTACGCCGGGCGATCACGACCCGTGCGTTGGTGGGAACGTCGTCGTCGTGGCGAGTCCGGAGTGCGCAGCACGCGCTCGGAGGCGCAATCCGGCGGATGGTGGTGGACCTCCCCGAGGTGGCGGCACCGATCCGAGCCGAGGTGGCCGGGTTCGTCGACGGGCTCCAAGGTCTCGACCCGGCCTCGACTCGCGTCGCGCTTGCCGAGGGCGGCTACCTCGCACCGCAGTGGCCCCGGCCGTGGGGTCGCGATGCCGGTGCCATCGAACAGCTCGTGATCGACGAAGAGTTCCGCGCCGCGAAGGTGGCGCGACCGTCCCTGATGATCGGGGCGTGGGCGTTGCCGCCGCTGATGATCTACGGCACCGTCGAACAGCAGCAACGATGGATCCCGCCCACGCTGCACGGCGATATCAGCTGGTGTCAGCTGTTCAGCGAGCCCGGCGCGGGTTCGGACCTCGCAAGCCTGTCCACGCGCGCCGAGCGCATCGAAGGCGGTTGGTTGGTCAACGGCCAGAAAGTGTGGACCTCGATGGCCAAGGAGGCCAGCTGGGGAATCCTGCTTGCTCGCACCGATCCGGAGGTACCCAAGCACGAGGGCATCTCGTTCTTCATGCTGGACATGAACACCCCCGGGATCGACATCCGGCCGCTGCGCGAACTCACTGGTCACGCGTTCTTCAATGAGGTCTTCTTCAACGACGTGTTCATTCCCGACGACTGTCTCGTCGGCCGTGAACACGACGGTTGGCGCGCCACGCGCACGTCGCTGGCGAACGAGCGCGTCTTCATGGGGAACGGATCCACCATCGGCCGAGGGGTACGCGGGATCCTCGACATGGTGCGCGAGCAAGGCGTGGAATCGGACACCGCAACGCTGAGCGAGGTCGGCGAACTCGTCGCCAGGGACTACGCGTTGTCGGTGCTCGGATACCGGCTGATGCTCTCCGCCCTCGGCGGCGCGGATCCGTCCGGCTCGGAGGCGTCGGTCCGCAAACTCCTCGGCGTGGAACACGACCAGCGCGTGCAAGAAGTTGGGCTTGCGATGTTCGGCCCCGACGGCGCGGTCGCCGAGGGTCCCGCGGCCGGTTGGTCCGAGCAGTTCCTCTTCACCCGGAACCTCACTATCGCCGGTGGCACCAGCGAAATTCAGCGCAACATCATCGGCGAGCGAGTCCTCGGCCTCCCCAAAGACCCGTGAAGCGAACTCACACATCCCCAACCCATCTCCGGCGTTTGTCGTTTGCGCCACCCGTGAGATGTTCACGGCGACAAACGCCGTGTTGTGGGCCGCCTCCGGCACCTTCATGATGGCTGTCACACTCTCGGTATTGTGCGAGAGCTTCCTCATGGCTTCCCCCGTTTGAAGGTACGCGACGACGTCGCGACGATGACGGTGAGGGCCGAGCCATGCACACCAGAAGTTCACGATCGATGCGTCCGCGTGCGACCCGCAGAGGAGTGCGTCTCGTGGACGAAATTGCGACGATGGCGCAACGACAACTCGGGTTGGTGACACGCGAGCAGGCCGTCGGCGTCGGGATGAGCCGCTCGATGGTGGAGCACCGACTCGAGTCGGGGATCTGAGTCATCCGACATCCGGGGGTGTACGCAATCGCCGGGACTCCGATGTCGTGGAATCACAAGGTGATGGCAGCGGTACTCGCGGCCGGGAGCGACGCGTTGGCGTCCCATCTGACGGGTGCTGCGCTGTACTGGCTCGACGAAATCGCTCGGACTCGGATCATCGTGACCGTCGGCGGCACAACTGCGCTTCGGCTCCGGGGAGTAGTGGTCCATCGCAGTTTGGTGCTTGCGCCTCAGGACCGAGCTTCGATCGACGGCATTCCCGTGATGTCGGTCGCCTGCACCATCGTGCACTGCACAGGCCTCCTGTCGATGGGTCAGCTGGCGCGCGTCATGGATGACGCCTTGGTGAGACGGCTGGTGACGATCGACGAGATCGCCGAGACCGCGGAACGCCTCGGTCCTGCGCCCGGCCGTCGGATGAAGACGTTGCGACTGCTCATCGCCGAACGGGGGCGGAGGCCGATACCGCAGACAGCCGGCCCGAAATGCGTCTGTTCCGGGTGTTGCGTGAGGGTGGCCTCTCCGAGCCGGTCGGGCAACACCCGGTTCGCTGCGGACCGAAGAAGTATTTCATCGACGCGGCCTACCCGGACATTCGCCTGGCCTTGGAGTATCACGGTTTCGATGCGCACCGGACACGGACCGCCTTCGACGGCGATGCAAAACGAGCGAGAGATCTCACGGCCGTCGGATGGCGGGTCCTCACCTTCGCGTCGAAGGACACCGACGCCGACATCGTGCAGTCGGTGCGAGCGTTTGGCGTTTGAACCACCTCACAGATGTCCGAGACGACAAACGCTCGGGTGATGCCACCGAGTGAATCGTCCGTCCGTCCGGTCGCATCGCCTCGCGTTTGTCGTTTGCGCCACCCGTGAGACGTCTACGGCGACAAACGCTGACAGATCGACGAGGGCCTGCGACGATGATGGCACCTCAGTCGGAGAGTTGACGCTTCTGTGGAGGAGCGGGGACACTGGGTCGGATGAGTGAGGCGAAGCTGTTCTTCGACGACGTGACTGCCGGTGATGTGGCGCCCGAGTACGCGCACGAGCTGACACGAACGGATCTCGTGATGTACGCCGGCGCGTCGGGTGATTTCAATCCGATGCACACCGACGAGGTCGCAGCCCAGGCCGCCGGTCTGCCGAGTGTGTTCGGGCACGGCATGTTCACTGCTGGGCTCCTCGGGAAGGCGATCACCGACTATGTCGGCGTCGGCAACCTGCGCAACTACAAGATCCGATTCACCAAGCAGACCTGGCCCGGTGAGGTCCTGACGACCCACGTCACGGTGCTGCGCACCTACGAAGAGGGGTCGGAGCGAAGAGTCGATCTCGAGTGCACCGTCACGAACCAGGCCGGCGAGTCAAAGCTGGCCGCCGTCGCCGTCGCCGCCCTGCCCGTGCGCGCGTGAGTGTGCGCAGACTCAACCGGCGCGACCGGCGCGGACAGAAGGACGCGTCATGACCGCGATGCGATTCGATCTTCCGCAGCCGGACCTCGAGACCCAACCGTTCTGGGACGCGGCACGCGAGAGACGTCTGCTGATCAAACGTTGCAATGCGTGCACGAGGACGCACTTCTACCCTCGGCCGTTCTGCCCGCACTGTTGGAGTCCGGACGTCGAGTGGATGGACGCTTCGGGACGGGCGACGCTGTACACCTGGTCGGTCGTGCACCGGAACGATCTGCCACCGTTTCATGAACGTGTGCCGTACGTTGCGGCCGTCGTCGACCTCGCCGAAGGTCCGCGCATGATGACCAACGTGGTGGACTGCGAGTTCGACCGGCTCGAGGTCGGCATGGCGCTCGACGCGGTGTTCCATCCGACGTCGGACGAGGTCACGATCGTCCAGTTCCGTCCCGCCGAGTGAGCGCGCGGTCCCGGTGGTGACGCCCGTGCCCGAATCCGGCTGGAGCTTTCCCTTCGAGGAATCACTGCACGAGGTGTTTCCGGCACTCCACGACGCGCAGAGCGCGTGGTTGAGCCAGATCGACTCCCTCCCGGCGCCGGATCGTAAGACGCACGAGTTGATCCGGCTCGTGTGCACGGTGGTCCTGCGCAATGCTGCGGGCATCGCGCGTCACGCGCGCGTCGCAGCCGAGGTCGGCGTAACCTGGGACGAAGTGCTGGGTTCGATCATGCTCACCGTGCCGGCCTTCGGCATGCTGGGAGCCGTGGAAGCGATCCCGGTCGCACGAGCCGGCTACGACGCCGCCGAACTCCCAGAGGACGATTGAGCATGGCCGACTCGCCCGCACCGACCGCCGACCTCCCATTCCGGATCTTGCCGGCGCTCACGGACCTGAACCGCGAGTTCTGGACCGCCGGCACCCGCGGCGAACTTCGCTTCCTGCGGTGCAACGCGTGCGGCTACTACAACCATCCACCGACGGCGGTGTGTCCGGTCTGTCACTCGAAGGACCTCGCGCCGTCCACGGTGTCGGGGCGCGCAACATTGCACACGTACACCATCAACCATCAGGCGTGGATGCCGGGGCCGGAGCTGCCCTACGTGATCGGGATCGTCGACATCCCCGAGCAAGCCGATCTGCGCCTCACCACCAATATCGTCAACTGCGCGCACGACGACCTCGTGATCGGCATGCCAATGCGCGTGACGTTCGAGATCCACGCCGACGGTGAGGACGTGATCGCCATCCCGCTGTTCGAACCTGATCGGACGAGCGCGTGAGCACGTTCATCGAGAAGCAGACCGTCATCAGCGGTGCCGGTCAGTCCGACATCGGGCGTCGCCTGTTCCGCGATCCGTTGGAACTCACGCTCGACGCGTGTCTCGCGGCGATCGCCGATGCCGGTCTGACCACGAAGGACATCGACGGCGTCGCGACGTACCCGGGTCCGATGTCGATCCCTCCGGGGTTCAGCGGTGCGGGCGTGGTGGACGTGCAGGACGCGCTCCGGCTCGAACTCGGTTGGTGGTCCGGCGGTATCGAAGCACCGGGTCAGCTCGGTTCGGTGATCAATGCCTGTCTTGCCGTGGCGGCGGGTCTCGCCACCCACGTGCTCTGTTTCCGCAGTGTCTACGAAGGCAGCGCGCAGGGAACCAAGGGGCGCGCATCCACCATGCCGGGCAGCGGTGGCGGTGGCAGCTTCCGTGCGAGCGGATTCATGGAATGGACGTTGCCGTTCGCGGCACCGTCGGCCGCACCGTGGATTGCACTCATGGCGCAGCGGCACTTCCACGAGTTCGGGACCACGCGTGAACAGCTCGGTCAGATCCCCCTGAACGCCCGCAAGAACGCCGCGCTGAATCCGAAGGCGATCTACACCGACCCGATGACGATGGACGATTACCTCAACGTTCGTATGGTGTCGACGCCGCTGTCGTTGTACGACTGCGATGTGCCCTGCGATGGCGCGACCGCAGTGATCGTGTCGCACGTGGACACCGTCGCCGATCTGGCGAAGCCGCCGATCCACGTGGAGGCCGTCGGCACTGCGTTGCGCGGGCGGCCGAGTTGGGATCAGTTCGACGACCTGACCACGATGGCGAATCGCGACGCGAGCGCGCAGCTCTGGGGTCGCACGGACCTCACGCCCGCCGACGTGGACCTGGCCGAGATGTACGACGGCTTCTCATTCATCGCGCTCACGTGGCTGGAGGCGATGGGGTTCTGCGGGCACGGCGAGGCGGGTCCGTTTCTCGAGGGCGGCACGAACATTGCGCGCGACAGTGGCGTGTTGCCCCTGAACACTCACGGCGGGCAGCTGTCGGCCGGACGGTTGCACGGCTACGGATTTCTCCACGAGGCATGCACCCAACTGTGGGGCGAGGGTGGTCCGCGTCAGGTGGCCGGCGATCCCGAGGTCGGGGTGGCCTGTGCCGGCGGTGGTCCGCTCGCCGGTGCGCTGTTGCTCACCACCCACCGCTGAACGTCACCGATCAACTGCCCACCACCGCAGTGGGCCGGCGTAGCGCCGCTAACGTCGAGCGGGTGCTCGGACCGACCTCGCGCCGCTTCCGTGCGGCGCTGCTCGTGATCCTGGTGCTCGCGGCCGGGATCCGGACCACGTTCATCCTCGCCGTCGCCCGCCACGACCATTCCTTCTACGACGCCGGGTACTACGAGCTCCAGGCCCGTCAGCTCGGCAAGGGCCACGGATACAACGATCCTTTCGAGTTCTTGCCCGGCCACCCCCACCGGTCGCGGCCCGCGGCTGACCATCCGCCGCTCACGGTCTTCGCCATCCTGCCGGTGATCTGGGCGGGTGACCAGCTCGGGCTGGCCGAGCCGACCACACAGCTCATCGTGCGGTTCGAGATCCTGATCGTCGGACTCTTCGGGATCGTCCTCATGGCGATGCTGGCTCGACGGTTGGCCGGCGAAACCGCGGGACTGATCGCCGCGGGCATTGCCGCGATCTATCCCTACCTCTGGGTGAACGACGGCCTCATCATGTCGGAGGCCTTCGCGGTCGCGGCCGTCGTCGGTGCACTGTTGCTGTTTCTCCGACTCGTCGAGCAACCATCGCGGAACGTCGCAGCGGGGTTGGGCGTGGTCTGCGGTCTTGCTGCGTTGGCCCGGGCCGAACTCATCCTGCTCGCGCCACTGCTCGCGATTCCGCTGTTCTGGACCTGGCGGACCCGGTCGCTGCGCACCCGTCTCACCTCGATTGCGGTGGTCGGGCTCGGCGCGCTCGTCGTCGTGGGCCCGTGGGTTGCGTTCAATCAGAGTCGGTTCTCGGACACGACCTTCATCTCCACCAACGACGGCATCGCCATTCTCGGCTCGACCTGTGACGCCGTCTTCTTCGGCCGCGCGATCGGCCTGACCAACCTCACCGTGTGCATCCCGAAGCACGCACCACCGGGGGATCAGTCCCGCATCTCGAAGATCTACCGGCAGCGCGCGATCGCCTACATCAACGACGGCCGGCGCGGTCAGTTCGTGAAGGTGGTGGCGGCGCGGGTGGCACGAGACTGGGGGCTGTTCCGGCCGAAAGACATGCTGTTCATCAACGAAGCCGAGGGACGCCCGCGCTGGCTCACGAACCTGGGCCTCTGGTTCTATTACCCGCTGCTCGCACTCGCGATCGTCGGTGCCATCGTGCTGCGTCGACGTCGGGTCCGCATGTGGTTCCTGCTCGTTCCGCCGGTGATCGTGACCGCCGGCGCGCTGCTCTCCTACGGCCAAACCCGGTTCCGGGTTCCGGCCGAACCGATCATCGTCGTCCTCGCCGCCGTGGCCATGACCGCAGCGGCGCGACGGCGTGCGCCCCGAGGTCAGAGCACGATGGAGGCGAGCGTTTCGAGGTGATCGGCGGCGCTGCCGTCGGCGAGTTGCAGCGTGAGGAGCCGCTTGTAGAACAGGTGGATGTCGTGTTCCCACGTGAACCCCACGCCACCAAAGATCTGGATCGCGTTCGCGGCCACCCGGTAGAAGTCGTTGGCGGCGAAGGCTCGAGCCATGGTGGCGGCGCGATGGCGTTCCTCGGGACTCGCGTCGTCGCACGCCCACGCCGCGTAATAGCCGACCGCGCGCCCGAGTTCGATCGCGCGGAGCATGTCGGCGCAGAGGTGTTGCACGGCCTGAAAGGAACCGATCGGACGGCCGAACTGCTCGCGCACCTTCGCATAGTCCAGCGTCAGTTCGAGCGCCCGCTCGGCCGCACCGATGCCGTCGAGGACCCAGGCCACTCCGAGGCGGTCGGTGGCGGCTTCGACCGCAGCAGAAACGTCACCGGTCAGCGTGATCCCATGCGCTCCGTCGAGCTCGACGGTGGCGAAGCTGCGGGAACCGTCGACGGTCTCGCTGCGCGTGATCGTCACGCCCGGCTCGTCCGGACGCACGGCGATGCACGCGGTATCAGCGTCGGCGACGACGAGCACGAGATCGGCAAACTCAGCATCGGGAACATGCAGCTTGGTGCCGCGGAGTGCGCCGTGTGCATCGGTGTGGACTGGCGCCGAGCGGTGGTCGGAGCGCGCGATCGTGGCCACGGCCGCGCCGGAAGCCAGGCGCGGGAGCCATTCGGCGGCGACGGCGTCGCCCGGCAGCGCAACGAGCAGGCTGGTGGCGCCGATGGCCGAGCTGGCAAAAGGACCCGGGTAGACGGACCGGCCCATCTCGCCGAGCACCAGCGCCAGGTCCACGAGACCGGCGCCGGTCCCTCCGGAATGCTCCGGTATCGGCATCGCGGTCAATCCGAGATCAACGAGGCCGGACCACACCGCGTCGACCGGCACGGGCCGGCCGTAGTGGGACCGCACGTATGAGATCGGCGCTCGGTCCGCGAGGTAGCGGCGCACCGAATCCCGGAGCTGTTCCTGGTCGTCGTGGAACTCGAAATCCATGGGACTCACCTGACGTCGGCGTCAGCCGGGCGACGCTAGCGGGTACGTTTCCGGCTGTGCGACTGCGATACGGAGCCGGCGAGGAAGCATTCCGCTCCGAGTTGGTGAGCTGGCTGGAGTCGAACGCCCCGTCGCCCGAGCAGCTGCGGATGCCGAAAGCGTCGAGTGCGGATCTCCAACCGTGGGCGCGCGATTGGCAACGCCGGCTGTTCGACGCCGGGTGGTTGGTCCCGGGGTGGCCCCCGGAACTCGGTGGCCGGGACGCGTCGCCCGTCGAGCAGATGATCTATTTCGAGGAGATGTCTCGCCGCGAGATTCCGCGCAGTCTGAACCCCCAAGGTCTCGGGATCATCGCACCGTCGATTCGCGACTACGGGACCGATGCGCAGCAACAGCAGTTCCTGCTTCCCACCCTGCGAGCCGAGATCTCGTGGTGTCTCGGGATGAGCGAACCGACGGCGGGGAGCGACCTCGCGAGCCTGCGGACTCGTGCGGTCCGCGACGGCGACGAGTTCGTGGTGAACGGACAGAAGGTGTGGACCTCGGGTGCGCACCAAGCCGATTGGTGTCTCTGTTTCGTGCGTACCAACACCGAAGTTCCGAAGCACAAGGGCATCACCGCGCTGATCGTGGACATGACGACCCCGGGCGTGGAAGCAAGGCCGTTTCCCGAACTCACCGAGCCCGACTTCATGGACTTCAACGAGGTCTTCTTCACCGACGCGCGCGTTCCGATGGCGAACCTGCTCGGTGAGGTCGACCACGGATGGCCGATCACCCAGGGCTCGCTGGCACACGAACGCGCCATGCTCTGGATCGACTACGCGTACAACGTCGAGCGATCGCTGCGGGGCTTGGTGGCGCTCGGCGCAGAACCGCGCGCCGGGGGCGGTCGTATCGGCGACGACGCGGTGTACCGGGACGAGGTGGCGAGTGTCGCCATCGACGCGCAGGCGCTCCTGTGCATGGGCTTCCGCGGGTTCTCCAAGTTCATGGCCGGCAAGTCCGCTCCCGAGCACTCACTGCTGAAGCTGTTCGGGAGTGAGAGCGTCCAGCGCAGTCTCGCCATCGGTACCAGCGCGATCGGTGCGGCGGGACTCGATCGCAACCGACTCGGCCCGCGGCTGTGGCGGGACGGCGCGTGGCTGACGCAGTGGATGCGTTCGTTCGGCGGCACGATCCCGGGCGGCACCAGCGAGATCCAACGCAACATCATCGCCGAGCGCGTCCTCGGCTTGCCGCGCGCGTAGGGAGTAACCGTGAGTGAGCCGATCCTGAGCGCGGCCGAGATCGCCAAAATGCAGACTCCGATCTGGGAGCAGGCCAAGGCCGCGATCGATGCCGGCGGCGCAGAGACCGCAAAGGAACTGATCGATCGCGCGGTCGACCAATGGTCGAGCTTGCAGGACTACTCGATCAACTGGATCACGTCGCTGCTCACCTTTATCAGCGAGGAGATGGGGGAGGAGGCGGTCGAGCGGGCGCTGCGCAGTACCGGGGAGACCTTCGTGCGACCCCGGCGAACGTCCGAGCGCCCGTGGGGTGACCTGCCGGCCGCGCAGCGGGCCAAGGTGATCGCCCGGTCGATGCTGGCCAACATGGGCGCGGTCGCCGTGAGTGAGGACGACGAGAAGATCATCCTTGAGTTCGAGTGCGGCAGCGGCGGGAAGTTGGTCGACGACGGTCGCTACGAGGGTGAGCACGCCTACGCCACGTTGGCGGAGCGGGCACCGCGCACGTTCGATCGCGAGTCGATGTGGGTCTACTGCGCCCACTGCTCGGTGAACAACGAAATCCAACCGGTCGAATGGGGTGATGTCCCCACGAGCATCGAGTTCCCGCCCGAACGCGCCGGCGACCCGTGCGTGCACCACGTGTACAAGGACCTCAGCGCCATCCCGGACACGGCGTACGCGCGCATCGGGAAACGACCGCCCCGAGCCGGCTCAGGTGACGAGGGCCAATAGGTTCGGCGTCGTCGGATTGGCGAACTGATCTCCCGCTCTTGTTCACTTCGTTCACGGGCCGCTCGGGCCACGGGCGCCCCACGGGGTCCTTGGGGTTCCGGAGGCGCTCGTTGGCTCTTGGGGCGCCCTCTCAGGTGACGAGGGCGCGGAGACCGTCGTCGAGACGGATCTCGGGTGACCATCCGGGTGGCGGCTCGGCCGTCATCCACGGACGCACCATCTCGCGGGGTCGGGAAGCTCGCGCGCCCCACACAACGTCGAGCGTGAGCCCCGTCGCAGCTTGGAAACGGTCGACCAGTTCGCGCAACGTGATCGCTCCGTCACCACGCGCGCCGTAGCTCGGCCCGGGCGGAGCCGCGGCGGTCGCGAGCAGTGCACGAACCGCGTCTTCCACGTGGACGAGGTCGATGAGCTGCGATCCGTCGGTCATCTCGAGTCGAGTTCCCTCCGCCCCGGCGCGCAGGAGGAACGGGATCAACTTCGGCCGCGGATCGCTGGGGCCGTAGGTGTCGGTCAACTCCAGCGTGTGCACGGCCAACCCTTCGACCTCGGCGTAGAAGACCAGCAGATCGGCGAAGGCTTGTTTGGTGGCCGCGTAGAGCGAGACCGGGCTGTAGGCCGCGGCATCGAAGTGCTGCCACACCGTGGCGGTGTTCACGAAACGCAGGTCCGGAATCCGAGCACACGCTTCGGCCACCATGGTCCCGAATCCAAGGTTCGCGTCGATCATCGGTGCGATGTCCGCCGGGGTGTGCACGCCGCGAAACGCGGTGGCGAGGTGGAAGCAATGGGTCGGCACGAGATTCCCGACGAGCTCGATCATTTCGTCGACGGAGTCGGGGACCAGCTGAGGTCGGACGCCTTCGGGGAGAACCGCACCGTCGGTGCGAACCAGCGCGTCGACGGCCCATCCGTCCGCCGCGAGGCGGCGTACCACGGCCGTGCCGACGAAGCCGGTGGCGCCGGTGACCAAGGCGTGGCGCTCGGTCATGCGGACGAGCCGAAGGTGAACGGCGACTCGAAGTCTGCAAGCCACGGGAACTCGGCGTCTCGGTGGGACACCACGACGCGGGGGATCGGCCACTCCACCCCGATGCTGTCCCACCGGATCCCCCGGTCCACGTCCGGTGCATGTTCGGTGCTCGTCGCGTAGAGGATCACGGTGTCATCGATCGTCGATTGAAATCCGTGGGCGCATCCGATCGGTACTTGGACCGCCACGGGAGTAGCGGCATTGAGGGCGATGGTCACGTGGTCACCGTAGGTGGGTGACCCGACGCGCAGATCTACGACCACATCGAGCGCGGTACCGGAGATGACGGTCACCAACTTGGCGTGCGCGTGCGGTGGCACCTGAAAGTGGAGGCCACGCACCACGCCACGCGCGGACCGGGACCAGAACAACTCGGCGATGTCGGCCTCCTCGCCGTCGTCCTGAGTCTCTGATTGACCGGATGCTTGGTACACCTTGACGAACTCGCCGCGGTCGTCGGTGTGGTGGAACAAGGGTCGGATCAGACAACCGGGGATGGCCGTGGGTTCAGCGTCCACGTCGATCCCGACGAGGAGCGATCACGGGCGCGGCGACGAACTCGCGGATGACGTCGATCGTGTAGTCGATCATCGGCGCCGAAAGGCCGGGGTAGCACCCGATCCAGAGGCCACGTTCGGCGACCGCGTCGGCGTTGGGGAGGGCTCCAATTCGGCGATGCTCCCGGCCGGCGAATGCGGGCTGGCGGAGCAGGTTGCCTCCGAACACCAGCCGAGTCGCGATCTTGGCGGCCTCGAGGTGTTCGACGAGATCGAAGCGTTCGAATCCGGCCGCATCAGAGACCAGGAGCGGGAAGCCGAACCAGGCCGGGTCCGAGTTCGGAGTGGGGAGGACGATGTCGAGCGCATCCAGATCTGCGAATCCGTCGTGGAGCCGCTGCCAGTTGGCCTTGCGGGTCGTGATGAATCCTGGGAGCTTGTCCAGCTGGGCGAGGCCGACGGCCGCTTGCATGTCGGTGAGCTTCAGGTTGTAACCGAGGTGGGAGTAGATGTACTTGTGGTCGTACCCGAACGGCAGCTCACCGAGTTGCCACCCGAATCGGCGTCCGCAGGTGTTCTCGGCGCCGGGCGCGCACCAGCAGTCTCGGCCCCAGTCGCGGAACGACTCCACCACTTTCTCCAGGCGAGGTTGATTCACGAGGACGCAGCCGCCCTCACCCATGGTGATGTGATGGGCGGGATAGAAGCTGGTGGTGGCGAGTGCGCCGAACGAGCCGACCGGTGCGTCCCGGTAGGTGGAGCCCACGGCGTCACAACAGTCCTCGACGAGCCAGAGCCCGTGTCGATCGCACAACGCGCGTACTGCGTCGAGGTCGAAGGGGTTGCCCAAGGTGTGGGCCACCATCACCCCACGAGTCCGCGGACCGATGGCCGCTTCCAACTGCGTGGGGTCGAGGTTGAGCGTCACGGGGTCGACGTCCACGTACACCGGGACGAGTCCGTGCTGGTACAGCGGAGTGACCGTGGTGGGGAAACCCGATGCGCACGTGATCACTTCGTCGCCCGGCGCCAGCGCTTCGTCGCCGAGCGTGATCGAGGTCAGTGACGCAACGGCCAGCAAGTTCGCCGACGACCCGGAGTTACACAGGCGCGCCGCACCGGCTCCCATCAGGGCCGCGAAGCGCGGTTCGAAGGCGTCGGCGAACCGGCCCGTCGTGAGCCAGAAGTCCAGGGATGCGTCCACGAGGAGCGCGAGTTCGTGGCCGTCGAACACCTTGCCCGAGACCGGCACCGGCGTTTCACCCGCAACGAACGGAGACGCGGCGAACGCGGCGTCGTGATACTGCGCGACCAGGGTCTGGATTTCGCCGCGGAGTTCTTCGGGCGTCATCAACGATTCACCGACCCAGATACGAGCGGTACCACTCGACGGTCGACACGAGTCCGGCGTCCAACTCGATGTGCGGCTGCCACCCGAGTTCGTGACGCGCTTTGGCTGCGCTCAGCCACTGGTCGTGGATCTCGCCCGGCGCGTGTCCGAGGATGCTCGGTTCGGTGTGCGGCCGGCCGGCGGCCGCACACACTGCGTCGTAGATCTCGCGCACCGTGCGCGGGGACTCGTCGGAAAAGTTCCAGCCCTCACCCGCAGCGATCGTGCGAGCGGTCAGGGCGTCACCGAGTGCGAGGTAGGCGTCCACGACGTCATCCACGTGCAGGTAATCCCGCACGAACGTTCCGTCACTCCGTAGGACCGGTTGCTCGTCGCGGAGCAACGACCGGATCGTGCCCGGAACGATGCGGGACCAGTTGAGGTCACCGGGGCCGTAGATGTTCCCGCAGCGCGCAATGGCGACGGGGACGTCGTAGGTGTGGGCGTACATCTGCGAGATGAGGTCGGCCGCCGCCTTCGACACCTCGTAGGGCTCGTCGCCGGCGAGCGCCATCGATTCGGTGTAGGGGAGTTCATCGACGGTCCCGTACGCCTTGTCGCTCGACGCCACGACCACCGCGGTCGCGCTGGCCACGCGCCGGGCGGCCTCGAGCAGATTCCAGGTGCCGCGCACGTTCGCTTCGAGGGTGCTCAAGGGAGAGCGCCGTGCTGCGCCGACGATGGTCTGTGCTCCGAGGTGGTACACCGCATCCGGCGCGTGCACCGCCAGCGCGCGCTCGAGCACCCTGAGATCTTCGAGGGCGCCGCTGACGACGGTGGTCCGCGCGACGAGTCCGCTTCGGTACAACTCCGACTGCGGGTCCGGGTCGAGGACCAACACCACCACCTCCACGTCAGATTCGACGAGACGGCGCACGAGGGCGCTGCCGACCATACCGGTCGCACCGGTCACGAACGCCGTGCTCATTCGTCGTCCTCCCAGACGGCCCACGGCGCCTTGCCGGCTTCCCACATCTCGTTCAACATCTGGAACTCGCGATACGTGTCCATCGGTTGCCAGAAGCCGTCGTGCTGATACGCAACCAGTTCACCGGCGGCGGCCAGGCGTTCGAGCGGTTCTCGTTCCAAGATGCAGTCCGGATCGAGTTCGGCGAGGAACTCTCGTTGGAACACGAAGAAGCCGGACGACACCCAGTCGTCGGCCTGAGGCTTCTCACGAAAGCGCGCCACCGTGGCATCGGACTCGAGGTCGACGATCCCGAAGCGAGAGAGGGGGCGAGTGGTCGTGACCGTGGCGAGCTTGCCGTGGGCTTGGTGGTGCGCAAGGAGTGCGGTGAGGTCGACGTTGGCCAGACCGTCGCCGTAGGTCACGACGAAGGCGTCACCGTCGAGATAGTGCTCGACACGCTTTACCCGGCCGCCGGTCTGGGTCAGCTCACCGGTGTCGGCGACCGTGACCTCCCACCCCGTTTCGAGATGGGTGCCGTGGAATCGGACCGAGGAGTGATCACCGAGCGTGATCGTGAGATCACTGTTCCGGGCCTCGTAGTTGAGGAAATAGTCCTTGATCATCTGGCCGCGGTAGCCCGCACACAACACGAACTCGGTCATGCCGTGATGGGCGAAGAGCTTCATGACGTGCCACAACACCGGCTTGCCGCCGATCTCGACCATCGGCTTCGGACGGTATTCGGTTTCTTCACGAAGCCGGGTCCCGAGGCCGCCGCAGAGTATGACGACCTTGGGAGCCATGGCGGTCAGGGTAGTTGGCGCCTACTGGAGGGTCGGACGATGCGCACCTCAGGGAAGCCGGGCGAGCAGCGTCCGACACGTCGAGACCTCCGGCAGCAGCGGCTGAAGGGGAGGCCCATAGGTGGACGCGATCCCGGGGACGTCACTCCGGCCGACTTGCAGAGCACCGGGGTTGGTGCGGCCGAGGTCGCCGAGATAGGCGTCGGCATCGTCGATTCGGACCCGGAGCAGGTTGATCGGCGCGGCGGCCACAAACTCGATGTCATGAACTCGACCGCTCCCCAGGGCCAGATCGATCGCATTCGGGCCGAAGCTCGGTCCGCCACCGGGCCCCGGCGACGCGAGGGCGACGCGGACGCGGTCGCCCGCTCTGCGGAACACCAACGCGCGGGCGTGCGTCGCCGAACCCCACGACACCAACGGATGCCACTGGGCGTCGGCCGGCGGAAGTGCAGCCCGCAGCCGGAGCACGCCACCAGAGGGCGAACCCTCCACGAGGTGCCACTGCGTCCCGTCGCTCCAATACATCCCGGTACAGCTTCCGATGACACGGGTGGTTCCGGCGGGTGCGGCGACACCGAGCCGTCCTCGCACCTCGTCCACCTGTTCGACTCCCGAGCCGCCGAGCGAGCGATCGACGTCGGACTGGAAAGCGATCGCGCCCGCGCGCAGTGTGTCCGGCTGCGGGTTGTACAAGCGCTGGTAGAGGTACGCAAGGGATCCGTCGATCCAGACGCCAGCGAGCGCGAGCGCACTCACGGCGACGAGCGTGCCGACCACGAAGCGTCTGCCGGTCCGGCTCCGACACAGGGTCCGACGTTCGAGGAGCGCGTACAAACCGGCGATGCTTCCGAGGATCAGGAGCGGAAGCCAGTCGCCGAGGTACCGCTGGGCGATGAAGGCGATCGTCAGGACGAACCCGATGCCGGACACGGCTCCGATGAGGGGCGCGCGCAGGACGTCTGGGCGAGCCGTCATCGCGGTTCGTCGTGAGAAGGCGGCGACCGTGCCGAAACCGGTCAGGATCGTGAGCGCAGGCATCGACGCCGGCACGCTGCTCGAGACGTCGAGCATGTCGATGACCGCTCCGCCGAACACATCGGTGCGAAAGCGGGGAAACGTCACCCACGGAAACATCGGGGCGCGTCCGAGAGCGTCGGGACGAAGGGATTGCCACAGAGTTGTGGGCAAGTACTGCAAGCCGAAGTAGCTCCCGCCATTCGCGTCGAGCGCGCGCGCCGCCTGGGGGCGAACTTGGAACAGGACCTGATGACGCCACGGAACACTGAAGGCGCTCCCGAACCGGGACCAGTTCACGTACGCGAACAGGACGATCGGAATCATCACCGCGGCTGCGAGGAGCGGGGAGCGCAGCCGTGCGGGTGACGTGTCGGTCTGGACCGGTGCCCCGAGCGTTCCCATTGCACGTCGAATGCGGTGCCATCCCGCGAAGCGGATGCGGGTGAGCGCACCTTCGTGAGTGCGAATCCAGGTCCCGCCGACCACCAGGGCCAAGGCGAACAGCGCACCGAAACCCAATGACGCACGGGAGGCGAGGGCCAACGCCACGCCCGCAGATGCGCCCGCAAGCCGAGCCCGGCTTGGGCGGAGCGAGAAGGCGATCATGCGCTCGTACGCCACGAGCGACCACGCACTCCCCACACGATTGCTTCGTGGTACACCCACGCACGGCTGGCGAGGAAGAGCGCACAACTCCCGCACCCGGCCACGATCGGGACGGCGCAGCTGAGCACCAGATCCGAACGGCGCACGGGCGTGTCCGGGCGAAAAATGTTCCGGATGCGCCAGTGCAGCGCGATCACGGCGCTCAGGAACACACCGAAGCCGGCCAGCATGCTCACTCGGGTCAACCGGCCGACCAAGCTCGGTGCGAGTTCCACCACGGGCATCCGCAGCAGGCTCGGCCAGATTCCGAAGTACGTATACGTCCGGCCGTGGAGCCGGAATCCCTCGAAGAACATGGCCTTCGCCGGGACGTCCCAGTGGCCGGCCAACAGGGCGCGCGCCTGCGCGTCGTAGAAGTTGCCGTAGACGTCGTGGGTGAGCAGTTCGCGTCCACCGACCGTGAGGATCAGCGCAAAGCCGATGAGCGAGAGCGCGGCTCCGACGGCTCCTGCGATCAGGAATGGCCGGCGGCCGATGGCCGTCCGGAAGGTCGGCACGCCGACCGCGGGTGAGAGAACCGGGAACGCACCATGCCGTGTGCGTTCGGTGACTGAACCCCGCCAGGAGATCGCGGATTGCTCCACATCGAGCGGTACCCTGAACCGGTGGCTGCGAAACGCATTGGCATCATCGTCGTGGCGTACAACGCCGCATCAACCCTGGCCAAGGTGCTGGACCGCATCCCTCGAGACTTCATTCCGCGCATCACCCAGATCTTGATCTGTGACAACGCGTCGGAGGACCAGACCTATCTCGTCGGGCTCGGGTACAAGCAGGTCGACGGTCGCAAGCTGCCGCTCGAGGTGCTCAGGAATCCGAAGAACGTCGGGTACGGCGGCAACCAGAAGATCGGTTACGAGTGGGCGATCGCGCACGAACTGGACATCGTCGTTCTACTCCACGCCGACGGTCAGTACTCGCCCGAGATGCTCCCCGAGATCGTCGCCCCTCTTGAGCGTGGGGATGCGGACGCCGTGTTCGGTTCTCGCATGATGACCCCCGGCGGTGCCCGCAAGGGCGGGATGCCGATGTACAAGGTCATCGGCAACAAGGTGCTCTCGACCATCGAGAACCGCCTCGCCGGCACCGACCTGAGCGAATGGCACAGCGGATATCGGGCGTATTCGGTGGCCGCGCTCAGGGATGTGCCATTCCAGCGCAACAGCAACGAGTACGACTTCGACACCGAGATCATCATTCAGTTCCACGAGGCCGGGAAACGGATCATGGAGATCCCGATGCCCACCTACTACGGCGACGAGATCTCCTACGTCAACGGACCGCGGTACGCGAAGGACATCGTGAAGGACGTCCTTCGCTACCGAGCCCACAAGATCGGCATCGGCAAGGGCGACACCGCCTTCGCGTCGAGTCTCTACGAACCGAAGTCCGGCGCAGACACCGCCACCGGTCGGATGCTCGCGTGGCTGTCGGGACTCGAAGCGGGTCGCGTACTCGTGGTGGGCGCGGCGGCGAGGCTTATCGCCCCAGAGATCCGGGGAATGGGCCATGACGTCATCGCGATCGTCGACCCTGTCCCGGATGGACCCGCGGGATCGACTCGCCCCGATGAGCCCGAGCCCGATGACCCCGGCGTGATCGTCGCTGACCTCGATGGTGTCTTGGCGCCCGGGGTCGGTGACTTCGACGCCATCGTTGCGGTGGACGCAATCGGGCGGGTCCGGGATACTGATGCGTTCCTCGCGCGCCTGCGGGACGCGCTCGTGCCCGGGGGCCGGTTGCTCACGAGTGTCCCGAACTTCGCCCACTGGTATCCACGTGCACGCGTCGTCACGGGCCGGTGGTCCTACGACACCCGCGGCTTGTTGGACGCAGCTCAGCTCCGCTTCTTCACCGGTCCGGACGCGGAACGGATCTTGAAAATGGCCGGCTTCGAGTTGCGCCGGCGCGAGGTCGTCGGACTGCCACTCGACGCCGAGCGGTCACGAACGCTGGCGCTCGCCGACGGGGTCGGCGTTGCGCTTCGGCCCACCCTGTTCGCCTACCAGTACCTGTTCGAACTCTCGCGCCCGCTCTGACGGAACCGTCGCGCCGGCGGTACTTCAGGGGCGGGCGGCGAGCAGGATGTACGCGCCGCCGGGCAGGATCGTTTCCAGCTTGCTGGCGATCGGAACCGATGCGTCCGGCGAACGGTTCTCATAGATGTAGCCATGCAGGCGGACGCCCTCCACGTGCAGGCCGGCTTCCTGTGCGAGCTCGGCGAGCGTGCGTCGGGAGTAGTGCAAGATTCCACGACACACACTCGAGAGCGCCGCGAACGCGGCCATCGGGGGGTGGTTGCGGTTCGGTTCGCAGATCGCCACTCCGGCACGGGCGACCCGGCCCATCTCTCGGAGTGCATCCACCGGCCGATCGAGGTGATGGAGGAGGTTGCCGGCGAATACGAGGTCGTAGCTGTCGTCGGCGAACGGCAACTCGTAGGCGTTCCCGACCTGCATCAGCTCGGCGACGGGGCTGCGTTCGATCATGTTCTCGGACAGCTCGAGTCCGGTCACCGTCTTGGCGCGCTGGGACCACCAGTACGTGAACATTCCGGTTCCGGCACCGACGTCCAGCACGGAGGCGTCCTCGCCGATTCCGAGCTGATCGCAGAACCAATCCATCTTCGGGACCGCAAATGCCTCGGCCGCGCGGTCGCGAGCGTCGCGATAGAAGGTCCGCTTATCCCAATGCGCTTGCTGGTCGTTGTTCACCCAGCGATCCATCGGGGGACGATAGCCGTGCCCTCGCAGCGCCCGTTCCGAGTCTGGTTCCACCCCCGGGTGCGGCGTTCAGAGGACGGGCTGGAGCGCCCCGGGTCCCGTCGGCGGTTGAATCAACGGTCGGAGCAGCGCTATCCCGAGGCCGACGGCAACCGCGACCGCCACGGCTAGGAGGACCCCGTTCGAAATCGGCGGATTCCAGAGCGGGTTCGACACGTAGTCGAAGATGTTCGCGCCGCGGGGCCGACCCATGGCCAGTCGCCGACCGATCGCAAGGAATGCACCGACCTGTCCGAGTAGCAACGTCGAGCCGACGACGACACCGCCCCATCGAACCCGTCGGGTGGAACTCGGAATCACCCCCAATGCAATCACTACGACGCCAACGGTGAGTGGGAGGCCGTACCGGCCCTGCCACGGGAACCCGATGTACGGGAAGTTGAAACCGTCCGTAGTGATCGGAAGGACGGTCGACGCGACGATCGTGCCGAGCAGCGCGATTCGCTGGCGGTTCGTGGCGAAGATGAATCCGACGACCACCGCGGCGAGGACGACGACGCCCCAACCGATGTCGAGCGCTCGGGGGAGTGGCATGTAGTCCGTGCCGAAGACGCCGACCGATTGCCGGGCGATCGTCGGAAGTCCCGCGATTGCGTCGCGCAAGCCGATCGCCGGATGCCGCATCTGATCTCCGAGCGGCGAGTGGATCACCCACGCCGCGGTCAGCGCCGTACTCAGCACGACCAGCGCCGCCCAGACCTTCGTCGCTCGGAGCCCGGTGAGTGCGCGCATGCGCCCGGGCTCGGCGAGGATCGTGCACATCACGACCGCGGCAATCACCCAGCCCGGGCCGAGCCCGCGAATGCTCACCAGCGCGAATGCGGCCACGCCGGCGCGATGGACGAGACGGAGATCCGATTCCACCGAGTCGTTCGCCGCAAGTGCGAGGAGCGTCGCCCAGAGTGAAATCGCGGCTGCGATCTCTATGCCGTTCGGGTTGATGATGCCGCCGAGATACCAGACGCCCGGGGTCGCAGCCGCGAGCACCCCAACGACGGCGAGGCGGCGCCGGGGTCGGCGAAGGGCCGAGACGCACGCGCTCGCAAGGAACGCTGCGCATACCAGCGCGTTGATGACCCGCATGAGGTACATGCTCACGCGGTCTGGCCAGACCAGCGACGGAAGTCCGAGCAGACCGTAGAGGTGCGGCGTGCCACGGAACTCGTAGGTGAGACTCTTGACCAGCCGATCAGATCCGCGAAAGGACGGCAC
Organism: Acidimicrobiia bacterium; assembly: GCA_025361725.1. GTDB lineage: Bacteria > Actinomycetota > Acidimicrobiia > IMCC26256 > JAENVU01 > JAENVU01. Next base: position 38,918 of record JANYJV010000140.1, on the reverse strand, counting down.
GCAGCGCGGGGTCAACGCTCGGGCCGGCGTCGTGGCTCGAACGGCTGGCGAGCGAACGAAACACAGCGCCGCGGGCGCATGGGCGTAGGCCTCGGGGACGTCGAGGACCCAGTTCTGGATGATGAACGTGCGGTGCGGCCCGTCGAGCTGCCCCCGTGCGACCGCCGCGGCTCGGACCGCATGGGCACCTTCGTCCGGCGCGGCCATCAACGGTGTCGCCACCGTCCAGGCGAGCAGTCCCACGAGAAAGAGGGTGAAGATCACCCACCAGGTGGAGCGACGGGGCTCGTTCGGCGCGATCACGGGCCGATCTTGCCATCCCCGCCCCCGTTCACCCGACCGCCTGGGCCCGGCGCTCCCGGTGGAGATCGTTACCCTGATCGATTGTGTCGGTGCTGGCCTCTCTCGTCGTCGGCGCGGCCGCGCGTTTCGGTCGTGAACCGCTCTCGTTCGGGCAGTACCTCTTCGGCTGGCTCGTCATCCTCAGCGTCGGTGGCGCGGTCGTGGTGGCGGCGGTCGCGGCACGACGCGCACTCGTCGGATGGGACCGCGCCCCGGCGCGGCTCGTGGAAGCGGTCATCGTCCTCGCGATCGTCACCGGTACGAGCTTCGTTTTGGGTGGGCTCCACGTGTTCTCAGGGTGGCCGCTGGCGCTTGGCCTGATCGGGGTGAGCGTCGCCGTCCGCGGGTTGGCTCGGCGGGCAGGCCCGGCGGTGCCCTCGTCGGGGTCGGACGCGACGCTGCGGAGCCGGGCGATCGAGCGATGGGTTGGGGTTCTCGCGGTAATGATCGTCGGCGCGCAGTGGGTCAGTCACACGGCGTGGGCACTCGGCCATGGCATGACCGAAGGCGACACCCTCTGGTACCACGGCGTCTTCGCCGCCCGTTTCGTCCAGGTGGGTCGGCTCGACATCTTCCCCGACATCGGCGCGTCGGCACAGGGCTACTTTCCTGCGAACAGCCAGATGTACCACGCGCTCGCGTTCTTCCCGTTCGATCGCGATCTGCTTTCGCCCACGCTGAACCTCGTGTTCGCGTCGCTTGCTGTTCTCGCGGCCTATTGCATCGGTCGCCGCCGCGGACTCGGAGCCGTGTGCGTCACCGCGTCGGTCGTGGTGATGGGATTGCCGGCGGTCGTCGGGACCCACCCCGGTCAAGGCACCAACGACTTTCTGTGCGCGACGTTCCTGCTCGTCGCCATCGCGCTGATCATCGAGGGTGGCCTCCAACCCGCGCCGCTGGCACTGGCCGGGATCGCCGCGGCGCTGTCCGTCGGAACGAAGCTCACCGTTGCGTTCCCGTTGGCCGTGCTGACGGTCGCCATCGTCGCGGTGGCGATGCGGCGTCGGAACCTACGACTCGTGATCGCGTGGCTGGTGCCGCTCGCCGCCTTCGGCGCGTTCTGGTTCCTGCGCAACTGGGTCAGGGCCGACAATCCGCTGCCCTGGTACGACCTGCACTTGGGACCGCTCCACCTCCCGAATCGCTCGCGCCTCACGGACAACGCGTCGATCGCGGACCACCTCTTCGAGGGCGGCATCTGGGACCGGATTTGGCGACCAGGGCTTCATCAGGCCTTCGGGCGCGCCTGGCCGCTCCTGACTGCCGCTCCCGGCATCGGTGCGCTCGCGATGTTCGGCCGACGGCGATCGGGGGCCGAACGCGTCGCCGGCGCCGTCACGGTCGCGGCAGGGATCGGGTACGTGGTGATGCCGTTCACGATGGAACTCGGTGGCGCAGTCTTCGCGGCTACGGCGCGGTACGCGAGTCCCGCGTTGCTGCTCGGTCTGGTGATGCTCCCAATCGCGCTGCGGCTTGAACGTCGAGGAGTTCTCATGCGCTGCGCGATCTCTTTCGCGGCGCTCGTGGTGATCGTGATGAATGCCGGCGCCCCGAATGTCGATCGGTTCGCGGCATGGCGATACGACGATCGTTTCCTCGCAGTCGTCGTCGTCCTCGTCGTTGGCGCAGTGATCGGCTTCGGTCGCGTTGGCGGACGGCTGGCTCGGTACACGCTCGTCGCCCCGGTGCTGTTCGTCATGGTCCTGGGCGGGTTCTTCGTGCAACGAGATTTCTCGACGCACCGGTACGCGGTCGGCGCGGGCCTGCGACTTGATCCCATCGATGAGTATCTCAGCGGGCACAGGCCCGGCCTCGTTGTTGCGTTCGCGACGATCCAGTTCTATCCGTTCCTCGGTCCGTCCTTCGCGAACGATGTCGTCGTGCTTGAACCGCCACCGGGGAGTGGGAACGGCAACGGTGCGGTCGAGCGCTGCCACGACTGGGAGCGGGCGCTCCGCCGGGCGGCACCGCGCTACGTCATCGACGGGGGCGAGTTCGTTCCCGTCGAACGCCCGGACGCGAAGTGGTTCGACGCTCCTGGACTCCACCGAGTGGCCCACACCCGGCGCGCCACGTTGTACGAAGTGCGTGGTCGAGTCCGATTGGAATGTCCGGCGACCTGACGTCGGCGACGTGGGGGCCGGATGCTGTCCGCTAACTCCTGAGGACGACTCCAGGGTTCCGGGCGAGGCCGTCGGTCGCGGGCGCGCCGTTGACACGGATCGGAACGCCGTTCACCACCGTGTGGGTCATGCCGCTTGGTTGGTCGGCGGTGAGTCGTTCACCATCGGCGGGGAAGTCCCGAACCCGGCGGAGTGGTCCGGGCGCGACGGTCGCGGGATCGAAGACCGTGATGTCCGCAGCCATCCCCATTTCGAGTCGACCCCGACCCCCCACGGGATCGTCGATGCCGTAGACCCCGGCCGGCTCGGCAGTGAGCTTGTGGATCGCGCGTTCGAGGGAGATGACTTCCTTCTCGCGCACCCAGTTTCCGAGCAGATCAGTGGGGAGGCAGGCGTCGCAGAGTTGGCTGACGTGCGCACCCGAGTCGGCGAGCCCAAGGAGACAGCCTTCCTGCTGGAGCAACCACGCGATGGCGTCGGGATCGTTGTTCGCGAGCACGCTCCGAAACCGTGGTTCGAGGTCGTCGTCGAGGGCGAGGTCAAGCATCACGTCGAACGGTGTGCACCCTCGTTCCTTCGCGAGATCGACCACCCGCCGGCCCACGAGGTCAGGATGCTTGGCGGACTCGGCGAGCTCCAGTGCCTCCCAGTTGGGCCGAATCATCGTCTTGGTGTCGAGGTCGTCCAATGCGACGCGTCGCCACTCCGGGTCCGCGTACGCCTCGAGACGGGTCTCGATCGGCGCGTTCATCAACGCCGCGAACGCCGGCGCCATGTTGAACGTGAACGGTTCTCGGAGGTTCATCTGGAACGCGAGTTCCCGGACCGAGATCTGCGGCCACACCTGACCACCGTTGGCGCGCGCGGCGTTGTTGTCGCTGATGATCCCCTCATGCCAGGGATAGCCCTTGACGGTGAGGAGCGCGGTCCAGGTGAGCGGGCGGCCGATGCGCGCTTGCAAGCCGTAGACGTCCGCGTGTTTGATCTTCTCCCCGGGCAGGAGCGCGGCCACCCCCTTGTCGAGATCACGCAACGGTTGGAGGAGCGCTTCGAGTTCCACGAGGTCAGCGCGGCGGCTCGGAACCGGTCGGCCGCCGTCACCACTGTGCGTCGGTGATGAACTCGTCGCGAAGCCGATCGCGCCCGCTTGCATCGCCTCGTGCACCACACCCTGCATCGCGCGCAGTTCGTCGTCGGTGGGATCGCGGTCGTAGCCGGCCTCACCCATGACGAAGAGTCGGAGCGCGGTGTGGCCGACGTAGACCGCGAAGTTCAGGGCCGTGCCGTGACGGGACACCGAATCGAGGTACTCAGGGAAGGTCTCGAAATCCCACGGGATTCCGGCAGCCAGAGTGTCGAGGTTCATATCCTCCACGTGCTGCAAGGTGCGTGCCAGGAGATCGCGGTGTTCGGGCCGGCAGGGCGCGATCGAGAACCCACAGTTCCCGGCGACGACCGAGGTGACGCCGTGGAAGCTCGACGGCGTCAGCGCCGGATCCCAGAACACCTGCGCGTCGTAGTGGGAATGAATGTCGACGAACCCGGGGCTCACGACCTGGTCGCTGGCGTCCAAGACGGTGTGCCCGTCAAGCCGAGTCCCGATGCCGCTGATGCGCCCACCTGTGACGGCGACGTCGGCGAGATACCCCGGCGCTCCTGTCCCGTCGACGACCGTCCCCCCACGAACCACCAAATCTGCCATATTCCCGCTCTTGCTCCTTCGGAGCGGGCCGCTCGGGCCACGCTTCGCTGGCGTATCGGACGAGCCGCGGACCTTGTCCCGCTTCGCTCCTGTTTCCCCTCTTGCTCGAGTGAGTCGACGTTAGTGCTGGTGGGAGCGTCGCGAGTCGGGGGGCAGCTCCGAACACCAGTACACTTGGGCTCCCCTTCTACGGAGAATTGTTTCTATGTCCGCGCGCGCCCGTCGAGATGATCTGCGCAATGTCGCCATCATCGCCCACGTCGACCACGGCAAGACCACCCTTGTCGACGCCATGCTCTGGCAGACCGGCGTGTTCCGCGCCAACCAGGACGTGAACGATCGAGTCATGGACTCGAACGACCTCGAGCGTGAGAAGGGCATCACGATCCTCGCCAAGAACGCCGCGGTGCGGTACGGCGGCGTGAAGATCAACATCATCGACACCCCGGGTCACGCGGACTTCGGCGGCGAGGTCGAGCGTGGTTTGACCATGGTGGACGGCGTGCTCCTGCTCGTCGATGCGAGTGAAGGTCCGCTGCCTCAGACGCGTTTCGTGCTGCGCAAGGCGCTCGAATCCAACCTGCCGGTGATCCTGGTGATCAACAAGGTCGACCGTCCGGACGCGCGCATCTCCGAAGTCGTCGACGAGGTGTACGAACTCTTCCTCGATCTCGACGCCAACGAAGAACAGATCGACTTCCCGATCGTGTACACGAATGCACGCGCCGGGTGGGCGAGCATGGACGTCGAGGTCGAAGGCAGTGACCTCAAGCCGCTGTTCGAGCTGTTGCTCGATCGCATTCCTGCGCCGACCTACACCGAGGGTGCACCGCTCCAGGCGCTGGTCACCAACCTGGACGCGTCGCCGTACGTCGGACGCCTCGCGCTGTGTCGCGTGCAAGAAGGTCGGATCGCGAAGGGTCAGAACGTGGCGTGGTGTCGCGTCGACGGCACGATCGAACGAGTGCGCATCACCGAGCTCTACATCACCGAGTCCTTGGAGCGGCTGGACGCGGCCGAGGCAGGACCCGGAGAGATCATCGCGATCGCCGGCCTGCCCGATGTCACGATCGGCGAGACGCTGGCGGATCCCGAGGACCCGGTGGCGTTGCCGGCCATGACCATCGACGAGCCGAGCCTCGCGATGACCATCGGTATCAACACCTCGCCCGTCGCCGGCAACGACGGCACGAAGCTCACGGCACGGCTGTTGAAGAACCGGCTCGACGCCGAACTGGTTGGCAACGTGGCGATCCGCGTAGTCCCTACCGAGCGTCCCGACGCATGGGAGGTGCAAGGCCGCGGCGAGCTCCAGCTCGCAGTGTTGGTCGAGCAGATGCGGCGTGAAGGTTTCGAGCTCACCGTGGGCAAGCCTCAGGTGGTCACCCGCGAGATCGACGGCAAGATCCACGAACCGGTGGAGCGCGCGTCGGTTGACGTCCCGGAGGAGTATCTCGGCGCGGTCACGCAGCTCCTCGCAGTACGCAAGGGTCGCATGGAGCAGATGATCAACCACGGGACCGGGTGGGTTCGGCTCGAATACCTCGTTCCCGCTCGCGGCCTCGTCGGGTTCCGCACCGAGTTCATGACCGAGACTCGCGGCACGGGGATCTTGCATCACGTGTTCGACGGCTACGCGCCGTGGTTCGGTGAGCTGCGGGGTCGTCCGAACGGTTCGATGGTCGCCGACCGGCGGGGCATGACCATGGCCTATTCACTCTTCAGCCTCCAAGAGCGCGGCGAGATGCTCGTCGGTCCGGGCGTCGAGGTGTACGAAGGAATGATCGTGGGTGAATCGTCGCGATCGGAAGAGATGGACGTGAACCCGACGCGTGAGAAGAAGCTCACCAACATGCGAGCCTCGGGTTCGGATGACACCGTTCGCCTGACTCCGCCGCGGTTGATGTCGCTCGAGCAAGCGTTGGAGTTCGTCGCCGACGACGAGTGCGTTGAGGTCACCCCTTCGAGTGTCCGCCTCCGCAAGGTGGTGCTCGACGCCGCCCAGCGCGGCCGAACCCGAAACTCGAAGAAGCCTCCTCGGGCGTCCTGACCCGACGGTCAGTTCGGTGGCGCCCGCGTGGCCGATCGTCACGCATCGCCTCACGGTCGAACTCGCGCAACCGACGGAATCCCCCTTTCCACGCGACTCGAGCACGTCGCTTCGGGTGTCACGCCGTGCGGACGCGGTGATCGTCGGCGAAGTGATCGTGAGGATCGAGCCGTCTGAGCCGACCGCCGAGGTGAGGATCGCCGTGGTCGAGGGCGTCCGTGGCCTGGGCTACGCGTCCGAGGTCCTGGGCCGGCTCGTCGATCAGTTGCTGGACGCGCACCGCTTCGAGCGTGTCATCGCAGTGGTGCCGGAAGCTCACGACCGAGCCCGTCGTCTGTTCGAACGGACCGGTTTCGGCGCCGTAGCGCGCGACGGCGCCGAGCTCGTCTACTCACGCCTTCGGATCGCGGTCCCGGACGAACCGTGCGGGCCGGCCGGACCTCGTCTGTCATCCTGAGGCGCATGCAGTCCGGTTCATCGATTCGCCTCCATCGCCGCTCGGTGTACCTCGACGCCGGCATGTGGACGCTTCTCACGCCCCGGCCGGGTGACCCGCATCGGTTCTCGACCGGTGTGGTCAGTGACTCGGTGCAGGTGCTCGGGTCGGTGGCGAGCATGGAGTTCTTGGCGCATGCGCTCTGGGCGCTCGCGTTCCAGCACAACGAACGCACTGCGCTGCTCTTCGACCTCCCGGTCATGGTTCCGAACCCCGACACCGGTGAGTCGTCCCGCCCGGTTGTGTGGGTGAACGCAGACCTCGGAAGCCCCTCGCCGGAGATGCTCGACGGTTTGCGGGGCCATCTCCCGCTCGCCTCCGAGTCGGACGGGACGTTGAAGCTCAGGACGGCCGGACTGGATCGTGCGCTCACCAATCCGGAATCCTTTGGCGCCAAGGAACGAGACGAGCCCGACGTGCCGGCGTGGAGCGCAGACGATTGGGACACGTGGGTCACGCGTCAGGCCGGTCTCGTGACCGCAACGATGCCCCCGTCAGCACTGCGTGCCTACGCCGTTGCCGCAGCGGAGTTCGGGGCGTTCTCGTGGGAAAGCCTCGATGACACCGGAGACCCGATCCCGGCTGACGAGGTCGTTCGCTTCGACCGCACGATCCTGGACCGGGCCGCAAAGATCCGCGCCGGACGTTCGTCAATGTTTCCTGAGCGCGCCCCCGAAGACCTGACTGGCGCCGAGCGAGCCCAAATCTGGAAGCGCTACGCGGCTTCCTGATCGACGGGTGGGTGTGCCCACCTGGCAGTGTGCGGCGATGAGTCGATTCGAGATGCGAGCGATCGGATGGGTGCGCGGCGGCCGCGGTGAGGTCGAAGACGACGCGTGGGGGAGCGTGCTCAGCCGTATCGAGTTGGACGGAGAACAGTTTGGACCCGAAGCATTCGCCGGACTCGACGCGTGTTCACACGTTGAGGTCCTCTTCGTGTTCGATCAGGTGGATCCGGACGCCGTGTGTCGAGGGGCGAGACACCCACGTGGCCGTGAGGGCTGGCCGCTCGTCGGGATTTTCGCCCAGCGAGCCAAGGATCGACCGAACCGCATCGGCAGCACGGTGTGCAACCTGGTGCGAGTGGACGGCGCTGCGATCGAGGTCTCGGGCCTGGATGCCGTGGATGGGACGCCGGTGATCGACGTGAAGCCGTACCTCGCCGAGTTCGGACCAGGGGGTGAGATCCGACAACCCACGTGGGCCACGGAGTTGATGGCTGGCTATTGGTGGCGAGCCACCCCAGATTGATTGGTGTTATCGGATCCGATAACATCCGGAGATGGATTCAGCCACGATGATCAGCGCAGCTCGTCGGCGCGCGGGACTGTCGAAGCGGGAACTCGCGAGGCGAGCGAAGACCTCGCCGGCGGCGATTGTCACCTACGAACAGGGCACACGAGACCCCTCCGTCGAGACCTTGAACCGGATTCTCCACGCAGCCGGCTCCGAGGCCTCGGTGCGACTCGGGACCCCAGCGCGCCCGGACGCCGCGCTCGCAGCGCAGCGCTTGGAGCAAGTGCTGGGACTCGCCGATGCGCTCCCGCACCGCGCGCCTTCTCGCACGCTCCCGTACCCGCGCTTCGGTTGGGTCCGGTCGCGCCCGTGACCTCACTGGTCCAGCGAATCGTGGCGCTCGAAGCGGCGCTCGCGGAAGCCCGGGTTCCTCATGCATTTGGGGGAGCGCTCGCGCTCGCCTTCCACGCCGCAGAGCCACGGGGTACGCGTGACATCGATGTCAACGCGTTTGTCGCCGGACCGGACATCGAGAGCGTGTTCACGGCGCTCCCGCCCGGAGTGTCCTGGGACCGCGACGATCTGGCTCGGGGCGAACGTGACGGCCAGATCCGGGTGTTCTGGGACGACACCCCGATCGATCTGTTCTTCACGACCCACAGCTTTCACGATGTCGCGCACCTCCACGTCGAGCGGGTCCCGTTTGCCGGCATCACCATCCCGATCCTCGGCGCGACCGAACTGCTGGTGTTCAAGGCGTTCTTCGATCGCACCAAGGACTGGGCCGACATCGAGGCCATGGCCGAGGCCGGAACCGCCGATCTGCATTCGGCCCTCGGCTGGTTGGTCGATCTGCTCGGAGCCGACGATGCTCGGATTGTTCGGCTCCGTCGACTCCTGCCGTCGAACGACACTCCGAGCTCTGGTTGACGGCTGGGTCAGGTCCGGGCACGCTGCACCGATGATTCCGTCACGGATGCGGGCCGCGGTCTACAAGGGCAAACAGAACATCGTGGTCGAGGACTACCCGACGCCGGAGATCGGGCCGGCCGACGTGCTGCTCAAGATCAGCCACTGCGGTGTGTGTGGCTCCGATATCCACTTCGTGCTCGAAGGTTGGTCCGCGCCGAACCGGGTCCACGGCCACGAGTACAGCGGCACGGTGGTGGCCCTCGGCGACGACGTCACCCGATGGACCGTCGGCGACTCGGTGGTGGGAGGACCGGCGTTGCGCTGCGGCACCTGCGAGTACTGCGTCGCCGGCCGGCCGAATCTCTGCAACGGTCGGGCCGCCGTGGGCGGAGGCGACGGTCAGGGTGCGTTCGCTGAGTACGTGCGCGTTCCGGAAGCTGAATTGTTGCGGCTTCCTGAGGGGCTGACACTGCGGGAGGCGGCGCTGACCGAACCACTCACCGTCGCGTTGCACGGCATCACCCTGGCCGAAATCCAACCCGGCGACCGCGTCCTCATCACCGGCGGAGGTCCGATCGGCGCGCTGAGCGCCGCCGCCCTGATCCATCGCGGCATCACCGACGTCGTGGTGAGCGAGCCCTCGCCGGCTCGGCGGGCGTTGTGCGAGCGCCTCGGCGCGACTGTGATCGAACCGGAGACGCTCGCCACTCCGTCCATGCCCGACGAGATCGTGGGCCGTCCGTTCCAGGCTGCGCTTGAATGTTCGGGCCATGCGGTGGCGATGGAGCAGTGTCTGGGTCAACTTGCTCGCACCGGTCGGCTCGTGCTGGTTGGTGCAGGGATCACGCCACCTCGCTTCGACCCGAATCGGATCATCCTCAACGAGCTGGTGATCACCGGCTCGTTCTGTTACGACGCGGACGGCTTCGAAGCCGCGTTGACACTCCTCGCCGCGCCGGACTTCCCGACCGATCTGCTGATCGAGCCGGACGACGTTGGTCTGGAAGGCCTCCGTGACGCCATCGGTCGATTGGCTGCGGGGGAAATACCGGCCAAGGTGGTCATCGCGCCGAGTCACGGGAGGACCTGACGTGACCGAGTCCTTGGTTCGACCACCGCGGTTCAACCACGTCGCCATGAGCGTCGAAGCTGAGCTGCTCGAGCCGGCAGGCCGGGCCGAGCTGGGTGCGTTCTACGGAGATGTCTTCGGGTGGCACGAACTCCCGACCGAGACCGTCGACGGTCAGAAACTGGTCTTCAGCGTCCATACCATCGAGCAGTTCGTGTTCCTGATCGCCGACGATCCGCCGATGACCTGTCCGCGGCTCGACCACTTCGGACTCAGCGTGGCGACCGAGTCCGAGCTCGATGCCGTGCTCAGCGGCGCACAAGCGTGGCGGGAGCGAGACTCGCGAGTGGACATCATCGACAAGAAGACCGAAGGCCACGGGATGCTGGCGATCACGTCGATCTACGTGCGGTATCTCCTGCCGATGATGGTCGAGATCCAGTGGTGGGAGTACCGCTGAGCCCATCGGTGCACCGTCGCCCGAACTGGCGCCGGTAACGTGTCGCCCTTCTCATGAAGGTCTCTCCTGCCGCCCCGACACACGCCCCGTCGTCCGCTCGAGCGACGGGTCCCGCTCGGCTGCTCGTTCCCGCGGCCCTTGCGGCTGTTCTCGTCGTCGCGATCGTCTTCCGGTTCCTGACCACTTCGGACCTCTGGCTCGACGAAGCACTCACGGTCAATATCGCCAAGCTGCCGCTGTCGGAACTCCAACATGCGCTGCGCCAGGACGGTGCGCCGCCGTTGTACTACGTCCTGCTCCACGGTTGGATCCAGGTGTTCGGCTCCGGTGACGTCGCGGTGCGGGCGCTGTCCGGTGTCCTCGGTCTGGTCCTGATCGGATTGAGTTACGTCGCTGGATTGCGATTCGGTGCTGACGACCGAGAACGGCGGTGGTCGGCGTGGGCGGCGGTCCTCGTCGTGGCGTCGTCGCCCTACGCGATTCGGTACTCCACCGAAGCCCGGATGTACATGCTGGCCATGGTGCTCGTGCTCTTCGGGTACTTAGCGGTTCAGCGAATGATCGAGCAGGGCCCGTCGATCGGCCGCTTCGCCGCCGTCGCCCTGACGACCGCGGCGCTGCTGTACACCCAGTACTGGTCGCTGTTCCTCCTCGCCGTGGTCGGTGTGATGATGGTGCTGCGGGCGTGGAGGGCACCGGAGCTCGAACGACGTCAACCGCGGATAGTGCTGCTCGCGATGGTCGCCGGGGGGTTGCTGTTCCTCCCATGGATCTCCGACTTCCTCTACCAGTTGGCGCACACGGGCACGCCGTGGGATACCCCCGCCACTCCTCCCACCGCGGCTGCGCTCGGCATCATCGATTTCGTCGGCGGCAAGACCGTCGAAGGCTGGTCGGTCATCCCGGTCGCCTTCGTGTTGGCGCTGCTGGCGCTGGCGGGACGCGCGGCCGGGCGGTACCAGATCTCGGTCGACCTGCGCACGGTCCCGGGTGTCCGGTGGGAGTGGTTCGTCGGCGCCGCCACGCTGATGCTCGGCCTCGTCGCTTCGTACCTCGGGGGGACCGGTTTCCAGGCTCGTTACGCCGCCGTGATGTACCCGCTCTTCGCGCTGGCGGTTGCGGCGGGGATCCTGGTCATCACCGATCACCGGATCCGGATCGGCGTGTTGGTGTTCATCGTGGCCATCGGGTTCCTCGGCGGAGTGCGCAACGCCCACACGAACCGAACGCAATCGTCCCAGGTCATCGGAATCGTGAACGCCGAAGCCAAACCCGGCGACGTCGTGGTCTTCTGTCCTGACCAACTCGGACCTGATGGTGACCGGCTGATCAACCGATCGGCCGGCGTCCGTGAAGTCGTCTACCCGACGTTCGCAGGACCGAAGTTGGTCGATTGGGTCGACTACGCGGATCGCAACAGCCGGGCGCAGCCGAAGCAGTTTGCCGACCGGGTGCTGAAAGCGGCAGCCGGACACGCCGTCTGGGCGGTCTGGGCGCCGCGCTACAAGACGTTGAAAGGACAATGCGAGTCAATGTTGAACTCGATTGCCGCCCAGCGCCCGGGCGTGATTGATCGGGTCACGGCTGACGAATCGATCTACGAATTCATGGGCTTGCTGCAGTTTCCTGCCGCCTGATTCAGCGGCGACGGAGGCGGGAAGGCGCTCGAGCCTGGAGTAGAGTCATCCGGTTCTTCGGAAGGGTTTGGAGTCGATGGTGGACAACTTGACGGGCGGCGCTGCGGAGCCGACGGCCGTCGTCATCATCGGTGCGGGTCCGGCTGGTCTGACTGCTGCCTACCAACTCTCGAAGCTCGGACACACGGCCACGATCCTTGAGGCCGACGACATCGTCGGAGGAATCAGCCGCACCGTCGAACGCGACGGCTGGCGGTTCGACATCGGCGGCCACCGGTTCTTCACCAAGGTCAAAGAAGTCGACGACCTGTGGTTCGAGATCCTCGGCGCGGACGAGTTCCTTCAGCGGCCCCGCATGTCTCGCATCCTGTATCGCGGAAAGCTCTACGACTACCCACTAAAGCCGATCAACGCCTTGAGGAACCTCGGTCCCGTCGAAGCTGTGCGCTGCGTGAGTTCGTACGGCTGGGCGAAGGTCAGGCCACCGAAGGACACGAGCAACCTCGAGGGCTTCTACGTGAGCCAGTTCGGATGGCGGCTGTACGAACATTTCTTCCGCCGTTACAACGAAAAAGTCTGGGGCATTCCCACTCGGGAGATGTCCGCTGACTTCGGCGCGCAGCGCTCCAAGGGCATGTCACTGATGACCGCGATCACCGATGGCATGACCCCGAGGTGGGTCAAGGCGCGGCGTTCCAAGGGCGAGCAGGTGACCTCGCTCATCGAATCTTTCAACTACCCGAAGTACGGCCCCGGTCAGATGTGGGAGAAGTGCGCCGAGATCGTCACTGGGGCCGGCAGCACACTGGTCTACGACACCAAGGTCGTGCGGATCTCACACCGTGACGGTGCTGCGTACGAGGTCACTGCGATCCACGACGGCGTGGAGCGGACCTATCCCTGCGATTCGGTCATCTCGTCGATGCCGTTCCGTTCGTTGATCAGGGCGATGGATCCCCCCGTCCCACCCGAGGTCAGGGCCGCCGCGGAGGGCCTGACCTACCGAGACTTCATGACCGTGGCGTTGGTCGTCCCGCAGGAGTACTCGTTCCCGGACAACTGGATCTACATCCACGATCCGGCAGTGAAGGTCGGGCGCATCCAGAACTTCGGTTCGTGGTCTCCGTACCTCGTGAAGGAGGGACGCACCTGTCTGGGACTCGAGTTCTTCGTGAACGAAGGCGACGACATGTGGACCAAGTCCGACGAGGATCTGATCGCGCAGGCGAAGCGTGAACTCCAGCACCTCGGCCTGGCGGATAGCTCGAAGGTCGAGGCCGGTTACGCGGTGCGCATGCCGAAGGCGTATCCGGTCTACGACGAGCACTATCAGGACAACGTTGCGGTCTTGCGGGCATGGATCGCCGAGCACGCACCGAACGTGATGCCGACCGGTCGCAACGGGATGCACAAGTACAACAACCAGGATCACTCGATGCTGACGGCGATGTTGTCGGTCGAGAACATCCTGGGCGCCCATCACGACGTGTGGACCGTGAACGTCGAGGACGAATACCACGAAGAGTCCATCGAGCGTTCGGATGATGATCGCGTCGGTGCGGAGCGTGGCACCGGCCGGGACGCACCCGTGCTGTCCCGTGATTCAATCGAAGCGGCCGCGCAACGACGCCGTGAAGGTGAGGCGTAGTGCGCGTCCAAATCTGTACGCCGACCTATATCGAAGCGGAGAACATCGAAGAGTTCCTGCGGCGAGCGCGTGCGGCCGTCCCGGACGCCGACATCTTGGTGCTCGACGACAACAGTCCCGACGGCACTGCGGACATCGCGGAACGGGTGGGTATCGAGCTCGGACAGATCGACGTTCTGCGTCGGCCGGAGAAGCGTGGACTCGGTGCCGCGTACCGGGCGGGCTTCGCGATCGGGATCGCGCGGGGTTACGACGTGATCTGCCAGGTCGATGCCGACTTATCCCACGACCCCGAGGTACTGCCAGACCTGATCGCGGCAGTCGCCGGTGACGCGGACCTTGCCATCGGCTCCCGATACGTGCCGGGTGGAGCGATCCCACACTGGCCGAAGCGTCGATTGGCGCTCTCCAAGTACGGAAACATGTACGCCCGTTTTATGTTGCGCACCGGCGTTCGAGACACCTCGGCGGGATTTCGTGCCTACCGCGCGGACCTGTTGCAGGCGATCGACTTTTCGCACACGCGAGCGAAGGGGTACGGATTCCAGCTCGAAACCACGTACCGGGTCGCTCGGGTCGGGGCTCGCATCGTCGAGATCCCGATCACGTTCACCGACCGAGTGCGCGGCTATTCGAAGATGTCGGGCTCAGTCATCGTCGAAGAGATGGCACTGATGACGTGGTGGGGTCTGCGGGACCGGCTTCGCCGCAAGCGTTCACGTGCCTGAGCCACTCCGCGCGTCGCACTTCACGTACAACTCATAGAGCGGCTTCCCGTCGTCCGGACGGCTCCCGAACTTCTTGACCAGGCAGAAGTCGCGTTTCAGCACCTTCGTGGACTCGGAGCTGCCGAACTTGCGCGAATCGTTGGGCTCGGCCCAGTCCGTCCACACGCCCGAGAGAATCGCCACCTGGGAATGCGCGAGATCGGACGGCATCCGCGAGCCCTTGCGGTTCGCGACCCCCGGATCCATCTCGATGTAGTACGTCCCGGGCGGATACTCGGGCAGTAGGTAGTACAGATAGGCGTCCGAATACGGCGTCTTGCGCAGGTCCGTCGGACCCACGAACAGGCGCCAACCGGGCTTGGCCACCTTCGGGACTTCGGCAAGCAGCGCGCGCGCCGCACGCGCGACGTCGTCCCGTCCGTAATAGAACCGACGGCCATTGCGTTCGATCTCGAACGCGAGCCGGTGTCGTCCGAAACTCTGCGCCGAGAAGTCCAGGTACGACCAAGCGGTGAAGTGGGGGAGTAGCAAGACCACGGCCACCGGGATCGCGATGCCGCACGCGAAGCGACCACTGAGCGTTCGCGGTCGTGGAGCTGGGATCCTTCGTCTCCTGATCGACACCAGCTCGTAGACGGCGACCGGGAGTAACGCCACCGAGACACAGCTGATCCACGAGAAGTGCGCGGAGTCGACGCGTTGCACCCCTTGCGAGACCATGCCCAGTCCGAAGAGACCAGCCGAGAGCAGGACCCGGCTCGCGTGGCGGCCCGGCGTCGCGCGAACCGACCACCGGCCCACGAGAGGGATGAAGGCGACCGCGGCGATCATGAAGAAGAACCAGACGAAAAGTTGTTGTGAAGTCTCAAGATGGGGAAGCGGCCACTTGGGCGGGGAGATCGCGCCCGAGCGTTGGAGGAAACCGTCGAGGTGGTCCCACGACGGTGGAATCGGAAGCC
The DNA here is from genome assembly GCA_025361725.1 of Acidimicrobiia bacterium. Taxonomy (GTDB): domain Bacteria; phylum Actinomycetota; class Acidimicrobiia; order IMCC26256; family JAENVU01; genus JAENVU01. The sequence continues at coordinate 23,556 of JANYJV010000140.1, read as the reverse complement.
GCCGCCCGCCCCGGAGGTAGACCACCGGGTCGAGCACCATGCCCTTGAACGTGTTGTACGGGCCTGCGGTGACGAGCTGCACGATGTACGCGCTCATTCCGAGACCGAAGCCCGCGAGGACACGTTTTCGGAACGCTGCGTTGAGGCCGGCGGTGGCCGCGAGCCCGCCGAGGAATACTGCGACCACCAGGTCGAGCCGGAACAACAACGCGGCGGCGCTGACCAGTCCGCCCCAGAACGCGTACCGCATCGCGACGGCCGGAGCGCTCGGCAGCCGTGTGCGACCGGCGAGGACCAAACCGAGTCCGAGCAGACCGAGCGCAACACCTCCCACCCAGGCCAGGGCGGTAAGCCCCAGCGGAGGAAGAATGAACAACAGCGACAACAGCGCGCAGGGCAATGCAATCCGCCGCCCCCACGGGCGCGCCAACCAGTACAGGCCGGTGACCACGCCCACCTGTTGGAGCAGAGCAAAGAGGCGCTCGGATTCGAGCGTGACTCCGAGCACCTTCATCCAGCCGGCGAGCACCCACAAGCTGCCGGGTCCGTACAGATGAAGGAAGTCCCGGTTCGGGAAGTCGCCGTGGAGCACCCGCTCGGGGAAGACGAGCATGAAGCCCTCTTCCATCGGTGGTCCCTGGTTGCGAAGCAGACCACGCAATGGCAGCGCGAATGCGAGGCCGATGATCAGGAAGATGATCGTGCGTTTGGTGCGCGGCGACCACGCGGCGATGCGGTCCGACAGACTCTCGGTGCGGCGCCGGATCGGTTCGAGGCGAGCTACCACGGCGACCGCGGGTGACGCGCAGGCCGTTGAAGCATCCGGCGCAGAGTAGCAGTGGCGATTGCAAATTCCGCGTGATGGGTGTTCGTCAGATCGTCGGATTCGCCCGTAGGATGGACCGGATGTCCACGTCGACGGCGAACGAACGGGACGTGACCAGCACCGACGCCACCGCACGGACATCGGGCTCCGCGCCAAGCGGTGCGCCACGTCCACCCCACGCGTCTCGAGTGCTCGTGGGCATCATCTGGTCCGGCTTCGTCATCGGGTTCGCGGTCGCGCTGGTGGCACTCGCGAAACCCCGGTGGTTTCCGATCCTGGACTTGGCCCAGACCGAGATGCGGGTTCGTGACGTCTTCACCCTGCACCCGCCGCTCATCGGGCTCCCCGGTCGAATCGGCACGTTGGCTCGGCAGGGGAGCCATCCGGGACCACTGAGTTTCTGGCTCCTCGCTCCCTTCTACAAGCTCTTCGGGTCCTCGGCGTGGGCACTGCAAGCGGCGACGGCCAGCGTTAACGCCATGGCGATCGGACTGAGTCTCGTGATTGCGAGGCGTCGAGGTGGATCGACGCTGCTCCTCGGCGTGGGCGCAGTGCTCGCCGCACTCACGTGGTTCTACGGACCGTCGGTCCTGACTCAGGCGTGGAATCCGTACCTGCCGATGCTGTGGTTCATCGTCGTGACGTTGGGCGTGTGGTCGGTGTTGTGCGACGACGTCGCGATGCTGCCGATCACGACCTTCGCTGCGCTCTTCTGTCTGCAGACCCACATCTCCTACCTCGGCCTCGTCGGCGGACTGGGCGGGGTCACCGTTGCCTGGTTGGCGTGGACCTTCTGGCGGCGGCGTGCGTCCTGGCCGGATCGCGCCGGTCGGTGGATCTGGCTCTCGCTCGCGATCGTGGTGGTGACGTCAATCCCGATCGTGGTGCAGCAGTTCACCCACACACCCGGGAATCTCACCATCATCTGGGACCACTTCACCTCGCCGCCCGAAGTTCCGATCGGCATCCGGGCCGGGCTCCGCGTTCTGATGGTTCATCTGAACCCGTGGCGCCTCATCGCCGGCCAGGACGCCACGACCGGCTCGGTCATTCCCGGCGTTGCGCTGTGTGTGGTGTGGTTCGCGGGCGTCGGGGTCGCAATCCGGCGGAGACGTCACCCGCTCATCGCGTTGGACGTGGTCATCGCCGTTTCCTTGGCGTTGGGCGCGCTGTCGATCGGCAACATCTTCGGTTTCGTCTGGTACTACCTCATGCTGTGGGCGTGGGCCATCAACGGTCTCATGCTGGTGTCGATCGGCTGGTCCGCCGCGCTGCTCGTGGGACGGGGTCGCGCACCGGTCGTTCGATCGAAGACCAGAACGATGTATCCCGCCGCCGGCCTGGTGCTCGGCGTGATTGCGCTGGCGTACCTCTTCGGTTTCGCGTTGGACAGCTCGACCGTCGAGCCCCCGACGCCGCGCGTGTCTTCGTCATTAGGGCGGCTGGTCGGTCCGACGGTGCGTGCGATCGAGAGCGGAGCGGTTCCCGGGGGCGGCCCGAGCGGGCGCTATCAGATCACCATCGTCGATCCCGTCACGATCAATGCGCCGGGGTACGGACTGCTCTCGGAACTCGAGCGCGCCGGGCTGCACGCCGGATTTCCCACGAAGTACGCAGCCATCGTGCGAGATCGGCGCGTCGTGGGACCGAAGGCGGCGACCGGCGTCGTCCATCTCTCCGTCGGCCCGGACATCGCGGTCTGGCGCGCGAAGTCGGACGCGGTCGAAGTCGCCACCGCGGACCTCCGCAGCCCGGCCGAGCGACGCGAGTTCGCCCGGCTCCGCGCGATGACTCGTGACGAACTACACGCCGCCGGCCGCGACGATCTCGTCCCGAACTTGGACGAGAACATCTTCACCGCCACCTTCGTCGCCGATCTTCCGAACGCGACTCGCGATCATCTTCTCCGCATGCTCCAGATCGGTGAGCCGTCTGCCGTCTTCATCGGCCCGAAGGCCCTGGCCGAGTGAGCAACCTGACCGCAGCGAACGAGAGCAGACGACCAGATCCGACGCGCCGCGCGCGCACGTTCGCGATCGTGGTGGTGGTGTTCGCGTGTCTCCCGATCGTTGTCGCCACGGTGCGCGCGCTCCTGCATCACTGGATGCCGATCGGCGACGACGGCCTCCTAGCGATCCGCGCGCAGGACCTGTTCTCCCGACATATTCCGTTGCTCGGCACCGCGTCGTCTGCGTCGTTCGCGGCGACGAAGCCCCTCAACAATCCCGGGCCGTTGTACTTCTATCTCCTGGGCGTTCCGGTCGCCGCGTTCGGCTCAGTGGTCGGTACTGCGGTGGGAGCAGCCGCCGTGAACCTGGCGGCGATGGTTGCCATCGGAATGATCGGTTGGCGGCGAGCCGGGTTGCTCGGGACGGCGCTGGCAATGCTCGTGGCGTCGACGCTGGCGTGGTCCATGGGCAGCGAGCTGCTGTACGACATCTGGCAGCCACACGGCTTGTTGCTCCCATTCCTGGCGTTCTTGTTCCTGATCTGGTCCGTGGCCGCGTCCGATTGGCCGATGCTCCCCGTCGCGATTTTCGCCGGCAGTTTGCTGATGCAGACCCACCTCACGTACGGCTACCTGACGCCGCTGCTGATCGTCGCGGGGTTGACCATCGGACTGCTGCAATCTCGTCGGACCCGCCGCCAGGCTGGCGCCAAGGCCGAGCCGCCGATCGCGGCCAGCGCGACACGAGCCGGCCGCTGGATCGTGATCGGCGTCCTCGTGGGGCTCGTGGTATGGACTCCGTCGTTGATCGAGCAGGTGACCACCTCGGACGGCAACATGTCCCGGCTCGTGCGCCAGATCCAAGATCCCCCCAAGGGTGTGGTCGGCGGTACGGGCGCACTTCGCATGACCGCAACGGTCCTCGCGGACCCACCCTTTTGGGGACGCGATTCATTCCCGAACACGTTCCGGCCCGCCGGCACGCCGTACGGCGCGACCGCACCGACGGTCGACGGGACCGGCGCCGTCGGCGCCCGGCTCGCGGCGCTGGCGATCGGTCTCGTGCTCCTCCTCCTCGTCAGCGTCGGGCTGATCGCGTGGCGACGCCGGAATGCCAGTGGGCTCGCCGCGGCGGCGGTGGGACTCGTCGCACTGGCAGGCAGCTGGTACACCGCATCGAAGGTCACCGTCGACATCGTCGGCGTGGCTTCGCACCAGTTCCGATTCCTGTGGTCGATGGCCGCGTTCGTCACCTTCGTGATCTTGCTCGGCCTGGTGCAGATGAGTCGGACTCCCGCGGTTGGTCGGTGGGCGCGGGTCCTGGCGATCGCGCTGGTTGCCGTGATGACGCTGTGGAACCTCCCGACCTATGCCGCCACTGTTGGTCCGCAGTTGGAAGCCGCGTCGCTTCCGGCGATCCGCGACCTGGACCGTCAGCTCGGGCCGGCGGAGCGATCCCAGCCCCTGCTGCTCGACTTCACGAAGCTTCGATTCGGCGAGCCCTTCAGCGGTGCGTTGATGGCGGAGTTGCGCCGCCGCAACATCGAACTCGTGACCGACGACGTCTACCTCGCGCGTCAGCTCGGACCGACGCGTGCCACGAACGGTCGCGACGCCAAGGTCAAGATCTTCTACCGCTCCGGGGACGTCGCCCGAGCCAAGACACTCGGTGTCTTCACGCGCATCGCGTTTCACAACGGTCTCGACGCGCGCGACGCGCGTCGGTTGGACGAGCTGAAGCGCGACGTTGGCGACTACCTCGCTCGGAGCGGTCTCCGATCGACCCCGCGACTCGTGTCCGGCGAGAAGCTCGGTGTGTTCTCGAATCTCCGAGGACCATTCACGACCGAAGCGGCGCGAGCGGCCGTGTTCGATTCCCGCCAGCTGGTGTTCGCCGTCGACCAACGCGTGCTCGCGCTGCCCGCTCGATGGAACGCGAAGTTCGAGGAATACGCGCGGCTGCAGACGCGTGCCGATCGCGAGACGATCGGCGTGTACGTGGGACCGGTCGATGCGACGGATCCGCCCTGAGACATCACCGAACGGCCCTGCTCCTCGGCGGTCGGTGGCCCCGCCCCGATCCGGCACCGTCGAATCGGTGCTTCAGCGACAGCAATGGTCGTTCGAGACCGAACCACGACAGTGACGCGGACGCAATCGTCAACGCCAGGATCGCGACGCAGAACACGAGCCACGGCACGCTGATGATGCGGTTCGTGTGCCAGGCGAACGGCGTGTCGCTGAAGTAAACGCCGCGGAACGTGAGATCGGTCCAGTGGAGGTACCGGTCGATCCAGCCTTCGTGCCACAGGTAGATGCCATAGGAGATCGACCCGAGAAACACCATGACGCGCGTCTGGAGAAACCAATGGATGCGGCTGGTCTCGCGTCCCTGCGGCCCGAAGACGGCCGGGAGCACGAGCAGGAGTGCGGTCGCACCGTAGAGGTAATGCTGACCCCACAGGAGGGAGTGGGGGATCGCGGCGGTGGTGTGGTCCAGACCAGCACCCGCGGCGACCCACCAGAACGTGCCCAACGCGCTAAGCCAGCAGATCGCAGCAGCTCGACGGCGATCGAGTCGGAAGGGCGTGGACCAGTCGAAGTGCTGGATGGCCACGGACAGGACGGCCAGACCCATACCGACCGCGAAGAGGTCGAGCCACCACGGCAGCCAGAGTTTGAACTGGCCGATTCGGGGGTCGGAGAGACCCACGCCGAGGACCAGCGCCTTCCACGCCGCCGAGATCACCACCAACACCGCGACCCCGACGAGTTCGGTGCGGACCCTCCGCCGGGCCTCCCCGCGCACGACCCGCGCCATGACCCAGGACCACACGGGAAGGAAGAGATAGAAGGCGACCTCAGTGGCGAGGGTCCAGGACTGCACGAGCGGAGCGAAGACGTCCGGCTGGTGCGGGCTGTAGATGTGCAGGAGCGAATAGTCGAGCAGGAAGTTCTTGAGGCTCGGGATCTGCGTGACGCCGAGGACGTAGACCACCACGGTCATGGCGAGCCAGTACGCCGGATAGATCCGGAGTCCCCTTCGCCAGAGGTAGGGGACGAGTTGCGGTCGTGGGTCGTCGAGCAGGTGGGCGCGAGCGAACGGCCGGTAGAGCAGGATGCCGGAGATCACGAAGAAGATGGCGACGCCACCATCCATGCGGGCGAAGAACACTCCCAGGATGTTCGGAGCATTCGCGCCGCCGGTGTCGGCCAGGTGCGTCGTCACGACCGCCAACGCGGCGATGGCCCGAAGGCCGTTGAAGTTCGGGAACCGAGGATCGGCCGAGGTACGTCGTTCGAGAGGTGCCGTCGACGCCATTGCGGCGATTGTACGGGCGGAGACATGACGGCGGGGTGAAGGCCGCGATGGTCCGATGACGTACGCTCCGCGGTCCCCAATGTGTACGAGGTGTGTGAGTGAAGCTGTCCGATCGGCCCAGTCCAGATCGCCCGACGGTCATCACCGGCGCAGCCGGTTGGCTGGGGCGCAACCTGGTGCGTGCGATCGTCGCGCAGGGCCGACCGGTGCGAGCACTCGTGCAATCAGCCGCCGAAGGTCCACCCCTCGAGTTGATCGGGCCGGGCGTGTCGACGGTTGCCGGAGATGTCCGCAATCCGGCGACCCTGGATTCGTTGTTCGACGGAATCTCCGGCGCGACGGTGTTCCACTGCGCGGCGGTGATCCATCCGGTAACGGTGCGGGAGTTCTTCGACATCAACGTCGGCGGCACCGAACTCGTGGCCGATCAGGCTCGCCGGTCGGGTTCGGCTCGGCTCGTCCACGTGTCATCGAACTCGCCGTTCGGGGCCAATGCACATCCCACCGACCGGTTCACCGAGGACTCACCCCTCAACCCGTACATGGGCTACGGCGAGTCGAAGGTGGAGGCGGAAGCGATCGTGCGGCGGGGCGCGGATCGCGGTGACCTCGACGCCGTCATCGTCCGCGCGCCGTGGTTCTATGGCCCGTACCAACCGGCTCGGCAGTCGCAGTGGTTCAAGGCGGTGCGGCGCGGTCGGTTTCCGTTGATCGGCGACGGCACCCAACAACGGTCCATGGTGTACACCGACCATCTCGTGCAGGGTCTGCTGCGCGCGGAGGCCACACCGGCGGCGTCCGGCCGTGCGTACTGGATCGCCGACGCCGCGCCGTACGAACTCCGGACGGTGCTCGCGACCGTGCGCGAGGCGTTGGCGGCGGAAGGCCTTCCGGTCTCCGGCGGTCAGCCCCGGATCCCCCGGGCCGTCGGCGTGGTGGCCGAGAAGGTCGACGGCTTCCTACAGCGGCGAGGGAAGTACCTCCAAGCAGTTCACGTGCTCGGAGAGCTGAAGGACACGATCGCGTGCGACATCACGCGTGCCCGCACCGAACTCGGATACGACCCGCAGACCACGTTGCTCGATGGCATGCGGTCGAGCATTCGTTACTGCCTGGACCACGGCGAGATCCTGTGATGTCGATGATCCGGACCACCCCGATTCCAACACCCGTCGCGCTGCAACCGAACGAGGAGCGTCCGTGAAGTTGGTGATCACCGGCGGCGCCGGCTACTTCGGTTCGGTGCTGACCGACCGAGCGCGCGCCCAAGGCCACGACGTGCTGGTCTTCGACCTCAATCCACCGGAGGATCGTTCGATCGAGCACGTCATCGGCGACGTTCGAGACATCGATGCCGTGCGGGCCGCCTTGCAAGGTGTAGATGTGGTGCTCCACAACGTTGCGCAGGTGCCGCTCGCCAAAGACCGCGAGCTGTTCTGGTCGGTCAACGTCGTCGGCACTGCCAATGTGCTGCTCGCAGCACGAGACGCGTGCGTGTCCAAGGTGGTGCACACCTCGTCGAGTGCAATCTTCGGAATCCCGGACTCGAACCCGGTTGACGAGTCCACCCGGCCCCGGCCGTTGGAGGCGTACGGGACCGCCAAACTCGAAGCCGAGTTCCTCTGTCACGACGCCGTTGCAGCCGGGCTCGACGTCTCGATCGTCCGACCCCGCACCGTGCTCGGGCACGGACGGCTTGGGATCATGGCGATCCTGTTCGAGTTCGTCGCCGATGGCGCGCCCGTCTTCGTCATGGGCAAGGGCGACAACACCTACCAGTTCGTCCACGCCGAGGATCTCGCCGAGGCGTGCCTGCGCGCCGCCCAGCGACCGGGCGCGGCGACGTACAACATCGGGTGCCGGGACTTCGGGACGATGCGTGAGACCCTGCAGGCGCTCGTCGATCATGCCCAGACCGGTTCGCACGTCGTCGGGCTGCCGTCGAAGCCCGCCCAGATGGCGATGAAGGTCCTCGGCCGGTCCTCGCTGGTGCCGTTCGCTCCCTACCACTGGCTCTTGTACGGCGAATCGCTCTGGTTCGATGTGAGCAAGGCGGAGGGAGAACTCGAGTGGGAACCCACGCACTCGAACGCATCGGCCGTGATCGATTCTTACGAGTGGTTCTTGCGGAATCGGACGACGCTCGGCGGCGCCGGGAAATCACATCACCAGTCGCCCGCGAAACTCGGTCTGCTCGCCGTGGTGAAACGCCTACCCGTCTGAACCGCACTGCGGTTGTTGCCTCGCTTTGAAACCACCGAGTCCGAAGCGAAGCGGAGGATTCCAGCTCCGGAGCATCCCGACGCAGCTCTGACTCGGCAAATCCGAGCGGAGGAGCAGTTAGGTCGAGAGGAACGCGTCGGCGTTGCGCGCCGCGATCATCATCACCGCAGCTTGGGGATTGACGCCGGGTGCATCGGGGAGCAAGGACGCGTCGTTCACGCGGAGGTTGTCGGTGTCCCACACTCGCCCGTAGCTGTCCGTACCGGTCAGGTCACTGGCGTCACCCATGCGTACCGTACTGGTGAGGTGCACGGTCATCAGGTTGGATCGAGACCGAGTGAGTGCGGTCCACCATTGTCCGAGGTCTTCGCGACTCCGCACGATCGGTCCACCGGCGATCGAAGGAAAGAGTTCGACCGCACCGGCCGCCAACAACACTTCGCCCAGGTGGACCAGACCGCGCGCCAGACGACTCAGGTCCGAGTCGGTGAGCCCGTAGGTGACGAGCGGCGCACGCAGACCCGGGAGGGCGCGCACCCGACCGCTGCCGGAGCTGCGAATCGCGGCGTAGTAGACGACGACGTTCTGCCACTCTTCGAGCACGCGGTCGAGGTCGCTCGGCGCCGCGTCGGCCACTGCGAGCGCTACGTGACCGCGACGGCTGGCGGAGCCACCGATCGTGAGGAACGGGTCGAACTCCGTCACGCGGTGCACGGGGACTTCGTCGTGGTCGTACGGGTGTGAGAATCGCGCGGCCACTTTGACGGTCGGATGGAACTTGAGGCCCGGACCGATGTTGTGGCGAAAGCCACTGCGCTGGAGGAGGGTGGGGGTCTGGATCGCGCCCCCGCAGACGAAGACCTGGTCGGCCCGGAGGGTGACCAGCTCGGAGCTGCCGTCCGCGTACCCAAGGCGTGCGGTCGCGCCGGTGACGCGGCGCCCGGAGCGGTTGAGCTTGAGCACGGTGCAGTCCGGTTGGATGATGGCCCCCGCCGCCACCGCCTTCGGGATCATCGTGCGAGACATGGACTGTTTGGTGCCATGCCCCTTGTCGTCGTACGCGAAGACGCGCGCGAACTCGGTGCTCTTCCACCCGAGCGCGTCGGCACCATGTTCCAAGACCGCGGAGGACGCCGGAGCTTCACCGGGCAGGAACGACACCGTCACCGTCTTCTCGATGTCGGTTGCGTACCGGTCCAGCGTCGCATCGTCGAAGTCCGCGATGCCATATTTGCGCCGCCACTCGGCGGCGAAGTGCGCAGGCAGCCGGTGGTAGAGGCCCATGTTGATCTCGGTGCTTCCGCCGACGCATCGCCCCTCGGCGAACGCGATTCCCGGACTTCCGAGGGCCGCACACGCGCCCTGATGGCGCCACCGCGCGGTGAACTCTTCGAGGGACGACGGCTCGTGAGCATCCGGGTCGAACCAGGGGCCCTCTTCCACCACCAGCACCGAGCGACCGGCCTCGGCCAACCGGGCCGCAGTGACCGCCCCGCCCGCGCCGGAGCCGATGACCAAGACCTCGGTGTCGATGGTTCGGGTCATCCGTCGACGATCTCTTGCTGGGGAAAGATGACGAGCGACGACAGCAGCCGGGCGTACTGGCGGATGACGCCGATCGGATGGTGTTCCCACTGCTCCATCGAGGCCACGATCGCAGCTGGGCTCGGGTTCGGCCCCCGCCGGAGGCGAACGTAGGCCCCGAGGAGGATCGATTCTCCGACGACACCGGCTCGAAGATGTTGGGGCATGGTCCGAAACGACGTGTCGACGAACTCCGTGATCGCGCCACCGGTGCGCTGGTCATCTGGCCCGGCGAGCGCGGCGACAATACGACGTTCGAGCCAGAGCATGAGGCCGAGATCCTACCGGTTCGGGTTCGCGACGATCCTCACGCAACAACCGACGCAGACTGCGGCGTCCGACGCCGGCTCACGAGCGCGACGATGCCGGCCGCCGCGGCGATCAGGATCGTCGGCTCGGCGCCGATGCGGAATCGTTGGTTGCCGTACGTGACCAGCGTGGAGACGAGCACGCTGATCACCGCCGCGGCGAGCGGCCACGCACCTGTCCGCCGTCGCAGCAGGAGATACAGGCCCACGGCCGCGAATGGATACAGGACCCAGTCCAGATAGGTTCCGGCCCGCTCCCAGTCGATCGGCCGGCCCTCGAGCGCTTCGAGTTCGATCTGCTGACCGGGCCGGAAGAGACCGGCGCTCCGCAGCAGGCGTGCGGCCGCCACTTTCGGAACTTCCCCGAGGTGATCGCGGGCGAAGTCGATTCCCTTCTTGCGAGCGGCACCCGCCGCTGTCGCCTCGTTGAAGTGGGGTTGGCTGCCGTTGAAGCCGGTGAAGCACTGACCGGTCGCGGTATCGCCGGTGCCGAACGTCGACCGCCACGATCCGAGCGCCGGGCCTTGGTACGTGAGTGCGCAGTTGGCGCCGACGAGCGCGGTTCCGAGGTTGTTGGAGACGGGCACGAACGAATGGAAGGCGGTCTGGTTCCGGACCGCCCACGGGACCATCACGGCACCGACCATCGCCAGGGCGACTGCGCCGAGTGCGATCCGGCGGCGACCTGACGCGTCCGGTGCGCTCACGGCGAGTGGAACCACGAGCAGCACCGCGAGGACGGTGGCCTCGGCGCGCGTCAGCGCGGCAAGTCCGAGCACGATCCCGAGCACCGCAAAGGCGCGCAGGTTCGGGTTCGTGCGTATCCGGCCCGCGAGGAACAGTGCCAACGTCACGAGGAAGACGAAGATCGCTTCGCTCATCAGTGTCGCCTCGGGCAGGAACATCATGGGGGAGACGGCGGCCAACCCCGCGGCGACGATGCCGACGCGCGGTCCGGCGATCTGGCGGCCGACGAGCCCGACCAGCGCGACTGTGGCGGACCCGATGACCGTGAGTCCGAGCCGCTGCGCCTCGACGCTGCGCGCTCCGAGCCGGGCGAAGAGTGACAGGACGAACGGGTGGAACGGTGGATACTCGGCGGTGGGGACGACGAGATGAAACTTGGTGAAATCGAACGGACGGATGTACCCGCGACCGTCGGCGAGGTGGTTGGCGAGGAGGTGGTACGCGCTGGCGTCACCCACCGGCGGGACGTGGGGATCGACGAGAACGACGACGAGGACCCGCACGATTGCAGCCAGGGCCACGATCACTGCCAGCTGAACCCCGAAGCGCGAACGCTCAGCATGCAGGACGCCACCGTTCGGAGCGCCGACGCTTTCCACGGTTACTTCGATGCGGGAAACCGGCGCGGCTTGCGGGCGATGGCGAACAACACCGGAGTGGTGGGCACGATCGTGTCCGTCGCGAAGAAGTGTGAATCGTCGAGACCCGAACCGATCCCCGTGTTGTCCGAGCCGAGCACCTTGTAAACGACGGGCAGCGCGTGTTCGTAGGACCAGACGTACCAATTGCGCGGCATCCGCTGGCGGAGCTTGAGCACGTCGAGTTTCAAGAGCTTCTCTCCACTCGTACGCCGGGACGCGAAGTCTGCCTTCAGAACATCGTCGCCTTCGAGGCCGATGACCTCGACTTCCTCGAAGAACAAGTGAAGCAAGCTGGCGAGCTGGTCGGCCTCGAACAGGTACACGTGGAAGGGGTTCTCGAAGTCCGCGGGTCCGTTCGGAGTGATGACAAACGCAGTGCCGTCCTCGGCGCACACTCGGGCCAACTCCGCGGCATGATCCTCCGGCATCACGAAGTGCTCGATGATGTGCGAGGAACAGACGGCGTCGAAGCAGCCCGACCGGAATCCGAGCCGTCCCCCGTCCATCGCCACGAAATCGGCGTCGGTCCCACGGGGTCCACCCGGACCAAAATCGGAGCGGGCGACCGCGGCGGTGGCGGCGTCGTAGTCGACGCCGATCACCTGTCGGTCCGGCCCACAGAAGCGGGCGGTCTCCATCCCCACCCCGCAGCCAACGTCGAGTACTCGGCCGGAACCGAGACGAGCAATCACCTCCCGATAGCCGGCGTCGTGGAGGGCGAGAAGGGAATCGGGCGTATGCCCTTCCATGGGGCGTTCGCCGGTGAGCTTCACCAAGGGTCCTTTACGGTTGCGAATCGTCGGCCGGAGGGCCTGGCGGGTCCGCGTGGACCGCGGGCCGCCTAGAATATCGGGCTGCTCCGCATGGGCGGAGCGTTGGGGGAGACTCGCACCATGGCTGATCTCGAAGGTCTTGCGACCACTGCCGAAATCGCCAAGTTGGGCGATCTTGCGGCCGAGGCCGGTCTGCAGCGAGTGGCCATGCTGGCCTGGCGGGATCTGGATGACCCCGAAGCCGGCGGATCCGAGGTGCACGCGTCGACGATCGCCCGGCTCTGGGCCGAGGCGGGGATCGAAGTCACGATGCGCACCTCGTTCGCGGCCGGGCAGCCGCAGATGAGCTGGAGACACGGGTACCGGGTGATCCGGAAAGCCGGGCGATACATGGTCTTTCCTCGCGCCGCGTTCTCCGAGATGATGGGCTGGCACGGAGGACGCGACGGGCTGGTCGAAATCTGGAACGGCATGCCCTTCATGTCACCGGTCTGGGCCCGGACTCCCCACGTGACCTGGCTCCACCACGTGCACGCCGACATGTGGAACATGACGCTGCCACCGAAGCTTGCTGCGGTCGGCCGGACGCTCGAGTCGACGATCGCGCCCAAGTTTTATCGGCGCACCCCAATCGTGACGCTTTCCAACTCGTCGAGGCACGAGTTGGTCACCGACCTCAAGTTCAAGCCGTCCATGGTGCACGTGGTGCCGCCGGGGATCGATCCTCGGTTTTCCCCGTTGGGTCCGAAGTCGCCGACGCCGCTGGTGGTTGCCGTCGGACGTCTGGTGCCGGTGAAACAGTTCGACGTGCTCGTCGATGCGCTCGTGAAACTGCATGCGCATCATCCGACGATGGAGGCAGTCATCGTCGGCGAGGGGTACCGGCGGGAGCAGCTCGAGGCACAGATTCACGAGGCAGGTGCCGATCAGTACATCCAACTCCCTGGTCACATCAGCGACGAAGAAGTCATTGACCTCTACCAGCGCGCCTGGGTGCTCACCAGCGCGTCGGCGCGCGAAGGTTGGGGGATGACGGTCACCGAAGCCGCAGCGTGCGGGACGCCGGCCGTCGTGACGCGAATCGCAGGGCACTCCGACGCCGTCTCCGAAGGACGTTCCGGGCTCCTCGCGGGCAGCCCCGACGAGTTGGTCGACGGGTTGAATCGCGTGCTTGGCGATCCCGAGCTCCGCGGTCGGTTGAGCCAGGGTGCACGGCACCACGCGGAACAGTTCACCTGGGCCGCAACGGCGCGCGGCACCCTCGAGGTCCTCGCTGCCGAGGCGTTACGCCGCCGCCGCTCGTGACCGATCCGCCATCGGCGGCGGAGCACGCGGCCCAGGCGCAGCCAGTCGGACGGAGCACCGTCGGCATCCGACGTATCGGCTATCTCCTCCTCGCTGCGCTTTCGTACCTGCCGGTACTCGCGAGCGCCCCGGGCAAGGTGGCGGCCGACACCAAGCAGTACCTCTATCTGGATCCGTCCCGGCTGCTCGAACGGGCATGGACCATGTGGGATCCGAACATCGGATTCGGCACGGTCACCCATCAGAACATCGGATACCTCTTTCCGATGGGACCGTTCTATTGGCTGTTTCAAGCGATTGGATCGCCGGATTGGATCGCGCAACGGCTGTGGCTCGGATCGATTCTCTTCGCCGCGGGCCTCGGGATGCTGTTCCTCTTCCGCACGCTCGGGGTTCGCGGTGCCGGTGCGGTCATCGGAGCGTTGGCGTTCATGCTCAGTCCGTACTCTCTCGACTACGCAGCTCGCATCTCGGTGTTGCTGCTGCCGTGGGCCGGATTGCCGTGGCTCCTCGGACTGTTGATCCGCGGCCTCCGCCACGGCGGCTGGCGCCATGCCGCCTGGTTCGCGTTGAGCGTGCAGATCATCGGAGGCGTCAACGCCACCGCGCTCGTCTTCATCGGCATCGCACCGATGTTGTGGCTGCTGCATTCGGTGTTCGTGGCCCGGGAGGTGAAACTTCGGCGGGCGATCTCGACCGGTGTGCGATTCGGCGTTTTGACCGTGACGGCGTCGCTGTGGTGGATCGCCGGACTCTGGGCCCAAGGGTCCTACGGCATCAACATCTTGAAGTACACCGAGACGCTTCGAGCCGTGTCGCGGACCTCGCTGCCGAACGAAGTGTTGCGCGGCCTCGGGTACTGGTTCTTCTACGGCAAGGACAAGCTCGGTTCCTGGATCGAAGCGAGCCCCACCTATACCCAACACCCGCTCGTCATTCTCATCAGTTACGGAATTCCTGTCCTCGCGCTCTTGAGTTGCGCGTTTGTCACGTGGAAGTACCGCAGCTTCTTCATGTCGACGGTCGTCGTGGGCGTCGTCATCGCAGTGGGCGCGCACCCCTACGACAGCCCCACGCCGCTCGGCGCGTGGTTCAAAGAGGCGGCGGCGACCTCGACGGCGGCCTTTGCGCTCCGCAGTACCGGCCGGGCCACTCCGTTGGTCATCCTCGGTCTCGCCGCGCTGCTTGGTGCGGGGGCGAACGCACTGGTCGTGCGCTTCGGCGCCGTCCGCTGGTTTCGCGGGGTCCGTGTCCCACTGCGGCTGGTGGTTCCGGCCGTCGTCGGAGTCCTCGTGGTGGTCAACCTGCCGGCACTCTGGAACGACACGTTCTACGGCACCAATCTCCAACGGGGTGAGGACGTCCCCGCGTACTGGCACCAAGCGGCCCGATCGCTGGACCGCCAACCGCACGCCACGCGAGTGCTCGAGCTACCGGGCTCGGACTTTGCGTCGTACCGATGGGGGAACACGGTCGATCCGATCACACCCGGGCTGATGGACCGGCCCTACGCAGCGCGCGAACTCATTCCGTACGGCTCGCCGGCATCGGCGAATCTGTTGAACGCCTTCGACCTGCGCGTCCAGGATCGCAGCCTGCCCTCGAGTGCGCTCGTGCCGATGGCCCGACTCATGGGTGTCGGCGACTACGTGCTTCGCAACGACATCCAGTTCGAGCGTTACCGCGTGTTGCGGCCTGATTTCGTCGAGGCGCTCTTCGACCCGGTGCCCACCGGCATGAAACACGCCGCGAGCTTCGGCCGACCGGACACCACGACGAACCGCCAGTATCCGTTCCAGGACGAGCAAGCGCTCGGGACTCGGACCGCGCGGCCGACGCCACCACCCGTCGATGTGTACCGCTTGACCCGACAGTCACCGATCGTGCGGGCCGTCGACGCGCCGCGGCCGCTCTACCTGTCCGGCGACGGCGACGGCATTGTCGACCTCGCATCGATCGGAGGCCTCGACCCGTCGGGAATCGTGCTCGACTCGGCGTCGTTCGGTGCGACCTCTCTGCGGCGTCAGGTCAAGCCGGACGACCCGTTGGTGGTGACCGACACGAATCGGTTGCGGGCGCGGCGCTGGAGCACGATCACCGACACCGTCGGCTACACCGAAGGTCCAGGCAACCACCCGATCTCCTTCGACGAGTCCGACGCCCGCTTGGACATGTTCCCGAATGCGGCGCGGAACGCCTCGACCACCGTGGTGCTCCAAGGTGCGCGTCGCGTCGGCGCGACGGACTACGGGAACCCGATCAGCTATACGCCTGAGGATCGTGCTGCCCTCGCCTTCGACGGCGACCTCCTCACGGCATGGAAGACGGGTGCGTTCAAGGACGTCCGTGGTGATCGCATCCTCGTGGAAACGACGCATCCGATCAGCACCGACCACGTGAATCTTGTTCAGGTGCTCACCGAGCCGCGCGGCCGTTGGATCACGAATGCGATTCTGCGGTTCGACGGTCGGCACCCAACGCCGGTCACGCTCGGCGCCGAGTCCCGCACTGGGGCGGGAGCCACCCTTCTTTTCCCTCGGCGACGGTTCTCGACGTTGTCGATCGAGATCCGTGACACGAACTTGGGTCAACTCCAGAGCTACGGCGGCATCGATCAAGTCGGTTTCGCAGAAATCCGTCTGCAGGGCGACGGCGCCGCGCGACCGGTGCGCATCCGGGAGGTGACAGTGCTGCCGACGGACCTCGTCGGCAACGCCGCGGCTCGATCGGGCACGCATCCGCTCGCATTCACGATGAGCCGAGAGCGAGTGATCCCGGTTCCGCCACGCCGGGATCCGGAGCGGTCGATGACTCGTCAAATCTTGGTGCCGACGGCGCGCTCCTTCGGCGTCGGTGCGGAGGCCCGGCTGTCGAGTGCAGCCCCGGATGAGGTCATCGACCGTGATCTGGGTTACCGCGGCAATGTTCGCGTCCACGCATCCGCGCGTCTCCCAGGTGCACCGCGCGATCGTGCGTCCGCCGCCGTCGACGATGATCCCACGACCGCATGGGTGACACCCTTTGTCAAGGTCGTGGGACAATCGGTGACGGTGACCTCGCCGACGACCCGGACCCTGGACCATCTCGATCTCCAGGTCGTGGCGGACGGCCGACATTCGGTCCCGACCCGCCTCGAAATCCGCAACGAGGCCGGAGAATCGCGGATGGTTGACATCGCCGCGGTTCCCGACGGCACCGTTCGCGACGGTGCCGTCGCGGTTCCGGTCTCCTTCCCGGCCCTCTCCGGACGCACGCTGAGTTTCACGATCCGTGCCATCCGAATGGTCACCACGCACGAGTGGTACTGCGAGTGCGAACTCACCATGCCGGCGGGTATTGCCGAGCTGGGTATCGCAAATCTCAGCCCGGTACGAGTTCCCGCCGAGACGCCGAACGAGTGCCGAGCGGACCTGTTGACCATCGACGGACATCCGGTCTCAGCGCGCGTCGCAGGCTCGACGGACGCAGCACTTTCGTTGTCACCGTTGCGCATCGAGAGGTGCGACGGTCCGGCGCGCCCCGCAGTCGCGATGACCCCAGGTCGCCACGAAGTGCAGACCGGGCGTGGCGATGTGATGGGTTGGAACCTGGACCGCGTCGTCCTTGCCAGCACCGGCGCGGGTACCGCTGAGCCATTGGGCGACGGACCGGCGATCGAGCTGCGCAGCTCGCCGGCCGTTGTCGGTGTCACGACACCGGCGGGCTCCGCCCCGACGCCTGCGCCAAAGGTCAGAGTGACCGGACAGACCGCCACCAAAATCCGTGCCGAGGTCAGCGGTGCATCGAAGCCGTTTTGGTTCGTCCTGGGGCAGAGCGTGAATGCCGGATGGCGCGCGACCGTCGACGGCCGAGACCTCGGCGAATCGACGCTCGTCAACGGCTACGCGAACGGATGGCGCGTGCGACCGCGAGGAAGCGGCCCAATCATCGTCGAGCTCGAGTGGGTCCCCCAGCGGACGGTGAACCTCGCGCTCGCCGTGTCGGGTGTGGCGGCGCTGTTGTGTCTCGGTATCGGCCTCATCGGCCTGGTCCGTCGGCGCCGGGTCAGGCGAGCTGGTGCTCCCACCGAGGCCGAATCGCACGCCACTTCGGCCCGTCCGCTCCGTGGTTGGACAGCGCCTGCCGTGTCGGGACGCTCCCGAGCTGAAAGACCCCCGACTCAGGGCGTACACGACGATGCCGGGCGGTCGCCGATCTGGATGGCGCCGTGGGACCGGGCGTACGAGCCAAAGAACGTCGTGGCGCGCGCAATGGCGGTCATCGTGAGCGGCGGGTTCGCCGCAGTCGCCGTCGCGCCGTGGGTGGGTCTGCTCACGGCGGTCCTCATCACGGCGGCGGCGTTCAATCGCATCGCAAGGATCGCGCTCCGACTGGCGCCGGCCGTCGCCCTGGCCGGCTGTGGCGCCTACATCGCCGCCAAACAGATCCACGCCGAGTTCCCCGCCACCTTCGAATGGCCGACCTTCTTCGGTGCGATCCGGACGCTCGGATGGATGGTCATCGTTTTCTTACTGGCGGATGCTCTCCTCGGGACGCGGCGCCGCCCGGATGAGGAAGGCGGCTCGGTCGACGGCGAGGAAGCCGTCGCGGCGTCGTCAACGTCACCCTGAAGCGGTTCACGCCGGCGCGATAGCTTCGGCCGATGGCCGATCCGAAGTCCTTCTTTCTCGGTGCCGAGATCCACGAATACTTGGTGGCGCACGGTTCACCCCCGGATGCAGTCCAGACCCAGCTGATCGAGGCCACCGCCGCGCTCGGCGCGGTCAGCGGGATGCAGATCTCGCCGGAGCAGGGCGCGTTCATGACGATGCTGACCCAGCTACTCAACGTCGGGTTCGCCGTCGAGGTCGGGACGTTCACCGGGTACAGCGCCCTGTGCATCGCTCGCGGGCTCGCGCCCGGTGGGCGGCTGCTCTGTTGTGACATCAGCGAGGAGTGGACCGCGCTGGCTCGCACGGCGTGGGCCGAAGCCGGCGTCGCAGATCGGATCGACCTGCGCATCGCGCCGGCGATCGCGACATTGCAGGCGCTCGACGCGACGCAACCGATCGACCTCGTCTTCATCGACGCGGACAAGCCGATGTACGGCTCCTACTTCGAGGCGATCCTCCCGCGTCTGCGCACCGGCGGGCTGATGTTGATCGACAACGTGCTCTGGAGTGGTTCGGTCATCGACCCGACCGTCACCGACGCGAACACTGAGGCCATTCGTGCCTTCAACGACATGGTCGTGGCCGACGATCGCGTGGACGCGGTGATGATTCCGCTCGGCGATGGGCTCACCATGTTGCGGAAGCGGTGAAGGCTGAGAGGGCGCCCCAATAGGCACCGAGCGCCTCCGGAACTTCACCGATGCGTGGGGCGCCCGTGGCCCGAGCGGCCCGTGAACGAAGTGAACAAGAGCGGGAGATCAGTTCGGCAACGCGACGACGCCCGAACCTCATGGCGTGCGTTCTTAGAACTTCCCCGTGCGGCCGTAGCGGTAGTACGACGCGTACTTCGCGCCGATCTCATCGGGGACGCCGACGATCGGACCCAGTGACTGCGCCCCCCAGACGACCTCGGCGGTGCGTTCCACGAGGCTGGCGACATGCAGCGCGTCCTTCGGAGTCTTCCCACAGGCGAACAACCCGTGGTTCGCCATGACCACCGCGGCGCGGTCCGCAACTCGCCGCGCCACTTCGTCGGCCAGTTCCTGCGAACCGGTCTCGCGGTAGTCCGAGCATTCGACGTCGCCGCCGACGTAGACGTCGAACTCTTCGACGACCGCGGGGATGGGCTGATGAGTGATGGCAAACATCTGTACGTGTTTCGCGTGGCAGTGCAGCGTGGCGCCGATCTCCGGGTACGCGTTCAACACCGCGAGATGAAGTTGCTTCTCCGACGTCGGGCTCCGGTGGCCCTCCACCACGCAACCGTCGGGCGCGCACACCACGAGGTCGTCCAGTGTCATGTCCAGGTAGTCGAGACTGCTCGGGGTGAGGACGGCGTTGCCGTCCGGAAGGCGCGCCGCCACGTTGCCGGCCGTGCCCTCCACCAGGCCAGAGCGCAGCATTTCTTGCGCGGCCCACAGGACTGCTTCTCGCACCTCCGTGTCAGATGGCGGCGTCATGCGTCCTGCCCCAATCGCTGCGGCGACGGTTCGATGTCGGAGTTCATCGGCCCTCCAGGACTTCTGGGTTGACGAGGTTGCCCGGTCGGCCGCCGGCAAGAAGTGTGGCGAGGCCATTCGCAATCGACGCGGAGTGGCGAGTCTCGGTGTCCCAGGTCGCACCGCCGATGTGTGGTGTCAGGACGACGTTCGGCATCGAACACAGCGGGTGATCCACCGCCAGATGCTCGCCGACGAAGTGGTCGAGCGCGGCTCCGGCCAGCTGCCCGGACTGGAGGGCCATCACGAGTGCATCCGTGTCGTGGAGTTGCGCCCGCGCGCTGTTGATGAAGATCGCCCCTTCCTTCATCTTCCCGAACTCCGACGCGCCGATCAGACCTTCGGTCTCCGGAGTCACGGCTGCGTGCAACGACACGACGTCCGCGATTGCGAGGAGGTCGTCCAACGAGTGAGTGGCGTCCGGCGAGAACGGGTCTGCGCTGATGACCTCAAGGCCGAGCCCTTCGAGCCGCCATTTGGTGGCGCGGCCGACGGCGCCGAGCCCCACGATTCCCGCCGTGCGTCCAGCGAGCTCCCACGCTCGGAACCGTTGGTACGGGATCGTGCCATCGCGATACACCTGACCGGCGCGTACATCCATGTCCGCTCGCACGATGCCGCGGTTCACCGCGTAGAGGAGTCCGATCGTGATCTCCGCGACGGCATCCGCGTTGCGTCCCGGAGCGCGCAGGACCGGGATGCCGTGTGCAGTCGCACCGGGGATATCAACGTTCGTCGGGTCACCGCGGCACGAACCGATGGCGATGAGGGGCAGCTCGAGCACCGGCCCTTTCACGCTGTCGCTCTCGACGATGAGGAGATCCGCCCCGACTTCGGTCACCCGCTCAGCGAGTTGCTCGGAGTTGTACAAACGGAGTGGTCGATGATCAATCCAGGGATCGAGCACGATGTCAGAACACAGCGACGTGAGGAGTTCGAGTCCGGCTCCACGGAACGGTGCGGTCACGAGCGCCTTGGGCTTGGTCATCGGCTGCATCCTCGCAGAGTTCGACGAGACCCGTCAGCTTTCCCTCGCCGAGAACGTCACGACGCGACCGCGCGGGTTCGATCCGCAGCTTGTTCCACGATGAGTTCGTCGATTGCCTCGACCGTCAGCGGCCGGTGCAGCAGAAATCCCTGGACCAGGTCACACCGCAGTGCTCGGAGCCGTTGGAGTTGGCGCGGATGCTCGACCCCCTCGGCCACGGTCCGCAGGCCGAGCGATTGAGCCAGCTGGATGATGACGGGGGCGAGGGACTGGGCCTCACCCCGTTCGGCGATGGAGTCCACAAACGATTTGTCGATCTTGACGACGTCGATCGGAAACTGCTGGAGATAGGTGAGCGATGAGTACCCGGTGCCGAAGTCGTCGAGTGCGAGCATCACGCCGAGCGCCTTGAGGTCGTGAAGATTCCGGCCCGCGACCTCGGTGTCGCGCATCATTGCCGTCTCGGTGATTTCGAGCGTCAGCTTGCGAGCGGGAAGACCCGTGGCGCGCAGGATCTCGTCGACGTCCGAGACGATGTCGGCGCTTCCGAGTTGCCGGGGTGACACGTTGACGCTGACCCCCAGGTCACGCGCGCCCTGTTCGGACCACTTCTGAGCTTGCCGGCAGGCCAGCGCCAGAATCTGTCGACCGATCACCTCCATGAGCCCGGCCTCTTCCGCCAGCGGAACGAATGCGCCGGGCAGGAGCAGGCCACGTGTGGGGTGGACCCAACGCACGAGGGCCTCCACCCCTTCCATCCGTCCACTGCTCGTGTGCAACATCGGTTGGTAGAAGAGCGTGAGCTCCTCCCGCTCGATTGCGCGATGGAGGTCGGCCTCCACTTCCACCCGCAAGAGGACGGCGGTGTGCTGCTCGACCTCGAAGAGTTAGTGACGGTTCTTGCCGCGTGATTTCGCCGTGTACATCGCCAAGTCGGCATCACGCAGGATCTGCTCACTCGTCGAACTGCCGGAGCCGAACGCCACACCGATGCTGACAGTCGCAAAAACATCCCTGTCCGCAATACGGAACGGACGCCGGAAGGACTCTGTGATGCGATCCGCAAAGTGCGTCGCCGTCTCGGGATCCTCGATGTCTTCAATCAGGATCGCGAACTCGTCGCCCCCGAGTCGGGCGGCGGTGTCCGCACGACGCAGACACAGCTGAAGGATCGTGGCCGCTTCCACCAGAAGTTGGTCGCCGGCCTGGTGGCCGAGGCTGTCGTTGACGGTCTTGAAGTTGTCGATGTCGAGGAAGAGCACGGCATATCCGGTCGTCAGCCGGCGCGAGCGTTCGGCTGCGTGCTCGAGCCGATCACAGAACTTGGCCTTGTTGGGGAGTCCGGTGAGTTGGTCGTGAAACGCGCGGTAGATGAGTTCGTCCTCGAGGCGCTTGCGCTGGGTGAGATCCCGGAAGCTCCACACGCGGCCCACCACGGCACCGTCCACCCGTTGCGGGCGTGAGAACCGTTCGAAGACGCGGCCGTCGTGGAAGTCCAACATGTCGTAGCTCTCGTCGCCCGGCGCGGCATACAGCTCGTTGACCTTCGCAACGAACGCATCAGGATCGACGAGTTGGTCCAGCACCCGGCTGAGGGCGGCCTGGTCGTCTCGGGACGCCATGATCTCGGCGGGAATCCGCCACATGTCCACAAAGCGCTGGTTGAAGCTCGCGATGTTGTTGTCGGCGTCGACGACGAGGATGCCGTCGGCCGTCGAGTCGAGAGTGGCGTTGAGGAGCGAGAGCGTGGAACGAAGTTCGCCCTCCACTGCGACCCGCTCGCTCACCTCATGACCGGAAACGACGTAGCCGTGCACCGTCGGGTCGTCCAGCAAGTTCACGATGGTGAGTTCCATCGGCACCGGCAGACCCTCGGGTTGGGAGACCACGTTCACGACCGCCGTCGTCAGGCGGCCGGACTCCGCGGCCGACAGCGCCTGGGAGAGACGGCTGCGATCCTCGTCGGTCGCAAGAATTGTCCTGAGCGGTTGAGATTCGATGTCGATGGGATCGCGTCCGGTGAGCCGGGTGATGGCGCCGGAGATGGACTCGACCACGCCCTCTTCGGTGACCAGCATCGTGACCGTGCCGGCGTTGTGCACGAGCGATCGGAAGCGCGCTTCCTCATCTCGAGCGATCTCGAACCTGCGCCGTTCGGTGAGGTCGCGAAGAGAAAGCAACATCGCTCCGTCGTCGAGCGCGGCACCGACCATCTCGATGAGGCGCCATCCGTCGGAGGCGAGAATCCGAACCTCGATCGGGCGGCCCACCGGCTCACTCCGCAGGGTGTCCACTCCGAGGAGCACTGCGCCGACATCGTCCGGGTGGACGAGTTCGGGTCCGAAGACTCCGATGACCGAGTCGAGGGGTCGACCGAAGATTCGCTCGGCCGCCGGATTCGCCCACGTGATCACCGCATCACGATCCAACACCACCACCGCATCAGGAAAGAACAATGCGAGAGAGGCCAGGTCTGGGATTTTCACGTCACACACCCTGTCAGCAAACCTTCCTGCACCGACGAGGTATCGACGGCCGAATCCGCAGCCTTGAGGACCAGCTGCAGTCGATGGGAGTCATGAGCTCCAGCGGGTGCCCACTAGACATCCCACGGGTCGTTGGTGTCAAGCGGCGAGTTGGGTGCGGTGGGCCCATGCGGTGTGTTCGTCGTAGAGCGTGCCGTGGTCGAGGCAGCCATGGAGGATGCCAACGAGCCGGTTTCCGAGTGCTCGGAGCGCTC
>JANYJV010000133.1 GCA_025361725.1 Acidimicrobiia bacterium | reverse complement strand
AACAGCCGGATCATCATCGAACAAGCCAAAGGCATGCTCGCAGAACGCGCCGGCATCGACGTTGACGAAGCCTTCGTCTGGCTCCGCCTCCACGCCCGCACCCACAGCCTGCGCCTTGCATCAGTCGCCCAAGACGTCCTCTACGGCGACCTGGATATCACAACGATCGAGCCGCTCCCCCCGCTCGCCAGTTAAGCCTGCAACCCGGAACGATCGACCGCATCCCAGCAAGCAGTCCCCATCGGATTGAAAGCGGACGCCCACCCGCTCTCTCGCGGTTGAGGGGCGCTCGAGTTCGGAACCTCCCTCGCATGCGGGCCAACGCACGCGCTGACCGCCAGAGCACTCCACACGAAAACTTTGCGTCGCCCCCGAAGCGTTCAAGCCGTCACGCAAAGCATGACCGTGCGATCGTGGGGGGACTGTCGGGGCGTTGCTGGCCAGGCCGAGGACCGGGCGACGATGTCGGTCGCGGCAGTAGATCCGTGCACTCGCACGACTCCAAAACTGACGCGCGTGTCAGGCCCAGACCGCAGTGAGACCGCGGAAGACCGCAAAACAGCGCGAATCCATGGCAACTGCCGACAAGTCTGTAGTTCGCGTTTCCCCAGGTCAGGGGCCATTTTCCCAGGTCAGCGAATGGGTGCGGTGGTGAGCCAGCCTATACGCCGGATTCTGTCGTGGATGGTCATCCATCTCGACCGGCGGTTACCCGACGGTTCTTGCGGTCTACCCGGGAGTTGAGCGGGCCGCCCGCTCCCTGTCTGACCTTGCTCCAAGTGGGGTTTACCTAGCCGTCCGAGTCACCCCGGACGCTGGTGCGCTCTTACCGCACCGTTGCAACCTTGCCTGTGCGGAGCAGCCGCTCCGCCATCGGCGGTTTGTTTTCTGTGGCACTGTCCTGCGGGTCGCCCCGACTGGGTGTTACCCAGCACCTTGCCCTGTGGAGTCCGGACGTTCCTCGGACGGGTCAAGCCCGTACGCGACCACCCAGCCGGCTCACCACCGCCCCGAGAGTGTGGCACGTCTGCGAACCTGGGTCGTGAGCGAAACCGAGAATGTCTCGAACCAACCGTGGCACGTGTCGATGACCGTCCCGACCGACGACCTGACCGAGGAGCGAACGATCTACCGCACGTTGGAGGAGATCGGTTACGACCGAGCGTTCTCGTTCGAGGCGAAGCACGGCCCGTTCGTGCCGATCGCCGTGGCGGGGGAGCACACCCGGTCCATCGAGCTCGGGACCGCCGTCGCGATCGCGTTCGCCCGCGCACCGATGACGCTCGCGAATGTCGGTTGGGATCTGCAAACGGTGACCGGCGGCCGCTTCACGCTCGGACTCGGTTCTCAGATCCGCCGGCACATCGAGCAACGGTTCTCGATGCCGTGGTCGCATCCGGCGGACCGCATGCGCGAGATCGTGCATGCGGTCCACGCGATCTGGAGTGCGTGGGAGAACGGCACCCCGCTGGACTTCCGCGGTGACTTCTATACGCACACCAGGACGATCCCCGCGTTCGATCCGGGGCCGAATCCGTTCGGACCGCCGAAGATCTTCACCGCCGGCGTCGGGCCGCGGATGACAGCAGTCGCCGGAGAGGTCGCTGATGGCTTCTTGGTCCACCCGGTCAACAGTCGCCGTTCGTTGCAGGAAGTCACGCTCCCTGCGATCCAACTCGGCGCGGCTCGAGCCGGGCGTGGGGCAGCCGACGTGGAGATCGTCTGCGTGACCATCGTGGTCACTGGCCGCGACGAAGCGGAGTTGACGCGGAGTCGCGAAGCCGTGCGCGAGCAGTTGGCGTTCTACGGGACGACGCCTGCCTACGCACCGGTGTTCGAACTCGAGGGGTACGGGGATCTGCATCCCACCGTCAAGGGCATGGCGAGGGAGAACCGCTGGAGCGAGATGGGCGCGCTGATCAACGACGAACTCATCGACGCGATCGCCGTCGTGGGCGAGCCACAGGAGATCGTCGCGAAGCTCCGGACCCGGCTCGAGGGCATCTCGAGATCGGTGAGCCTCGTGAACAACCGTGCCCCTGATCCTGCACACTTCGAGTCCGTCGTCACCGCACTTCGGAACGGCTGAGTATTCTCCCGTCCCGCACCCGACCGCCGACTACCTCGGCGGCCGGTTCCGGGGGCGCATGTGACCGACCAACGAGCCGACACTCGCCGATACGGCGGGTTCGATGTCATCCGTATCGTGGCGGCGCTGTCCGTCGTGCTGTTCCACTCGTACGCGATCACGGGCCGCGATCAAGACCTACCGGCGCTCTGGATCGGCCGCTACCGGATGCCGCTCGGATCGATCGGCGTTGCGGTGTTCTTCGTGATCAGCGGATTTCTCATCGCCACAAGTTGGGATCGCGCCCCGCGATGGTCGGTCTTCGCCTGGCACCGCTTCGCTCGAATCTGGCCGGCGCTGATGCTGACGGTCGTGCTGACCGTTGTGTTCCTCGGACCGAGCATGACCACGCTGCCACTGAACGACTACTTCGCCAGTCGTCGAACCGCGTTGTACTTGGTGCGCGGAGTGACGTTGTTCGGCGGATCCATCAACGCGCTCCCAGGGGTCTTCCTCCGCAATCCTCGTCACGCAGTGAACGGGTCGCTGTGGACGTTGACGTACGAAATTTGGGCCTACGTTGCGCTGCTCGTGTTTGCGGTGTGCGGCGGACTCCGTCGGCGCGGGCTGGTCGTCGCGCTGTTCGCAGCGGTACTGGTGTTCTTTCGCGTTGCGGTCTACGACGGTGTTGGCAGTCTGTCGATCGACCGGACCGTCCTCACGATGAGCATGGCGAAGGGTGCGGAACTCGGCGCGTATTTCGTGGCGGGGGCCGCGATCTCGCGGTTCGTCGGGTCCTTCGACCCACGCCGACTCGCTCCGATCGGTGTGGCCGCGCTGGTGCTCGGATCGCTGGTGCGTGAACCCGCGCTTTTCATCCCCGGGGTGGCCCTGACCGTGATCGGCGTGGGAGCAGGTCAGGGGAAGGTGACGGACCTCGTACACCGTTTCGGTGATCCGTCCTACGGCATCTACATCCTCTCGTTCCCCATCCAACAGTTGGTGTACTCGAGTGGGTTCACTCGTACCCCGACCGCGATGTTCATCGCCTCCGGCGCCCTGTCCGTTGCCGCCGGTTACCTCTCGTGGCCTCTCCTGGAACGCCCGATGCTGCGGTGGGCGAAGCGACGCGACGCGCGTCGGCTCGAGGTCGCAGCCGGCGGTTGACGGTCCGAGTCGTTCCCGGGGCCGCCTGCGTCAGACCGGAGGTTCGGCGTGATCGGGTGCCCGTCGAGCCGAGCGCCGCGCAGCAACGACGCCGCCAATCGCTCCAAGGGCGGCTGCGAATACGACTTGTCCGAGGATGCGTCCGGGCGTGAACACCGGATCGGTTCCGCCGAACAAGGGTTGGCTCGAGTCTCGAATCGCCCAGATCACCGTTCGGATCGGGAGCCACAACACGAGCGCGCCGATGGCAGCCACAATGCCGTTCGAGTACGGCGCATCCGTCGCGATCCGAGCCGCAACGAACCCCGCGATCGCGTAGACGGCGAAGATCGCAAGCGCGAACAGGGGGGCCCAGCCGCTGTGATCGAAATCGTCGACGTTGCGATCGATCAGCACTCGGAGCGCGGAGATCGGGACGAACAGGAGCAGGCCGATGGCGGCCCCGCGGGCGACGGCATGGCGATCGATGACCTTCACGAAGTGGACTCCAACGAGTGCGGTGCGGATTCGGCGTGGACCAACTCTTTCACGGGGGTACGGAAACCGTCTCGGAAGAGCCCCGGGAGCGCATCTCGATGTCGGAACACGATGATGGCGGCGAAGACGAGGTACGCACTGCCGACGCCGATCCGTTCGACCTCGTGGACGCCTTCGGGTAGTGCAGCTCCGAGTGCGAACTGCGCGAGGAACAAGCCCAGCAGTGCACACGCTTCGCGGACCGAGATGGACCGGTTCGCCAACACGGCAACTGCGAAGGCCGACTGCCCGGCCGTGAGAAACAGTTCTTCCCGCTGCATTGCATCCAGCGGGAGTCCGTGCAGCGAGCTGGACGACACCGAGAACACGATCGGCAACGTACCGACCAACAGCGTCCATTGGTTCACCTTCGAGGACACGAGTGCGCCCAATCCGGCTTCGGTGTTGAGCCGCCAGGCGAACAATCCGGCGACCAGCAACTCCGGCGCCTCGGATGCCAGCGGCGCCAGCCACTGCACGAGCAAGAACTTGGAGATGCCGAACTGCGTACCGGTTTCTACGAGGGCCTCGGCGAAGCCCTCTGCACACGCCAGGATTACCCCGGCGGCGAACATCAGCAGCACGCCGACCACGATTCGCCGCTGCGTGCGGGGGAGCGATCCGATCAGCTGGGCCGGCCCGATGAGATGCGGTTCTTCCGCGGGTGCACGCGCGATGCGGACGAGGTACGCAATGAACAGGGAGACGAGAATCACTGCGTCGAACAGGGTGAGCGTCCGCCTGAGCGGAAGGGTCAACGAGTAGAGCGTGGCGACGGTCAGGAACCCGATTTCGATCGAGTGGCTCCGAGACAACTGGACCTCGTCGTCGAACGGTCCGTTGTAGCCCTCGGCCCGGCCGATTCGGCGCATGCGCCATGCCGCGAGCAGGACGACGAGTGACCAGCCGACCCCGATCAGAAGCCGGTTGCCGCCGGTCATGTTCGCAAGGGCGAGCGGTGCGTACTGCTTGGGGTCGTGCCCGGCCTTGGAGGTGAAGACGAAGTCCACGGCGTACTCGGGAAGGACGGCGATGAGCGCCAGGACGGCGAGGGCCAATCCTTGGGAGACATCGAGCTGGAGGGCCTCGGCGGCCCAGGCCAAAAGGAATGCGGCGCCGATGATGGCGATGCCGAAGAACACGGCGCCCACCCACGGGGCGGGATGGGTTCCGGACAGGCGGAGGAAGAGACCCGGCATGGTCAGGGCTGCGGCGCCGCAGATCGCGCCGACCTGGCCTCGGCGTCCGGGGGAGGTCATGAAGCGCCGATTCTATGAACGCGACAGGAGGTCACCGGAGCTGGGCCGGCGACCCGGGGCGGGCTGGGAGCTTTTTCCGGCTCAGGTCCAGCGGAATACGCGCCGACAAGATGCCGTTGCCCGAACCGTCCCACAGAACCATCGCTGAGGCATTCCATGATTGCAGTGAGTTCAATCACCTCGATCGTTCCCGTGTCACCCTGGCGGGAGCACGCCCTGTGTCGTGGAGTCGATCCGGGGATCTTCCATCCGGACAACGAAGAGGACGACGAGCGTGCGTCCGACGCCGCGCGTGAGGTCTGCTTCCGCTGCCCGGTCCGGGAGATCTGCCTCGAGCACTCGATTGCGGTGCGCGAGAAGCACGGTGTCTGGGGCGGACTCAACTCACGCGAACGCCGACGGCTCATTCGCCGCCGTCGCCGCACCGCGTAACCAATCGCGCGTCCGACTGAGGCTGCTCCGTACTGAGCGGCGGCCTCGGTCGTCGACGCGTGGTGTGTCGGTATCCTCCAACCCATGAACCGTCCCCTGCGAGCCGGACTCGTGGTGGGTCTCGCGGTCGGTGCTGCTTCGGCGTGGGCGCGGTCTCGGAGTGAGGACGACTCGTCACCGGTGGTCGCCCGCACTTTCGCGCGGCGGAACGCCCGTCTCGCGCGGCTCGGTGCGCGGGCCGGCGGCAGAGAGGCAGTCCACCGGGCCCAGCGCGTCTTCGCGTCGGCGGAGCGTCGCGAGGAACTGGACCGTTCGCTGGAACTGCGCCATGCCGACGACGTCGTCCGAGAACTCGGCGCCATGAAGGGCGCGCTGATGAAGCTCGGGCAGATGGTGAGCTACCTCGACGAAGGACTGCCCGAAGCGGTCCGCCACGCCCTCGCGCAGCTCCAGCACGATGCCCCGCCGATGAGTGTGGAGTTGGCGTCGGACATGGTCCGCCGGGAACTCGGTGCCACGCCGGAAGTGGTGTTCGCCTCATGGGATCCGGAGCCGATCGCGGCGGCCTCGATCGGTCAGGTCCATCGGGCCGTCACCCACGACGGTCAGGCCGTCGCCGTCAAAGTGCAGTATCCGGGGATCGCCGACGCGATCGAATCCGATCTCGGCAACGTCGGTCTCCTCTTCAAGGGCATCGGATTGTCTTACCCCGGATTCGAGCCGGGCCCGCTCGTCGACGAACTGCGAGCACGCCTGCGCGAGGAGCTCGACTACCGATTGGAAGCCGAACGTCAACAACGCTTCGCCGACTACTACACCGATCACCCCTTCATTCACGTGCCGTGCGTGCTGCCCGAGTTCAGCTCCGGGCGAGTGCTCACCACGGAGTTGGCGGACGGGGTTCGGTTCGCCGAGTTGGAGCGCTGGTCCCAGGAGCAGCGCAACCTCGCCGGTGAGGCGATCTTCCGGTTCGTGTTCCGGTCCTTCTACCGGCTTCGCCTCTTCAACGGTGATCCCCATCCGGGCAATTACTTGTTCCGGCCGGACGGGCGCGTGACCTTCCTGGACTTCGGGTTGGTGAAGGAGTTTCTGCCGTCGGACATCGACCACATCCGTCGGCTGATCGAAACGGTGGTTCTCGACCCCGATCCGGTGGAGTTCCGACGCGCGATGGAAGACGCTGGCTTTCTCCGACCCGGCGCACCGGTCAGCGACGCGGATGTCACCGAATACTTCGGACACTTTTACGCCCACATGCGCGAGCGGGGACCGCATCCGATCACGAGTGAGTTCGCGAGTGAGGTCGTCCGCCGATTCTTCGACGTGAACGGTCCGTACGGCTCGGTGATGAAGTACGCCAATGTGCCGCCGGCGTTCGTGGTGGTCCAACGGGTGAACCTAGGCCTGTTCGCCGTGTTGGCTGCGCTCGACGCCACCGCAGATTGGCGCTCGATCGGTGAGGAACTCTGGCCCTGGGTCGCGGGACCGCCGTCGACGCCACTCGGGCGGCTCGAGGCGGTGTGGTTGTCGAACCGGGAATCGCCGACCGGCCTGGACGCGAGCGCTGAGAGCCCTAGAATTGACGGTGTGGGCCGGTAGGCTCGCTCCCTCATGGTTTCCGATGCGTCGCCGGCGGCAGTGGCCTGGCCCGAGGTTCTCCTCCCCCTCATGCGGCGCGACGATCTCGATGCGGACCTCGTTTCGGAGGCGATGAGCACGATCCTCGAAGGCAACGCGACCGACGCGCAGATTGCGGCCTTCGCCGTCGCACTGCGAACCAAGGGTGAGACGCCAGCCGAACTCGCCGCGTTGGTGCGCACGATGCTGCGGTACTCCGACATCGTGGAAGTCGCCGACGAGTCGGTGGCCGGTCCGCTGATCGACACGTGCGGGACGGGCGGGGACCGTTCGCACACTTTCAACATCTCGACCGCCGCCGCACTCGTTGTTGCCGGTGCTGGCGTCCGTGTCGCCAAGCACGGCAACCGGGCGGCGTCATCCGAATGTGGTTCGGCCGATGTACTCGAGCGGCTGGGCGTGGTCATCGACCTCGGTGCCACTGGGGTCGCGCATTGCATCGAGGAAGTGGGAATCGGCTTCTGCTTCGCGCAGAAGTTCCATCCCGCTATGCGCTTCGCAGGTCCGGTGCGCGCCCAGATCGGTGTGCCGACGACGTTCAACTTTCTCGGCCCGCTCGCCAACCCTGCCCGCGTCAAACGGCAGGTGATCGGCGTCGGTGATCCGGCGATGGCCGAACGGGTTGCGGCGACCCTGCTCGAGCTGGGCTCGCACCACGCGATGGTGTTTTTCGGTCACGACGGGCTCGATGAACTCACGACCTCGGACACGTCTACCGCCTTGGTGGTGCGTGATGGCGCGGTCGAGCGTCATCCGATCGAGCCGCTCGACTACGGGTTGAGCCGGGCGAGCGCCGAGGACCTTCGCGGTGGGGACGCCTCGCGCAACGCGGCAATCCTGCGCTCGGTCCTCAGCGGAGAGTCCGGTCCGAAGCGAGACGTTGTCCTCTTGAACGCCGCCGCGGCGTTGCACGTGGCCGACGTCGTCGATTCGTGGGACGCCGGGATCGCACTCGCCGCATCGGTGATCGACGACGGGCGGGCGATCGCCACTTTGGACTCTTGGATCACGGTTTCGCAGCAGCAACTGGCGGAGTTGGGCTGATGGCTACCGCGCTGCAGTGTCCGGCGTGCGGATTCAAACATCGCCTGGACGCGGTGGCCGACACGCCGGTGTTCGCGTGCACTCGCTGCGAACGGCAACTCAAGCTGCCGGCGCAGTTCCGCAACGGCATGGCGGCTCGCCCGGGTGAGGCGGCCCAACCCGGTTCAAAGAATGGCGCGCCGTCGACGAGCCGGGACGCATCGGCGGCCGCAGCTGCTGGCGCAATGTCGCCGCCTCGCCGGTCGACGCGCATGTCGTCCGGCTACGCGGGACCCGCGCGGCTCCCGCTCAAGATCTTGGTGTGGGTCGTGGCCTTCGTGCTCGGGGCCGGCGTCGTGCGCGTCCTCGCCGGCTGGACCGGTTTCGTCGACACGAACACCTTTCTCGACCTCATGCTCGACCACAGTTTCTCGACGTACTGGCGACTGCTGGTCTTGATCCCGGTGTGGGCGTTCTTCGCCACCGTCTTTGCTACCGCCTTCATCGAGGGCCCCGGGTGGTGGGCGCGCCGATCCCTTCCGTCCATGAAGCCCACGATCAAACGGAGACTCCCGGCTGTCGCGCCGACCGCGGGGCCGTCGAAGTCGACGTCGGAGTCGGCACCCGCACCGCGGCCGAACCCCCCATCGCCTCGACGGGTTCCGGCGCGGGCTGACGTCAAAGCACCCGCGACGCCGTCGCGGTCAGAGTCCTCGGGCCGTGGAAAGAACCCGGCGCCTTCGCCGCGGGTCGAGGACGTCGAGCCGACGAGTACTCAGCGCCCGCGGCGAATCCCACGACGCGGCACCGCTTCGTAGGCGGGTAACCCACCGGCGCTCGGCGACGCCGGAGCACCGGAGACGTCGAGCAGTCGGGCTCGACCCGCAGTGGTCTCGCGGTCGAGCCACCGGGCGACGATCATGAGTTCGTCGACGACGCGCCGATCGAGGAGCGCAGGAATCGGAGAGGTGGGTTCCGCTGGACGCGTGGCGAGATCGAGGGCCGTGTCGCCGATTAGCAAGCGCCCGTTGTCGAGCACGAGGACACCGCCGTCGACGGCGATGGTCATCTGTCCGCTGGTCGAGAGCCATTCGAGGGTCTGGCGGCGGCGGAGAGTCCGACTGAGCGATGCGAGCCGGTCGCGCGTCAATGCCGCTTCCTCGAATCGTTCGGCGGTGGCGAGTTCGTTCATCCGCCGTTCGAGCGGTTCCAGGAGCAGTGCCGGCTCCCCCAGCAACGCACGACGGACCGCGTCCACCACCGCGGCGTAGTCGGGCTCGCTCGTGTGACCGGTACAGGGACATGCCGCAACACCGAGTTGGGCCGATGCGCACGGCGCGTCGGCGCGCAGCGCGACCGTACGCCCGATCCGGGTGTTGCATCGCCGTAGCGGTGCGGCTGACTCGATGGCCTCCCGAGCGGTGTGCGCAGCTCGCGACGAAGAGAACGGACCGAGGTACAACGAGCCGTCGTCCTTGACGGAGCGGACCACGGCCAGGCGAGGGAACCTCTCCTTCAGGGTGAGCTTCACGTAGGCAGTGGAACGCCAGCGCTTGCCCTGTTGGTTGAACCGCGGTTCGAGGTCCTGGATGAGTCGGAGCTCGCGTATCGATGCTTCCAACTCGTGACTGCATTCGATCCAGTCGATGGCTTCGGTCTCGCGCAGGAGTTGCGGGACCTTCTTCCGGTCGTCGCCCCCGAAGTACGAGCGGACGCGCGACCGGAGGTTGGTCGCCTTGCCGACGTAGAGGACGCGACCGGCGCGGTCTTTCATGAAGTACACGCCAGGGGTGCGGGGGAGTCGGGCCGTCAGTCGGAGCTTGCTGGCCGACGGGTGGGCGCGCATCTTGGGGAGTGCGAGCAGGTCATCGAGTCCGAGGACACCGAAACTACCGGCGCGTTCGAGGAGCGCGTGGAGGACTTCCGCAGTGGCGGCCGCGTCGGCGTACGCGCGGTGACACGGCGAGACCGAAACCCGCAGGTGATGCGCGAGGGTGCCGAGCTTGAGGTCAGGGATCTCGTCACGGATGAGTCGGCGCGCGAGGCCGAGGGTGTCGACCCGCCGGTGACTCAAGCGCGGGTAGCCACGGGCGACGAGCGCGGCGTCGAGGAAGGAGATGTCGAATCGAATGTTGTGGCCGACGATCACCGCGTTCCCGATGAACTCGAGCAGCGGCGGCAACACTTCGTCGATCGGCGGCGCCGGCAGGAGCATCGTTTCGGTGATGCCGGTCAATACCGTAATGAACGGAGGGATCGGCACGCCGGGGTTGACCAACGTGTCAAAGGTGCCGAGTTGTTCGCCGCCTCGATACTTGACCGCCCCGACCTCGGTGATCTCGCAGTCGTTCGGCGACGTTCCGGTGGTCTCGAGGTCGAGGACCACGAACGTCACTTCCGAGAGTGGACATCCGAGATCGTCGAAGCTGGCTTGGCGGGGAGTAGCGAGCACACGTTCGATGGTAGACGAACGCGCGTTCGCAACGCGTGGACCCGTGACCTGCCGCGAGTCGCCGGTATCATCCCGACGATGCGGGGCCGACGATGACCGGTGAATCCACCACGAATGCTGTTGCGGTGACGCGATACCGATGCAATGCCTGCGGCAATCTCACCCGGTTCGATGTGACGCTCACGCGTCGCACGAAAGAGTTCCGGCACTTCACCGTGGGCGGGGAACTCGAAATCGAATCCGTCGACGTGCTCGCGGAATCCGTGGAATCCGTTGCGTGTCGGTGGTGTGGTGCCGCCGATGACCGCATCGAGGTCATCGAACAGACCTGAAACGCTCGAGCCCGCGATGGCGGGCTGCGAGTCAGTCGCCGAGGACGGTGACGACGAGCCTCCGGCTGCGGGGTCGATCGTCGAAATCGATGCAGATCACTCGCTGCCAGACGCCGAGCATCAACTCGGAAGCGGTCACCGGAATCGTCACCGACGGGCCGATGATTCCGGCCCGCGCGTGACTGTGGCCGTTGGTGTCGGCGTTGCGTTCGTTGTGCTCCCACCGATCCGACTCCGGTGCGAGGCGGTTCATCACCGTGTTGAGATCCGCGTTGCAACCCGGCTCGCATTCGATGATCGTGACGCCGCACGTGCTGTGGGCGACGAAGACGGTGGCGATGCCTTCGGCGACTCCGCTGTTCGCCAGGGTTTTCTGCGCCAACTCGGTGATGTCGATCACCTCGCCGTCGGCGGTGGTGTCGAGCGTGAAGGCTTCGTGGTGAACAACCATGAAGCGCTCAGACTATTGGTCAAATGAGGGTCAACGCTCATTCGCGTGGAGACTGGCAGACTGGCGCCCCTTGGCTCGATCTGCGCAACTCCAATCCGATCGGGGCAATCCCCGGCTGAAATTCCTGGATCGCTACGTGGGGATCCCCGTCGTCGTGGTGCTCGGTGTCCTCCGACGACTCCGGGGGTCACGATCGGTCCCGAAGGACTGGCACTCCATCGGTCTGCTGCTGACGGCAGGGATCGGCGACACGGTCGTGGCGACGGGCGTTCTTCGTGACCTCCGCGAGTCCTTCCCTCGTGCCCGAATCATCCTGTTCGTCACTGCCAACAACGCGAGCTTCGCTCGGATGGTGCCGACGCCCGACGCGGTCGTGGAGCTACCGGTGCGTCAGGTGTGGCGCGCCGTGAGCGACGTCCGTGCCGAGGCGGTGGACGTCCTCGTGGACCTCAGCGCGTGGCGACGTTTCGACGCCGTGTTGGCGGCACTGTCGGGCGCTCGAGCGGTGGTCGGGTTGAGAACCCCGGGCCAACATCGCCATTTTGCATACGACGTCGTGGTCGATCATGGCCAGGGTCACGAAATCGAAAACGATCGTCGTCTCCTCCGCGAGATTGGTCTCCGTTCGGAGCGTGAACCCGAGGTTGCACTGCCGGACGGCGCCCGAGCGCCTCTTGACCGGCCCTACGTGGTGTTCCACCTCTGGCCCGGCGGTGCGAACTTCGAGGAGCGGTCGTGGCCGATCGATTCGTGGAGGCGCCTCGCCGTCGAGATGAGCGCACGTGACCTCGACATCGTGCTCACCGGCGGTCCCGGTGATGTCCCCGTCGCCGACGAGTTGGTGTGCTCGTGGGGCGAAGCGGGCGTTCGGGTGCACAATGCTGCGGGCGGTACGTGGGCCGACAGTCTGACGTGGCTGGGATTCGCCGCCGGGGTCATCAGCGTCAACACCGGCGTCATGCACGTCGGCGCCGCACTCGGAACGCCGACGATCGCGCTCAACGGGCCGACCAGCGGAACGCGGTGGGGTCCGCGAGGACCGTTCGCGCGCTCGGTGGCGTCGCCGATGGTGCCTGACGGCTATCTCAACCTCGGGTTCGAGCAGGATGACCGATACCGCGATTGCATGAACGCGATCACCGTGGAGATGGTGCTCAGAGCGTGGGACGAGCTCATGGGCGAAGTCGCCGCCGAGCGGGGCGGAGCTGAGCGGGATTGAGTTTTCTCCGGGCCGAGTGCGGGTATACAGCCTCATTGTCCGACAACCGCTACGTCTCGTAGCATTGCCGGTCGCTCATCGGAGGATGGGTGTAGAGCGTGAACTGGCTGCAGGGGGTCCGTGTGACTGCGAAGAAGTGAACGACACGTCTGGTGTTCGACGGGCAGAGGGCCGACGCCGCTGCGGCCGAAGGGTGGGAGGGATTCAGCTCCGACGTCCCGCCACGTCGAGCCCGCGCCGACCGCGTGAAGCGTGCGATCGACCTCGTCGGCGCCGGTGCGGCGCTCATCATGTTGTCTCCGATTTTGGCCGGCGCCGCGGTCTTGGTCCGGCTTACGTCGAAGGGTCCGGCCCTGTTCTGGCAAGACCGCTACGGACGGGACGAGAAGCGGTTCCAGGTGATCAAGTTCCGCACGATGGTTGTCGATCAGGCCGCGGTAATTGATCTCGTCGCGGTCGAGGCACGCGAAGACGAGGGCGTGCTGACGAAGTTGGAGAACGATCAGCGCGTCACGCGCGTCGGCAAGTGGTTGCGACGGACCAGCGTGGACGAGCTGCCACAACTGTTCAACGTGTTGCGTGGCGACATGACGTTGGTCGGGCCTCGTCCGCTGCTGCCATTCATGCTCGATCCGTATCCGGAGCGGCGCCGGCACCGGTGTGTCGTCAGGCCCGGCCTCACCGGGTTGTGGCAGGTGAGTCAGCGAGATGCCAACACCACCGCACTCGCGATGGCCGATGACGATCTCGCCTACGTGGACCAGCGGAGCCTGGCGATGGACTTGCGCATTCTCGCTCGGACCGTACCGGCGGTCGTGCGCGGCTCGGGCGCGGTGTGAAGACCGAAACCCTGATTCTCGGCGGGGGACTCGCCGGGCTCAGCGCGGCGTATCACTCCGAGCGCGAGTACCGCATCCTCGAGCGTGAGGCGCGCGTCGGCGGTCTGTGTCGCACGAACTGGTACGACGGGTTCGGGTTCGACCTCTCGATCCACATCCTGTTCACCAAGCAGCCCGACCTCGCACGTCTGGTCTGTGAAGACCTGCTCCGGGGCGAGTACCACGACCACACTCGTAGTTCGTGGGTCTACAGCCACGAGCGGTACACGGGATACCCGTTCCAGGGAAGCCTGTACGGGTTGCCGACGGACGTCGCAACCGAATGTCTTGTTGGCCTGATCGAAGCGCACCGCAATCCGCCGTCGCAGGCGCCCGCGAATTTTGCCGGATGGGCTTACGCAACCTTCGGCGAGGGCATCGCGAAGCACTTTTTCCTCCCATACAACGAGCGCGTCTGGGCCACGTCGCCGGAGGAGATGGACTACCGCTGGATCGCCGACCGGGTTGCGGTGCCGGACCACGGGTCGCCGCACGCGGCGCGCTCGAACCGCCGGTGACGCGCTGGGGTCCGAACTCGTCGTTCTGGTACCCCAAGGAGGGCGGCATCGAGGTACTCCCCAAGGGCCTCATGGCTGCGCTCGATCCCGATCGCGTGCAGCTCGACACTGAGGTCAACGCCATCGACCCGACGCGCCAGTCGGTCACCACCACGACGGGTGAGGTCTTCGAGTACGACGATCTCATCTCGTCGCTCCCGCTGCCGGTCCTCGTTCGGCTCGCCGCGAACGCTCCCGAGCACGTGCGCGCCGCGGCGTCACGGCTGCGGTGGAACACGGTGTACACCGTCATGCTGGGGATCCGTCGCGAAGCCATCTCGGACCACCATTGGGACTACTTCCACGAGGACCAGTTCACGTTCCATCGGATCAGCTACCCCATGAACTTCTCATCAACACTCGCGCCGCCCGGATGCTCGTCGATCTTGGCGGAGATCTCGCATTCGTCCTACCGGGATCTGACGGGGCGTGACCTGGTGGCCGAGACGATCAGCGGCTTGAAGTTGGCGGGGGTGTTGCGTGATGACGACGAGATCGTGTTCGCCAAGGTGGCGCCGATCGCTCCCGCGTACGTGATCTACACGCTCGATCACGAGTCAGCGGTGAGCACGATCGTGGAGTGGCTGACTGAGCAGGGGATCCGCACCGTCGGCCGGTTCGGCGAGTGGGAGTACTTCAACATGGACCAGGCGATCGGCAGCGGCCGCGACGCGGTCCGGGCGATCGAGGGCGAACCCATCATCGACCTCGTCGCCGCCGAAGCCGACGAACTCACCGTCATGTCTGCTCGTCCGGCTTCGCATTGAGGGGAATGCCGCAACCAAGTCCCTTCAGCTGAGGGACGCCTCCCGAGCTACTCGCTCCGCAGGCTCCGCTCGATGGTGAACGTACGAGCCATCAGCCCGAGACGCAGCGCAGCGGAGTCGAGCAGCGAGGCAGTGAGCCCAAGGAGATCGCGAGCACCGCGATGGCGAACGTACGAGCCGAAATGAAGTTGGTCACACCCTCGTGCGATGGTGCAGGAGTGCTGATCGATTGTGGTGACTGCGTCATGAACTCGACCTCTGCGTGTGAAGACTGCATGGTCTCGTTTCTCGTGAATCGAGAGCCCGGTGACGCGGTCGTGATCGACGTGGCCGAAGAACGGGCGGTGCGGATGCTCGCGAGGGCGGGTCTCGTGCCGGAGTTGCGTCACCTCCCGAGGGTCGCCGGTTCCTGACCGAGTTCAGGCGACCAGTTCGGCGAGCAGCGCTCGGACACGGCGATCGATGTCGTCGCGAATCGGGCGGACCGCGTCCAGGTCCTGACCTGCCGGATCGTCGAGCTTCCAATCGAGATAGCGCTTGCCCGGAAAGATCGGGCACGCGTCGCCGCAGCTCATGGTGATCACCACGTCGGCGTCGCGGACGGCCTCGGACGTCAGGAGCTTGGGTCGTTCGGCGGCGAGATCGATGTCGAGTTCGAGCATGGCGGCAAGCACCGCCGGGTTCATCTGGTCTGCCGGCTCGCTCCCGGCGGAGCGAACCTCGACGCGGCCGGCGGCGGCGCGCTCGAGCAGGCCGGCGGCCATTTGAGAGCGGCCGGCGTTGTGGACACAGACGAACAAGACCATCGGCCGGTCGGTGTGCTGCTCGGTCACGACGGCTCCACGGGGTGAGGGACCACGGCCGCGACCGCGTCGACGTTCGGGAACAGAGTCCGGATGACGACGTACCCGAGCACTGCGCCCACCAGCTGCGCGCCGATGAACGCCGGAACACTGGAGGGTTCGATGCCCGCGAACGTGTCGCTGAGCATGCGTCCGATGGTGACGGCCGGGTTGGCGAAGCTGGTGGAGCTGGTGAAGAAGTACGCGGCCCCGATGTAGCCGCCGACCGCGAACGGTGTGGCGCGTGCGTTGGTGCGCGTGCTGCCGAAGATCACGAGCAGGAGGCCGATGGTCGCAACGACTTCGGCGAGCCACAGCCCGGAGTCACTCCGCGATTTCGTCGACCACTCGATCGCCGGCACATCGAACATGAGGTTGGCGAGGATGCTGCCGCTACATGCGCCGGCGATTTGCGCGCCGACGTAGGCGCCCAGTTCGCGGGTGGTGAGACCGCCGAGACGCGCGTCGACGATGCTCACCACTGGGTTGAAGTGTGCGCCGGAAACGGACCCGAACGCGAGGATCAGCGCGACCAGCCCGGCGGCGGTCGCGATTGCATTCTCGAGGAGTTGCAGCCCGACGTCATTCGGTGACAATCGAACCGCCATGATCCCACTGCCGATGACGACGGCGACCAGGAAGGCGCTACCAAGAAACTCGGCGAAGGCGCGCCGGGGGAGTGTGTTCACCGTTCGCTCATCGACTGGCGGCCGTCGGTACGCCACCGAGCGCGTCCCGCAACACCGCGAGCCGGTCGGGTGCCACTGAGTACCACGCCCACTTGCCGCGCTTCTCGCGATGCACGAGTCCGGCGTCGGTCAGGACGGAGAGGTGATGGCTGATGGTCGGTTGGCTCTTGCCGATCGGGACTGCGAGGTCACAGGAGCAGATCTCAACTGCCTGGGCGATGAGTGAGAGCAGACGGAGCCGGACCGGATCGGCGATGACCTTGAATGCCGCCGCGAGTTCATCGGCGGCCGGTCCGTCCAACGGCGCAGCCAACACCGGCCCGCAGCAGTTCGTGATTTCCCTGATGTCCATTGAGCACCTCGGCCCTCGTGAATGTCGCCGCAGCCTGGACGTTTGTCATATTGACAAGCGTCGATGCGTTAGCATACATTGATCTCGATCGATCTGACAAGACCCAATCGATGAACATCAGACGAACGGAGAACTCATGACTGCAACCGGTGCAACCACGACGACGCCCGAGGTCGGCCCCGATCTCGCCGCTCCAGCGACCGGTCGGCTCCAGCTGGCGCTGAACGTCGACGATCTGGACGCCGCGATCGAGTTCTACTCGCGGATGTTCGGCCTACGTCCGGTGAAGGTGAAGCCCGGATACGCCAACTTCGCCATTGCCGAGCCGCCGCTCAAGCTGGTGTTGTTCAGCGGTGCCGGTGAGCCGGGCACGCTCAATCATCTCGGCGTCGAAGTCACGACGGCCGATGCGGTCAGCGCCGCGGATGCCCGTCTCCGTGCCGATGGACTCGAGACGACGGAAGTGGCCGACACGAACTGTTGCTTCGCGGCCAAGACCGAGACCTGGCTCGAGGCCCCCGACGGCCAACGGTGGGAGTGGTACGTGAAGCACGATGACCTCGCCGGCTTCGACGGCGATACCGAGATCCGCGAGATCGGCAGCACTTGCTGCCCGTAACGAACTGAGCGTCCTGTTCACTGTCCCCGGAGCCACCGTAGAGGTGGAGCCGGGGACAGTGAACGGGCCCACGGTGAGTGGTCGCACCATCGTCGTACGCTGCGACAAATACCCAGGCACCTTCCCCGTCGACTTCCTCGATGCGCAATCCGTGCGGTGCGATGCCGCGCCGATCGACGGAGGCGACACCAGTGGACGGCCGATTTCGGCGAGCGCTCGACGACGCGTCGACTCAAAATGCCCTCATCACCCGCACGCAGATGCGCCGTGCCGGTCTCACCGACCGCATGGTTGACCGCGTCGTTGCCGATGGGCTCGTGGTCCGGGTATGGCGCGAGGTCTTCCGGGTGCGCGGTGCGCCGATGACTGAGCGGATGGCGATGAATGCGGCGACGCTGGGCGCGCGGGGACGCGTATCCGACGCGACGGCGGCGCGGGTCCTCCAGTTCGACGCCCCGCTCGCTCTCACTCCACTCCACGTTGCTGTCGAGGTCGGGCGCCAGCACCCGCGATCGAAGCGCCTGCCGATCGAGACGGAATCCGTCGCATTCTTTCCAGTGCGGATCCACCGACGCATCACCCGTCCGGATCCGGTTCTCACTGTCGACGGGATTGCGTGTGTGGACGCAGCAGGAACACTGATCGACATCGCGCCGGCACTCGCGCTCGACGATCTCGAAGATGCATTCGAGCGGGCCCGCTGGCTGGGACTCGTGTCGACCGAGGCTTTGGCCCGGCGCTTCGAGGTCCTCGGGGGTCGAGGTCGGCCGGGTACGCCAAAGGTGCGCGCACTCCTCGCCAACTCGCGGCCAAACCCGCTCGAATCGAAGTTGGAAGGAAAGGCGTGGCGCATGCTGCGCAGGTCCCGGATCCCCGAGCCCGTGCGTCAGCTCCGGGTGGATCTGGCCACCAAGCGTTGGCACCGACTTGATTTCGCGTGGCCTGAGCTCCTGGTGGCGTTTGAAACCGAAGGCTTCGAGTGGCACGGAACCCACGCGCGTTGGAAGCGCGACCGGATTCGAACGGCCGCGCTCGAGCGGCTCGGGTGGCGGACCGTGATCGCCACGTGGGACGACGTCGTCTGCGAGCCGAAGGCGACGCTCGATCGGATCGCGATGGCCCTCGCCGAACGGCAGTCGTTGGTTCGCGGCGTCTAAAACCCTCATTCACTGTCCCCGCAGCCACCGAATAGGTGGCTGCGGGGACAGGGAACAGGTAGCAGGAACCGTCAGTCGGTGACGTGGGCGCGGAGGGCGCCGACGGTCGCCTGATCCCGGGGGACGTGGACGAACGGGTCGTACTGGTAGATGCGCATGGCGTTCTCGTGCGTGAGCTTGTTCACGATGGCGTCGTCCATCCCGGCCAATTGTTTGCTGACCGACTCGGGTGAGTTCGGCCAACTCGAGTCCGAGTGCGGGTAGTCGCACTCCCACGTGATGCTGTCCAACCCGATCCGTTCTGCCTGCTCGACGCCGGCGCGGTCGCTGATGAAACAGAACGAGAAGTGGTCCCGAGCGACCTGGCTCGGCGGTGTGTCGCCGAAGTCCTGGCCGGTCCAGAACCGGTGCTGGTGGTACACGTAGTCGAGCCGCTCCAACCAGTACGGGATCCAACCCGTCCCGCCCTCGCTGAGCGCGAACTGCAAGTTGGGGAACTTGCGCAACACCGGCGACCACACCAGGTCGGTGGCGGCCTGCATCGTGTTGAGCGGGGTGAGCGTGATCATCACGTCGATCGGTGCGCCGGGAGCGATCTCGATCTGGGTACTCGACGACCCGATGTGCAGGCAGATGACCGTGCCCTCGTCCTCGCACGCAGCGAAGAACGGATCCCAGTGACCGCCAAAGATGTGCGGCCACCCGAGCTTGTACGGGTTCTCCGAGAACGTGACCGCATGGCAGCCCTTCTTGGCGACGCGGCGGACTTCGTCGGCCATCAGCTGTGGATCCCAGATCGGAGGGATCGACAGCGGCATGAAGCGGCCGGGATAGGTCCCACACCACTCGTCGATGTGCCAGTCGTTGTACGCACGCAGGAGATGGAGCGAGGTGTCCAGGTCCTTGCTCTTCGAGAACAGCTGACCGCAGAACTGCACGAAGCTCGGGAAACACATGGACCCGAGCACGCCGTTGCGGTTCATGTCCTTGACCCGCTCGTGGATGTCGTAGCAACCGGCGCGGATCATGTCGTAGGACGTCGGCTCGATGTTGTATTCCTCGGGCGGTCGACCGGCGACGGCGTTCAGCCCGATGTTCGGGATGACGTTGCCCTCGAATTCCCACACGTCGATGCCGTCGCGGTGGACGCTCTTCGGTGCGGCGTGCTTCCACTTGGCGGGCAAGTGGTGGTCGAAGAGTGTGGGCGGCTCGACGACGTGATCGTCGACGCTGACGAGAATCAAGTCCTCGGTGCGCACGGTCTCCCCCTGGGTCGCGAACCTGACGTTTACGTCAGGCTACGCCCGCCGAAGGTGAGGACAGCAAAGTCCGTGGGTTCAGCCGATGAACGTCCGATCCGGGGCCCGAGCGGCCGGAGGCGTTGTCGCACGAGCGGAAAACCCGTCAGTCCTTGGTGGCGACGGCGTTGGGTGTGACGTTCATCTTCGGGACGTAGTCCTCGGTCGACATCTCACGAGCGACGCCGGGAAACTTCGCGTACAACTCGGCAACGCAGTTCGCGCAGGGACCATAGAGGCGCTGTTGCGTTTCGGTCTGGCATCGGGGGCACGTCACCGTTATGGGTTGCAGGGTCGAGAGGTTCACGCAGCACTCCGCGGTCGACGAGCGCGTCACGGTACGCGCCGTCCGCGGCGCGATCGCGCATCCCGGGTAGGTTCCACCGGACTCGAACCAAAGGAGAGATGTCCGTGGACAACATCGACGGAATCAACGCCGGACTGCTCATCCTGCGGATCGCGGTGGGCATCGTGATGATCGCCCACGGGTACAACCACATTTTCCGGGGCGGCAAGATCGAAGGTACGGCTGGGTGGTTCGAGTCGCTCGGGATGAAGCCCGGCATCCTCCACGCCTGGCTCGCCAGCCTGACCGAGCTCGGCGCCGGTGCGATGTTGATCTTCGGATTCCTCACGCCGCTGGCCGCCGGCGGCGTGGTGGGCGTGATGCTCGTCGCGTTGATCACCAACCACCTGAAGAACGGCTTCTTCATCTTCCGGCCGGGTGAGGGTTACGAATACGTCCTGACACTCCTGCTGACCGGCCTCGCCATCGGCGGTATCGGTGCCGGCGAGTGGTCGATCGACAACTCGATCGACTCCACCTGGCTGTGGGGGTGGAAGGGTCTTGCGATCGGTGCCGTTGCGGGTATCGGCGGCGGGATCGCGCTGCTCGCCGTGTTCTGGCGGCCACCGGCCAAGAATGCGGCCTGAACCGGGATCGAGAAAGTCCCGAAGTCGAGGGCCTCAGGGCCGCGGTTACGGAACGGTCGACAGGTGCAGCGTCTGACCGGCGCCTTCACTGACTGTGGCCAGAGCCTTCCCGTCGTCACGGAAACCGACGGCTTCACCCTGGATCTCGGCTGGGAGCGGCGCATTGCACGCCGTGCCCGCGAACGCCGTCCAGATCGGTCGCGTGGTGTTGCGGTTGAAGACCATCACCTTGCCGTAGGTGCGCACCGCCACGGCCGTGCCGTCACGGGTCACGTCGGCCGCAGTCACCGCGTTCACGAGTCCCGTCCCGAGTGCCAAGGTGCCGACGTTGGTCAACGCGGTGGTGCTTCCGGCCGCGAGGTTGGCGGGGGCGCGG
Organism: Acidimicrobiia bacterium; assembly: GCA_025361725.1. GTDB lineage: Bacteria > Actinomycetota > Acidimicrobiia > IMCC26256 > JAENVU01 > JAENVU01. The sequence continues at coordinate 610 of JANYJV010000133.1, read as the reverse complement.
TAGACGTTGACCGTTCCACCCGCCAGTGACTTGGCGACGATCACGAGATCACCGAAGATCGGATCGACCATGAGCGCCTCGGCGTCGTGGGCGCCATCGGGATACGTGAGGTGCAGGGTGTCAACTCCCGTGAGCGTGGTCGAGGTTGCCGGCCCGGTGGTCGGAACATCCGGTTCCGCCACCCGATCGATCTGGATCTCCGTGCGGTTCGCGAGGTTGTCACCGATGTCGCCGAGATACATCGTGCCGGTACCGGCCGCGGTGCCCGGGACGATCGCGATGTCTTCTCAATCCGTGGCGGTCGCGTCCGAGAACGCAAAGGTGCCACGCACCGCGCCGGTGCCGTCGAGCGCGAACACTCGCGCGGTATGGCCGGAGTCGTTGTGCACCCACCACACTCCGGGATTGCGGACGCCGGCGTGGATGCCGGAGATCGCGATCAATGCCGGGTCGGTGATCGGGCCGGCATTCGACGTGACGAGGGTGTTCTTGCACGTCGCGTTGTAGATGGGTGCACAGGCCACCGGCAGGACGGCGAGCACCACCACGGCGCCGGCTCGCGTGAGGATTCTGAGGATGGGCATGGGAGCGCGCGCTACCGCTGCAATGT
>JANYJV010000114.1 GCA_025361725.1 Acidimicrobiia bacterium | reverse complement strand
TGGGGTTCCTTCGGATCGATGAACGGCGTCGTGTCGTTGCGGAACACGCGGAAATAGCGGTCCAGACGGAGATCCACCGACGACGGTTGCACGTCGCGATCATCCAAGGGCTCGACGACGATGCGCTTCGCGGTGAGTGCGTCACGGATGGAGCGGTCCGACAAAATCACGGCCGGACTCTAGTGACACGAGCGTCTCTCGCCGTGGGCTCGGCCGGGCGCATCGAACGGGTCGTCGTAGGGCTCACGAATCAATCGTGTGCATCACAGCCAGAAATGCGGCCTCGCGCCTGGATCGCCGCGCCTGCGGCACGCCAAACTCAGACCGAGCAACACACGTTCCACCGGTGAATCTCGGTTGTTCGAAACTCCGCCGCTTCCAATCTTGGGGGCCCAGGAGCGAGCAGCGATCGCAGGAAATCGAACGCACTGAGCGCGCAAACGGTGAGGAACACCACAATGAGTGGTTGGAACCGTGGTGACTATCGGCTAAAATATCCACTTCGTCCGCTCCCGGTCTCGGGAGTCGGGGTACACCTGGGCATACGGGAGGCAACAGTGAAGCCAGTTCGCACGCGGCTTGGCGCCGCACTGGCGGCGATGACCTTGGGCGCATCCGCTCTCGTCGTCATGGGCGGGACGGCGAATGCACTGACGGACGTGCCGTATCCGCAGCTGACGTTCGATCACACGATCAGCTCGCGCCCGTTCTCCGGTGCGCCGAGCAACGCGGTCGACATCGAAGGGCTCGCCGCCGTGTCCGCCAGCTCGATGTGGGTGGCGGACGACAACTCCGACAGCCTGTGGCAGATCAACCCCTCCAGCGGTGCGTACATCTCTCGGCTGCGCGGCGGCGCCACGAAGGATGTCAACGGCCAGCCGCTCACGGCCTACCCGGACTTCGCGTCGGCGACGGAGGTCGGCAGCGGCCTGACCTGCGGGCAGCTACTCAACCCCGCCGTCGTCGGTGACACCGCGGCGAACGAGTGCCTCAGCCGGACCGACGACTTCGAGTCGGTCCTGTACGACGGCTCGGGTGCGATCTACGCCATCTCCGGCATCGCCCCGAGCCAGACGCTCGCCGGCACCCCGGCGAACCCGACCGTGTGGAAGCTCACCGACACCGGTTCGGGCTACACGCCGACGAGCTTCCAGCAGCTGCCACAGACCGAGGACCCGACCGCGGCCGGATGGCGCCCCGGCACCGGTCTCTACTTCGGCAAGGGCACGAAGCTCAAGACGTACGACTTCGCGGGCAACACCCTCGGCAGCACGTTCTCGATCGGGCTCAGCGACATCGTCGGCGTCACGTTCCCGGACGCCAACACGGCGTTCGTCACCACGGCGAGGTCCGATACGTCCGCCGGCCGGACGACCGCGACCTCGGACTCCACGATCCGCAAGTTCACGGTCTCGGGCAGCACGTTCACACAGGCCACCACCTGGACGTTCCCGCTCGCCAGCATCGGGAACGCAGCGCTCGGCGTGGACAACGCCGGCATGATCGATGCACGCGATCTCGCGATCGTCGGTGACACGTTCTACGTGAGCGACGGCTACGACGGGCGAGCGAGCGGTGACCACCCCATTTACGTGTACACGCTCGGGTCGGCGCCGGCGTTGACCGCAGGGTTTACTGCGGCCCAGCAGACGACGAGCGCGCCGTACACGGTGCAGTTCTTCGACACGACTACGCCGACGACGATTGCGACGCCGCGGACATGGGCGTGGGACCTCGATGGCAACGGCACCACGGACAGCACGGTGCAGAACCCGACCTTCGGCTACGGGGCCACCGGCACCTACAACGTGACGCTGACCGTCACGAACGCCGCAGGCCCATCCTCGATCACCAAGCCGGTGAAAGTGTCGCCGGGTACCGTTCCGCCAGGTCCGGCCTGGCGTTACGAGTCGCTGAACGGGTCCGGCAGTAACGTCACGAACAACCACTTTGGCGGCGGCAACACGCTGCTTCAGTACGGTTCGCAGCTCCACGGGTTCTACCGCGACACCACGACAACCTCGTCGCTCGACCATTCGTGGTGGGACGGCGCCAAGTGGAACTACGAGAAGCTTGACACGTCCGGCGGCAGCGTCGGCAACAACGTGGCGTCGATCGTCTACAACGGCCAGCTGCAGCTCTTCTACACGGACTCCACCGGCACGCACCTCACACACCGGTGGTGGGACGGCGCCAGGTGGAACTCCGAGGCGTTCGACGCCACGAAACTCGCCGGGAGCGGCACGATCGCCGTGAAGCTCTACGGCACGCAACTCCAGCTGTTCTACGCGAACGACAGTAGCCAGCATCTGCGCCACTCCTGGTACGACGGCGCCTGGCACTCCGAGGACCTCGACACCGGCACCGCGCTGCCGTCGTCGAACACCTCGGTCGATGCCAGCAAATACGGCGCGACGCTGCAGGTCGTCTTCAAGACGTTCGGGAACGCGCTGCGCCACGGTTGGTACTCCGGTGGCTGGAACTTCGAAACCCTCGACGGCACCGGATCGACCACCGCCGGGCAGACGAACAACAGTGTCGGGGACTACGCGCAGCTCCAGTCCTTCGGCACCCAGCTCGACATCCTCTACCGGGATGCCAGTGCGAACGGGCTGCGCCACGCCTGGTGGAACGGCGCCAAGTGGAGCTTCGAACTGCTCGACGGAACCGGCGGCAACATCCCCGGACAGACGAACAACAGTGTCGGGTCATACATCGCAGCGATGCAGTACGGCGGCGGGCTGCACGTGTGGTACCGCGACCTCACCAGCGGGGCGCTGCGCCACGCCTGGTATGCGAGTGGCTGGCACGTCGAGGTCCTCGACGGGACGGGTGCGACGAACCCCGGGTCCTCGAACAGTGGCGACACCGGGCGGTTCACGGCGGTGGTCGACTACTTCGGCCAGATTCAGCTCACATACCTCGACGCCGGAAACTCCGACCGTCTTGCACATAGCTGGTACAGCTGAGCGAGCACTCCGAACCGGCGCTTCGGAACAACACGACCCCGGGTTGTCCCCGGGGTCGTGTCGCGTCCGGACTACTGGGGGACCGACTCGCGGCGCCGCGTATGCTCATGGCGCTGCGGGTGTAGCTCAGAGGCAGAACATCAGCTGCCCAGGCCCACCTGGCCGCTGGAGCGATTTCGCGAAACCGCAGCTCAGGTGTGGTTTTCGTGTCGCCGGGTGACACTCGATGTCGTCCGATGCCGAGCCGTTAGGTCACCGATAGGTCACGCCGATCGACGCGGCTCTCAGTCTCGAAGGGTCTTCCGGATGTCCTTCATCAGCAGCACGAGGTGCAGATCGTCGGTCGGGCTCGGCTCGAACTCGGGAACGAGGTGGAGGTAGAAGTCGCGCGCTTCGGCCGACTCGCAATGGACCAACAGGCCCCGGCAGCCGATGTCATCGGACAGCGCGACAAGCCGCGTGAACACGTCCTGCACGAGCGCCGCGCCGAGCCCGTGTCCTTCGTGGTCGTCGTGCACACCGAGGCGCGCGAGTAAGGCGATCGGCTGGGGGTACCGGCCGGCTCCCTTGCGGACACGAGCCGGCGCGGCGGCCGGTGACAGCTGCGCCATACACCAGCCGTAGTACGCGACCACGTCGGCATTGCCGACCTCGGTCACGACGAACACTTTGGTGGTGCCGGTGCTCGCCGATTGCCGGGCGTGCCGGACGAGCCAGTCGGTCTGTTCCACCGAACGGCACGCGAACTTGCGGACCTCGTGGTGATCGCCGAGGGACTCGGGTGGCCGGTATCTCCTCGTCACTCCGCGAACGGCGAAGGACGGCGCATCAGCGCAGCCAACCCGGGCAGCTCCCGAGCGCGGCGGGCGTTGATCGCCTCCCACGCAGCCAGCGCCTCGCCATCGAGCTCGAAGCGGTCACGGTCGGCGAGCGCGCGACGGGCGGCTTCGACCGCGTTGGCCACCACGAACTCGGTCAGGTCAGTCTCGGTCAGCGCCACGGCCCGATCGATCAGTTCACGCTCAGCTGGCGTCGTCCGCAGCTCCAACCGCCGGCTCCGTCGCCTTGTCTCTGTCGCCATCACAACCGCTTCTCAGTTGACGTACGTCCAGTGTACGTCCACATCGGCACGCCGTCGAGTGTTTTCTGACACGAGCGGTCGCGCGATATGCGACAAAAGGGCGTGGGCGGCCTCGCTGTCGACGTTCGGCGAGCACGCAGGGCCGCGGTCGTGGCGGTTCCGCCAGCGCAGGTACTTGCGCATCGCGTGGAAGAGTGTGGAAATAGTCGGGGTGGTCGCTGGTCGCGATGACGAACTGGGGTTGCCCGGTTCGTGTGGACACCTGCCCTTTCTGGCGAAGGAGGGCGCCCAAGATGGGTCGTCCTGCGGTCGGTCAGTTCGACCAGTCGAGCGGAGCTGCGGGATAGGAGTCGCTCAAGCCTTTGAGAGAGAGTTCGCGGACCTCGCCGAACTCGAACTGGGCCTTGGTCACCGTGCGGACTTCGTCGGTGACGAGCACCTCGTCACCGACAGCGGCAGACGCGACCCTGGCACCGACGATCACCGTGCGGCCGAAGAAGTCATCGGCTTCTCGGATCACCTCGCCGCGATGCACACCCATTCGGACGTGCAGCGCACCGATGTCCTCCGGCCAATCGTGGGCCGCAAGTGAACGCTGAAACGCGACCGCGAAGCCAAGCGCGTCGGCCGGATCACGGAAGGCGAGCATGAAGCCGTCGCCCTCGCTCTTCACTTCGACACCTCGGTTGACGAGGAGTTCGCGTCGCAGGATCGCGGTATGAACGCGCAACAGCTCGTGGGTCCGGTGGTCCCCGAGTCGATCGGTCATCGACGTGTAGCCGACGATGTCCGAGAAGCAGATCGTGACCCGACCGTCGGGGTCGGCGTGCTTCCCGAGTTCGGGCCGATCGATCGTCACGTTGGCCGAGAGGATGTCAATCGACGCGGTCGCGGGCAGGCCACTCGGGACACCCTGAAGTTCGAGCTTCGCAGCCATGGCCTGCTCGAGCAGTCGGGTCATCCCGAGTTCATTCGTGCGTTGCACGACCTCGTTGAGGAGGGTGCCGGCGCGCTCGACGTCGCCGGTCTCACCGCGCCCGAGGAGGGCGAGGGCGAGGTCGTATCGACTGCGCGCCTCCCATCCGGGCGCGCGCATCTGCTGGTGCTGAGCGAGCGCTGCTTCATGGTCCTCGACTGCTTCGGAGTGACGTCCGAGCGCTCCCGCTACCAGACCGCAGTAGCGGACGAACGCCCCGTGGTAGGCGTTCGCAGCGAGGGTCGTGGCGTAGTCGCGGCTTTCCCTGTCGGACTGCATCCACTCGTTGAGCCGGACGAGCGAATCGTGGCTCGAGGTCGCGGCCGCGACTTCGGCCAGCATGGAGACGCAGTACCGCCAGATGACGTCGTCGGGAACGCCCTCGGGACTCCCGACGATCTCGGCCACGATCTCCGCGGCTTCCTCCTGCTTCCCGATCTCGCACAGGATCTGCGCAAACCCACACCGCCACGAGACGACACCCGGAAGATCGGTGACCATCCGGCGCGTCGCGTCCTCGAACGCCGCGAGCCGACCGAGCTCCCGATAGACCGGGGCGAGACCGATACCCACGTTGGCAGCCAACTCGCGCGCCCCGCTCGAACGGGCGAGCTGGCCCGACTCGAGGATCATGCGCTCAGCTTCACCGTAACGACTCTCGATCGCGGCGAGGGCGCCCTGCATCTGCAGGGTGTGGACAAGCTGCGCCGCAACCCGCGACCGCGCCGCATCTTCGGCGTACGCGGCAACCTCGCCTTCGAGCTCGTCACGACGTTGGATTGAGATCTCGTGATAGATGCGCGACATCCGAGCCGACTGCATGAGAATGAGGTCGCCGGACTTCTCGGCCGCCTCCCTCGCGTCACGCTGAACCTCAGCGCGCTGGTCGGGGTGAAGCCGCTGCGTCAGCTTTACCTGCAAGGCGCTGCCGAGCGCATACTGATCCCCGGACTCGCGAGCCTTCTCGATCGCCTCGTCGACCACGCGGGCATGCTCTGCCGGATCACGGAACGAGAAGGCTGCGGCATGCCGTGAGAGAACCGTCGCGAGTAGCGAGTCGCGCTCCGTTCCGCCATCGGCGGCGTGCAACGCGGCCTCGGCCGCGGCGTAGAGCTGCAGCCGGCGCGGGTCCTGCGCCGACGCGGCCGTATACCAGAAGCTACCCGCATACTCGACGGCCGCTCTCCCCAATCGGAATGCATCACCGATGAGCGTCGCAAACTCGGCGGCTTCGAGGCTCGCGGTGCGGCAGGCCTCGTCGTTCCCGCTCCGGTCCTCGGCGCGAGCCAACGCGAGCAACAGATCAATGCGTACCCGTGGGTCTCCTTCGGTGACCAGATCGAGCGCCTGGATCGCCATGCCGTAACTGCGCACCGCCTCTTCGTATGCGGTCTGGCTCATCGCCCGGTCGCCGGCGCGACGCGCGAAGTCGACCGCTTTCTCGACGTCACCGCCCGGCGCCGACTCATAGGCGTGGAAGGCCAGCTCCGGCAGGTGGGCGTCGATCGAGTCGGCGAAGGAACGCTCCAGCGCCTCGCCGACGCGCCGGTGCATCCGCACACGTCGGGGTGTGCTGAGCTCGCCGTACAGGGTCTGGCGGATGAGCGCGTGGTTGAACTCGTAGGTACCCGGGCGTTCGCGCCGTTCGCGGACAACCTGCGCGCCGAGGGCCTCGTCGAGGAGATCGAGCATCGTGTCCTCGTCGATGCCCGCGACCTCACCGACCACCTCGACCGTGAAACCACCAGGCATCGCGGCCGCGACCGAGAGCGCGGCGTTGCAATTCTCGGAGAGTCCATCGAGGCGGCGGCCGATCACCTCGCGCACACCCTCGGGCAGGTTCTCGGCAATGCTCTCCGGCGTACCGATCCACGCGTCCCCCTCATGGCGGATCGCGCCGGTCTCCACGAGGTGGCGGAGAATCTCGGCCACGAAGAACGGGTTGCCCTCGGTCTCCCGGAAGATGAGCTCGGCAAACTCCCCGCGGGTCTCTTGCCCACCCACGGCTTCGATGAACGCCTGCACCTCGGCGACCGGCAACCCCCGGAGCAGCACCCGTTCGTACAGACGCTCTCGCCGCAGCGTCGCGATCGTCTCCGCGAGCGGATGCGAACGCTCAAGCTCAACGTCGCGGTAGGTCCCGATGATCACCAGTCGAGAAGTGTTGATCCGGCGAGCGAGATGCACGAGCAGCAGCAGCGACGGCTTGTCGGACCAGTGCATGTCGTCCAGGACGATCACCAGCGGTCGGATGCGGGTCGCTGCGACGAGGAACGAGCTGACGCCCTCGAAGAGTCGGTGGCGTTCGGCGTCCCCGTCAAGGGCAGGAAGCACCGCTAGCTGCGGGAGCCGGTCGCGCAGCTCGGGGATGATCGTCGCGACCTCGGCGCAGCCCGCGTCCGGGTCGAGCAGGTGGCCGTCGTCGGAAAGCTCGCGCGCGAAGGTCCGCAGCGCCTCGACGAACGGGAGGTACGGCACGCCGATATCACCTTCGTACGAGTGGCCCCAGAGCACTTGCGCACCGCGTACCGAGGCGTAAACCCCGAGCTCCTCGACGGTGCGGGTCTTGCCGATGCCAGGCTCCCCCACCACCATGACGATGCCCGTCTTGCCCGAGAGTGACGCGTCGAACGCGGCACGCAACGCGTCGAGCTCGGTCGCCCGACCGACGAACCTGCCCCAATCCGCGAGCTGCGCCGACGGACTGGTCTGGGCCACCGGCTCGAGCGGAGCGGCAGCGACCGGGGTCGATTCGAGTGCCGTCTGCGCGGCGCCGAGGAGCTCGAGTACCTCGGCGGCGTTCGCCGGCCGCGCGGCTGGATCCTTCTCGAGAAGCCGCAAGACCAGAGTGTCGACCGCGATCGGAACGTCATTGTTGTGGAACCGGGGCGCGACGGGCGGCGTGTTGAGGTGCTGGCTGATGACCGAGACCATGTCGTCGCCCAGGAACGGTGGACGACCGCAGAGCATCTCGTAGATCACCGCGCCGAGCGCATACAGATCCGAGCGGGGTTCCGGGTCGCGACCGAGGGCTTGCTCGGGCGCGAGGTACGCCACGGTGCCGAGCACCGTGCCTTCGGTCGTGATGCGACTCGCTTCCACGTTCGCGGCGAGCCCGAAGTCTCCGAGTCTCGCCGCGCCGTCGGCGTCGAGCCAGACGTTCGCGGGCTTGAGGTCGCGGTGCACGATCTGCAGTTGGTGCGCGTGCGCCAGGCCGCGCGCGAGTTGCATCGCGAGCTGCAATGTGCGCCGGATCGGAAAGCGTCGATTCGGTTCGCGGTCGAGATGCTGGTCGAGCGACCCACCCGCCATGAACTGGCTGACGATGAAGGGCGTGCCGTCGGCCTCTTCACCGACGTCGTACACGGTGACGATGGCGGGATCGTCGCCGAGTCGGGCCATCGCCTGGGCTTCGCGGGTGATCCGGACGCGTCCGTTCGCGTCGAGGCCTTCCGTCTTGACTACTGCGACTGCGACCTCTCGGGCGAGGCGCTCGTCCATCGCCAGATAGACGCGTTTGCGGGCCCCTTCGCCGAGGAGTCGCACCGTCCGGTACCGACCCGTCCCGACGGTCGCCGGAATCTGGACCGACGCAACGGCTGCGTCGAGCGGGTCAATGATCGCGGATCCACAGCTACCGCAGAAACGATTCCCGTCCGCGTTCTCGCTCTGACACGCCTGACACCGCACGACCCACCCTCCGTTTCGTTCCAATCGGACCCGGCCGGCGAGCGTACGGCTCCACCCACCGCGACGCACATGCGCTGGACGTATCAGTTGGCTTTGATGAGCCGCACGCAGAGCATTTTCGACAGGTTGAGCAACAACTTGGCCGCGACGGTCGCATCTTCGGCGATCATCTTGCGGAGCGCTCCCTCGCTGAGGCTCAGGATTCGTGTCCCATCGGTGGCGGCGTCCACGTCGAATGCTCGCGGTCGTTCCAGTAAGAACGCCATCTCACCGAACACGTCGCCGGCGCTCAACACGCCGACCACCCGGTCGTGGTCGCGAACCTCGAGGGTCCCGTCGAGCACCACAAAGATGTTGTGGGCCGATCCGCCCCGCTTCAGCACGCGGTCACCGGCGGCACACTCAATGATGTTGCTCCGCGCGATGCACCGCTGGGCTTCGTCGTCAGTGAACCCGTCCAGCGCGGAAACCCGCTGGGAGTGGAGGGTCTCCAACGTTTGCCGGATCTCGTCTAAGTAGCAGTCGGGTTGGCTGAGAGTGTGGCTTCGTACGGTGCCGGACTGCGCGAGCACGCGTTCGACGACCGCGGCCAGCTTGCCGGGCTGGGTGTTGTGGCCGACGCCTCGCAGCGCCTCGACATCGGGGATGAAGTTCACGAGTGGAATCAGATAGCCGGCCTCGGGACTGTTGATATTGCGATCGGCATAGGTCCGTTGCCCCTTGGCGAGATACAACGACAAAAGGTGGGGTTCGCAACAACCGATGACGACCCGCAGACCATGCGATTCCACGAACGGCCGATTGTGCTCGACGATCTGCTCGAACAGACCAGCACCCCGGTACGCGGGCAGCACCGCCAGGCGCTCCGCGACCGCCATCACGTCGGCCGGCAGCTCATCGAGGAACGAGGCGAGCTCGTATTGGGTCAGCTGTCGGTCCGAGAATCCGTGCCCTCCCCAGGTGACCCGTGAGGTTGCGATCAGCTCGTCTCCATCGCGCACGTAGAAGATCCAGCTGTGGTCGTCCTCGGGCTCGGCGAGGCGGCCGGTGGCGTCATCGGCGGCACCGCGATACCGGCCAAGCTCCTCCACGTACACCGCATAGCGGAGGCGCTGCGCCGCCTCGACTTCTTCGGCGGTCGTCGCTCGGCAAAACTCCAAAACCATCCCGACAGTCTGGCCTCTCTCAAGCTCCGACCGCGGCCTACGAACGTCCCATTGGCTCATCGAGGGGCCGTCGCCCGTCCTCGTGCCGCGTCTGGCAACGTTTGCCCTGACACCGACCGGCACCTCGGTGACGGCGGCGGCGTGCACGAACTGACCTTGAGTCCGGTAGCTTTGGCCCCTTCGGCTTCGCAGCATCGCTCACGTCGCAAACCAGCGGCCGCCGCCGCTCTCGACGGTCACCGAATGAGGGACGCAACATGGCTCCACGGACTTTCGCCGCCGCGGTCGAAGCGGGCCGACAGGCGCTCGGTTCCATGGCGAAGGGCGACTCGGGACCGAGCACGGCACTGTGGTCACAGCGCGACGACGTCGTCTTGGCAAACCCTCTCGGTCCACCGATCGTCGGGTTCCCGCTCGTCGCAGCCGAAACCGCGCTGGTCGCCTCGATGTTCGTCGGCGGTGAGTCCCCCGAGTTCGACGAGATCACCCGGTGGGCAAGCGACGATCTCGGCTACGTCGTGGCCATCGAACACGCGCGCGTCCAGCCCTCCGGCAGCGACGAGCTCGTGCCTTTGGACCTCCGGGTCACGACGGTCTTCCGTCGCGAGGACGACGGGTGGCGCCTCTGCCTCCGCCACGCTGATCGCGTCACGGCCCCAGTGCGACCGACCCCACTCGCCTGACCGGGTCCGGTCGGTCCGGCCGCGAACGCTGGATCCGGGGCGGCAGCAATGAGGCGCAACGTTGGCTGACACGGCACTACCGCGTGACCTGTACGACGGCTACCTCGACCACCACATCCTTCCGACTCGGCGAGGTCGGGATGGCGAAGCTGACGACCGCAACGGTCGACGAGATGTACGCACTGGCGGACGCGGTGTCGCCGCGCTTTCGCGCGTTGGTACTGCTGGCCGCGTTCGGCGGCCACCGCTGTGGCGAGCTGATCGGGGTGACGCGCCGCGACATCGACCTGTTGCACCGCACACTCGAGCTGCGGGCACAGCGGCAGCCGTCGAAGAGCGGCACGACGATCGTCGGTCCACCGAAGTCGGCTGCCGGCCGACGGTCGCTCTCCCAGCCCGCGGAGATCGTCCCCGCGATCGAGGACCACCTCCACGATTTACGCCACGGCGCCGGCACGCTTGCGGCCGCGACCGGAGCGAGGACCAAGGAGCTGATGCGGCGACTCGGTCATGCCACGCCGCATGCGGCGCTACGCGGGCTGCAACCGAGGACGGCGTCGTGCCGCTACGCGATCGACGAGCGCAATGACCGACCGGGAGCCGCACGGGTTCTGCTTGCTAGCGTCCCGTGCCGTGTAGTGACGCCGCCTGTCGCAGCGTTCGGTCACGTATAGGTCACGCCGGGGCTCAGGTTGCGGTTGGGCTTGGCGGGACCACGAGGCGGCACCGGCGGAGAGCTGGGCTTTTGTCCAACTCGGATACTTCACGCGGGTGTAGTTCAGAGGCAGAACATCAGCTTCCCAAGCTGAGAACGCGAGTTCGATTCTCGTCACCCGCTCCACTGTTTGCGCTGGTCAGAGGGGGTACGGACCCGCCCGACGGGCTCTCATCGACTTCCTCGGGGCCGTTTATCCCGCGGTTATCCCGCGAGATCCCGCGGGATGCCTCCACGAGCTCGTCCAGCGCGCCAGCGATGAAGACGTCGCGGTCGCGGGTCGCGTGCTGGTAGCGAATCGCCGCTTGCGAGGACGCGTGACCCATCCGATGCATGAGTTCCTTCGTGCTCGCGCCGGTCGCGGCGGCGAGCGTGTTGGCCGTATGGCGCAAGTCATGGAACCGGAACCCGTCCGGGAGCCCCGCAACCTCCCGCGCTTGGACCCACTGCTTCTGGAGCACGTGCCGGCGAAGTGTTCCGCCGCGCTCACCGCGGAACACGCGGCCCTCGGGCGAGTTCAGCGAGAACGCATCGAGGTGCGCCTCGATTTCGCCAACGAGAAACGGTGGCAACGCGATCGTGCGTCGCCCGGCATCGCTCTTCGGTGGACCAACGACCAGCTCGCCGTGCTTGAGCTGATGCTCTTGCTGTTCCACGGTCAGCAGACCATGCAGCAGGTTCACGTGTCGACGCTCAAGGCCGAGCAACTCGCCAACGCGGAGACCACAGAAGCCGGCGAGCAACACGATCAAGCGAAGGTGCTCGGGCATCGCCTCAGCCGCAGTGAGCACCTCGGCAACCGTCGCGGTCGGTCGTTCCGTGACGCGCTCAACACCTGCACCGGGGAGCTTGCATGGATTGGCGATGATCAGTTCGTCATGCACCGCCGTGCTGAGAATCGTACGTAGGACCCGATAGCACTTGGCCGCGGTGTTGGCGCTCACGACGCCCGAGATGACGAGGGCGCTATGCCACTCGCGCACCGCACGCGGTGTCAGCGCGTTCACGTCGACCGCTCCGAGAGTGGGAAAGACGTGACCCCGAAGTTGGGACTCGTAGGTCTCGCGTGTCCGGACGCGAAGGCCGGGCCGTGACTTGAGCCAGCTGGTCGCGTAGTCCTCGATCGTGATTCGTCCGGCTTCGGGGTTCACCCACGCGCCGCGCAACATGTCGGCCTCGATCGTCACCGCGAATCGATCGGCGTCGCGACGAGTTCGGAAGGTCTTCGATCGCTCGCCGCCGTCGGGCGCTCGATACTGCACGTCGTACCGCGGGCCACCGCGCGTCTGGCGCTTCGTGATGTGGGCCACGTCAGATTCCTCCGAAACCACGCGTGGGGACGAGGGGAGCTCCGCCGCGGGAAGGGTCGAGACGGTACCCGCTCATGACCGAGCTCGCTCGGCCTCGACGAACGCGCGCACTGCCTCGACCGGCACCCGAGTGCAGCGGCCGATGTGCACAGTCTCGATCCGCCGTTCTCCGATCAGCTCGTACAGCGTCGTCCGCCCGATAGCCAGTGCGCGCGCCGCTTGAGGCACCGTCAGCAGGATCGGCTCGACGCCATCGTTCGTAGGCGTCATCTGGTTGTCCATTGCTTCCATACCTCTTCTATGTGCACCCAAGGCGACGAAACGCGATCGGGGCGGCCACCGCGGACCCGCATATTCGAGGAGCGCCTCGATCCAGGCCCTTATCTTGGGCAACAACGGACATCGCGACCCTTCACGCGCGTCTGCCCCGCGCGTCTGCACCGACGGTCTGCACCAGGCGGCGAACGTCCCTTTTGCGAGTGGCTGCAACGGACTCGTTGACGGTGTCGTGACAACGAGTTTGCTCGAGGTTGCGACGCCGATCGCGAGGGCTACGGTGCACCGGGGAGACCGATCGTGAGGAGTGACGCTGGGTGGTGATCGGCTTCGCTGTGTTCGCGTTCCTCGGCTATGTCGTGTGTCTGGTGCCGGCGCGTCGCTGCCACCGCGACATCGGCGGCTTTCGCCGCAGTCTCTGGGTCGGATACGGCAATCGTGACCATTGGAGGACCAGCATCGTCCTCGCCTACATGGCCTTTGGTTGGCCGTCGCTCGTCGTGATGCTGCAGTGGCGCACTGGGACCACGCGTGCTGCGCTCGTCGAGTTACGAACCGACATGCGTGCGGAGGCGAATGCGCACCGCTGAATCGCCCAGGACGCATGCACAGAGCCCGTCGATCTCCAGTTATAGACATCGGCAGTTCGTCCCGGGATAGCTGCCCGTCGCAACACGCCGTCAGTTGCGCGCATCCGATCTTCGCGACGAACACCTAGACCACCGATCCCCGAACCTCTGATCACGACCTCGCACAACCACCGTCGCGCCCGTCTTCGACACGACTCCGACCGTCGCGAAACTCACGACCGCGCTAAGGGTCCACGCAGTTGCATTCGAAATGCTGGTGCGGTCGCGTCAAGGCTGTCTACGCGCTCTCAGGCAGCGTGTTCGCGGGCGGCGACTCGCCTCCACGGTGCCGCCGTTGTGCTCACCCCGGGCAGGAAGCCGGCGCGGCCGGGGCACGCTTTCTCGGCTCGACCGAGCCACGAACGATGGACGACTACGGCACGACACGGGCGATTCGTTGTCGACGCGGAAGCCGCCTTGTGCTGCGTGCTGGATGGGCCCGGCCTCGGGTTCGATCGCTGTCGTGAGTGTGGATGGATGACGCGCTCGCATGCGTGAGTCGACGCGTGGTGTAGACGTCGATCACGCCGCGGCGTCTGCACCGCGCGTCTAAGCGCGTGTCCGTCCAGCGCGTTCCTGCCTTTGGAGGTCCACATGGTTGCGACACCGATCGCCACACTCGATCCCGTCTCAGAAGCGTGGGGACGCCCGCTGCCCAGCGGCGCATCGCTTGGGGTTGCTGTGGGCTTCTGCTCAGACGCCGAGCCAGGACGCGGGAGACGCACGACGCGGCCGCCGCCGGCGCATTGGTGAATGCAAGTGCGTGCAGGTATTCGTTGAGGTCGATCGCGTCGCGGTCGAGGAGCGCGATCACGGTCGATGGGATGAGTTTCTCGAGGCGCCGTCGCGGATCGAGGCGCGGTTCGAAATGGAGCGCACTTTTGACGCGCTCGAGAGCGGATCGAATCTCGGTCCGACTGAAGGCGCGGCTGGCCC